>CAIQFD010000062.1 GCA_903870995.1 uncultured Methylophilaceae bacterium | reverse complement strand
TTAACCACGGCTGAGTTACGGCCTGATTTATTGTATTCGGCCTTTTGCACAACCAATGGATCGTTACCGATCATGATTACGTTGCCGACGCGGAGTTCCATTGCTGTTTTCATGTGATGTCCTGCAAAAAGTTATGGTGTAAAAAGCCGCGCATTATACCTTATTTTTGGTAAAAATCACCAATTTAGCCGCCAAATCAGCTTGTTGCTCAAATTTGTGCGTTTGCAATTCGGCATGGGTTTTGAGCGTTGGCAAGGCCGCTATTAGTTTATTCCAAAGTGCTGGGCTAATTTCAGCGTCTAGCCAAGCATGGTGAAACTCGTTTAACACATGATCTGCTTGAACTTCGTACTTTTCTAAAAATGCATCTAATTTTTTTAGATGGTGCTTTTCATCTTGCGGGTAAGTTTGCCAAATAAACGGATTGGCAGACCATAAAGCCCTTATCCAACTATCTTCACCGCGCACAAAGTTGAGATCGCAGCACCATAGCAGCTGGTCATATTCGGCTTGTGTCAAAAATGGCAAAACGGTCAGCGTTAGCTGTTCTTTTTTGAATGTGTTGCCAACTTTAATTTGGGTGAGGCCAAAGAACTCAGCAATTTTTCCAAGTGAGCTACCTGTCGGTACAAAGCATTCGACTGGCCGCATGCTCTCTGTCATCGCCTCAAGCAAGCTCTGTATTGGTGCGTGAGGGTAGCAAAATAGAGAAACTTGAATGCTAGGCAGACGTTTCATTTGTGCTTTTGCCGCGTCACGTTTGGCAATTAAATTTTGCTCACGAATCAAGCCGCCTGTTTGTTCAGTAAAGCCAGGGAAAAAGAAGGTCTTGCGTAAGCCAGTTGTAGGATGGACAGAGCTTTGCGCGTGAAAATCATCCACCCAAGACTCTGCAGATAAGTATTCTAAATTGAGCCAGATCGGTTTTTTGGCGATCATGTGTTGAATGTAAAGCTTGGGTAATTCGCAAGCAAAGGCTTCGATGACCACATCGGCAGGGGTGATGTTTGCAAAGCTAGCGTCATCTTTCCATAGACAAACCTCAACGCCATTTACTTGCTGGCGATTGAGGGATGCATCTAAGTCGGTCACTATTTTGCTGGCAACATTTAAATCATCCACCCAAAGGCGAATATCAAGCGCATATTCATCATGGAGTTGTTTAGCTAGCCGCCAGCAGACGCCGATGTCGCCGAAGTTGTCCACCACTCGGCAAAAGATATCCCATGAGGTTTGATTTGTCTTTGTCGATTTATTCATTGGGATCGGTGTAGCTAACCTCTTGAATTTCGTACTCATCCTCACCCGTTGGGGTTTGCACGCGCACCACATCGCCTACTTGCTTGCCCAACATGGCTTTGGCGAGGGGGGACACCCAGCTGATCCAGCCTTTCGTAGGCTCCAGCTCGTCTTGGCCGACGATGCGGTAGGTGTGTTCGGTATCTCTGTCCAATGAATACAAGGTGATCCAAGCGCCAAAGAATACTTTCTCAAGACCTGCTTGTGTGGCGGGATCAACAATCACAGCCGCATCCATACGTTGCATTAAAAAGCGTAAGCGCGAGTCAATTTGGCGCAGTCTTCGCTTTCCATAGATATAGTCACCATTCTCCGACCGATCGCCGTTACCCGCAGCCCAAGAAACTACGCGCACAACTTCAGGCCGCTCGACTTTGAGAAGCTGAGTAAATTCAGCTTCTAATGCGGCGTGGCCTTGGGGGGTGATGTAGTTTTTTTGATCTGCCATGGGGTGCTATTTTTATTCTTTGTTTTCAGTGTTTTTAGTTGCCAGTCCGCGTTAAAATCTAACGATGACCCAAGCCACGAATTCTAGCCTGATTTTATGTTCTACGCCGCGTTTAGCGCGTAGCTTGCAAGGAATTTTTCAGCGCGAGCAATTAAAAAAAGGTATTTCAAAATGGCAACCGCTGGCTGCGATGCCTTTGTCACAATGGTTGGGGCAAGTGCTTGATGATGCTATGTTGCTTGGTGATATTGACGCAGCGCAATTGCCGCTCACCGAGCTCAGCACACTTCAAGAGAGTCTGCTGTGGGAGCAGAGTATTAGGCATTGTTTGAAATCGTACGATGCCAAGGATTTATTTGATGCTTCTGGTTTAGCAAGCGCGGCGATGGAGGCTAATCGCCTCGTGATTGAGTGGAATCTTCATATTGATATGGATGAGGCCACCGAAGAGACCAAACAGTTTTTGGAGTGGCGCAAACGCTTTCAGTGGCTCTGCAAGCAAAATGGCTATTTGGAGTCAGTGCGCTACGGAAATTGGCGTTTAGATGTGTTAGAAAGTGGTGTTGGCACATTGCCAGCACACGTTGAGTTTGCAGGCTTTGATCGTATCAATCCTCAGCTTAAAAGATTGCAAGAAGTGCTTTTGAAGCGGGGCGTGAAAGTCAGCTCGGCATTACTCACATTTGATTCGCCTCAAGAGGCTCAGCATATGGTATTCACTGACCAAGATGCGGAATGCCGCGCGGCTGTTGCTTGGGCAAAAGCACAGTTAGCAGAAAATCCAAATGTGAGCATTGCAATTGTGGTGCCTGAGTTGGCGGCGCTGCGTAGCAAAATTTCTGCGCTCTTGGATGATGTGTTGCATCCATCTGCCGCGCGTCCTGCACTAGCCGAAAATCAGCGACCTTATGATTTTTCTTTGGGTGTGCCACTCAATACCCAACCTGTGATTGCAAGTGCCATTCATCTCCTGCAATTGGCTTGGCAGCGGGGCAATATTTTTCAGCAAGACATGATTAAGTTGTTGCATAGCCCTTATTGGTCAGAGGGCTTGTTAGAAGCGGATGCTAGAGCCTTGCTAGATGCAAGGATGCGGCGTGATTTGCCTTTGAGTTTTAAGAGCGCACGCTTACAAAACTATATTCATAAAGTGACAGCAGGTGAGGGCGGTATGCGCTTGCCAGCGACCATTAAAGCCTTACAAGATTTGCTTGGCTATGCGCAAGCTCAAATGTCGAAACAGCTTCCTTCTGTTTGGGCTTTGGTGTTAGATAAAGCCTTAGTCCATGCAGACTGGCCTGGTCGTAGAAGTTTATCTAGCTATGAATATCAAGCGACCAAATCATTCGCCAAAGTGATTTCAGCGCTGGCTGGCTTAGATGACTTGCTCGGTAAAATTGATGCTAAACAAGCCATTTCCCAATTAATTAAACTTTGTCAGGCGCAGATTTTTCAGCCCGAGTCTAAGCAGATTCCGCCATTGCAAATTATGGGGATGATGGAGGCTGCTGCTGCGCCTTTGGATGCGATGTGGGTGTTGGGGATGAATGATCACGTTTGGCCGCCAATCGCACGACCGAACGCATTGATTTCAGCGAGTCTGCAACGCGCCGCAGAAACTCCGAATGCCAGCAGTGAGGTGCAAGTGGCTTTTGCAAAAGCAATCCATTCCCGTTTGATTAAAAGTGCCCGTTCGGTCATTTTTTCTAGCGCGATTCAAGATGGCGATCGTCAATTGCGTGCAAGTCCATTGATGCAAGAGATTCCGCTTGCCTCTACCGAGAGGTTGCTGGCTAAAACACTGGCTGAACAGCTAGTTGATTGTGTGCCTGCTGAATTAGTGGAGAAGCCTTGGCAATGGTTAGATGACCATCAAGCACCAGTGGTGGAAGAGGGCGGTCATGTATCAGGTGGAACAGGCTTACTCAAGGCGCAAGCGATATGCCCAGCTTGGGCTTTCTACCAATATCGCTTGTATGCTAAAGCCTTAAAAGAACCAGTAGATGGTTTGGATGCGATGGATAGAGGTAATCTTGTGCATCAAGTGTTGGAGGCCTTTTGGGATGGGCGCGACTCCACATATTTACATGCCTTGAGTGACAATGAGATGCAAGCTGTGCTTGAGCAAGTGGCTGACAAAGTGATGTCTTTGTTCAATCAAGAGCACGATGAAGCCTTTTCTGCGATTTTTATTCAGCTAGAAAAAGAGCGCTTGGTGAAATTGGTCACGGCTTGGCTCAATGATGTCGAGAAGGCACGTGAAATGGGCTTTGTTGTGCAGGCGGTTGAGCGTAAGCATACCATACCAATTGATAGCCTTTCAATAACGCTCACTGTGGATAGAGTGGATCAACTTGAAGATGGCCGTTTGGTTGTGCTCGATTACAAAACTGGCGGTAAGATTGATTTTAAGAACTGGGCAAACGCCAATATCGCTGAACCGCAATTGCCGATTTACGCCGCCTTTTTAATGGGCGATGCGGAAGTAGCCGCGGTATGTTTTGCCAAAGTGCTGTTGGAGAAAGCTGGCTACGCTGGTATTGCTTCGAGTAAAGGTGTGTTACAGGGTGCGACGCCTTTGGAGGAGAGTCGAGGACGCAAGATTTTTGCAGAGGCGGATTTTCCTGATTGGCCTTCTGTGATTGCGCATTGGAAAAATAGTATCACTGCGACAGCGCAGGCGATTAAAGCGGGTGATGCGGCGGTGAGGTTTGAAAATGAAAAGCAGCTGGCCTATTGTGAGGTCCTGCCTTTATTACGATTGGCGGAGCGCCAGTTACAGTTTGAGCATCAACAAGCAGAGCTTCATCAGCAAGTGGTAGGTGACCTATGAGTCAATATCAACACTTGCTTTCTGAAGATGATGCAAGCCGCATTGAGGCTTTGGAATTTGCTTCTTTTACTGTAGAGGCCCCTGCAGGTGCAGGTAAAACCGAACTGCTCACTCAGCGCTATTTGAAATTGCTTGCCACGGTGGATTCACCCGAAGAGATTATTGCGATTACTTTCACCAATAAAGCCGCTTCGGAAATGAGAAAGCGGATTATGGATAGCTTGGTGGATGCGAATGGTGGCGAGCGTCCGACGCTAGCGCACAAAATCGTCACGTTTGAGCTTGGACAAAAAGCGCTGGCAAGATCTGCTGAGAAGTCATGGGAGTTGCTCACCACGCCCTCACGGTTGCGCATTTATACCATTGACTCATTAAGTGGCAATTTAGCGCGTCAAATGCCATTGCTTAGCCGTTTTGGCACGCAGCCAGCGGTGAGTGAAGATGCCAGTTTGTATTATCAAGAAGCCGCCACGCGCACTTTAGCGAATTTAGATGATGCGGCAGAAGGCCCTGTGGTGCAGCAAGCTTTGCGTTATTTTGATAATGACCATTTCAGGCTTAATGCGCTACTAGCCGAGATGCTCGCTAAGCGCGATCAATGGCAGTACTACGTAATGAATCATCATGATGCCTCCTTAGCTGAAGCCGCGCTTGCGCATTTGGTCACACAAGATATGCAAGCGGTGGCTGAAGTGATGCCTCTGCGTGTGCAAGAAGCCTTGATGCCGGTTGCGCGTTATGCCGCTTCCAACTTGCCTTGTGATGTCTCTGTGGCATTGCTGCGTGACTGGGAAACGCCGATTCCATTTAAGCCAGAAGCACTTCCGATGTGGCGTGCAGTAGTTGATTTGTTATTGACAGGCACCAACACCTTTAGAAAAACCGTGAATGTTAAAAATGGCTTTCCAGCTACACCTGAAGGTAATATTTATAAAAGTCTTCATGCCGAGGTGGTTGAAACGTTACAGCAGACCGATGGTGCTGAGCTGGCGTTAAAAGCGTTGAGAGAGCTACCCAATCCCAAGTACGACGAGCAGAGTTGGCAAATTGTGTTGGCATTAGCCCATTTGCTTAAAGTGGCGACCGCTGAGCTTTGGTTGGTATTTCAGCAACATGGCGAAGTGGACTTTGTACAGATTTCACAAAATGCATTACTTGCACTCGGCGATGCAGAAGAAAATCCGACGGATTTGGCTTTGAAGCTGGATTACCGAATCAAGCATTTGTTGGTGGATGAGTTTCAGGATACGAGTCCTACACAAATCAAGCTGATCGAGCATCTGACGCAAGGCTGGATGGATGACGATGGCCGCACGCTGTTTTTAGTGGGCGACCCGATGCAATCGATTTACCGTTTCCGCAAAGCCAATGTTGGCTTGTTTTTGCGTGTGGCACAGGAGGGCATCGGTGGCTTGTCTTTGATCCCACTTAAATTGTGGCGCAACAATCGCTCACATGCCCCAGTCATTGAATGGGTAAATGATACCTTCGTAAAAGTATTTCCTGATGAAGACAGCGTGTCACGCGGGGCGATTAGTTATCGTGCGTTTGTCGCAAAAGACCGGGACCCTGCTGGCGCTGGCGTGACTTTTCATGCCATGGTGGATGGTGGAAACTCTATTGAGTTTGATGACGATGATGCACAAGAGGAGGCGGTTGAAAGTGATGTTCGCCAGCTAGAAGCGAATAAAATCATTGAAATTATCAAAGCCACTTGGGCTCAAAATCCAACAAGAAAAATTGCCGTGTTGGTGCGTGCTCGAAGCCATTTACATGCCTTGGTGGCGGAGATTCGTCGTAATCATGCTGATATTCAATTCCAAGCGGTTGAAATTGAAGAGCTCGCTAATCGTCAGGTCGTTCAAGATTTGTTATCACTCACGAATGCTTTGCATCAACGTGCTGACCGCGTACATTGGTTAGCTATTTTACGTGCGCCTTGGTGTGGTTTGCGTTTGGAAGATTTGCACAAGCTGATTGGCAATGACCAAGTCAGCACAGTGCTACATTTAATGCACGATGAGGCACGCTTACAAGCGATGAGTGATGATGGTCGCAAGCGTTTGTTGCATGTGCGAGACGTCATGCAAGAAGCGCTTAATAACCGTGGGCGTATGAGCATTAGCCGCTGGGTCCATGGCGTTTGGGTGATGCTAGGCGGACCAACTTGTTTGTGGGAGGCTGGGGATGTTCGTGATGTGCAAGCGTTCTTCGATCGTATTGATCGCATGGAAGCTAACGGCCAATTTAGCACTGAGCAATTAGCGATTGAGGTGCAAAAGCTTTATGCGGCGCCTGATGCCAAGGCCAAGGATTTGCTGCAATTTATGACCATCCATAAATCTAAAGGCTTGGAGTTTGATACGGTGATTCTGCCTGGTCTTGATAAGACCACAGGTCGCACCGACCAGCCTTTGCTGATGTGGGAAGAAGTGGCGAGAGAGGGCTTTGGCGGAGATGTGGCGGATGTGGATTTGGTGGTGGCGCCGATGCCGCCTAAAGGTAAAAACAAACCCAATTCACAGGGTATTTACGACTACATGAAGTCGCTAGAAAAGCAGCGTGCCGCTTATGAAGATGCGCGTGTGCTTTATGTGGCAGTGACGCGTGCTGAACGCTGCTTGCATCTTTTGGGGGCGGTGGCACCCAATAAAAAAGGTGAATTACAACCAAAAAAGAATACGTTCTTAGAAATGCTTTGGCCTGTGGTGGCGAGTGAGTTTAATGAGGATAAGTTAGCACTTAACCAAGCAGAGCCTTCTACTTTGAGCGAACGACGTTTCAGCGGCAAGTTAGAGGATTTTGTGCCGCAGTTAGTACGTTTGAAAGAACCGCATATTCCCGATATTTTGCAAGCTGAACAAGTGCAGTATGAAGTTCAGCAAAGTAGGGCATCTGCAGAAGATGAAACAGGCTTGTCCTTAGATGCTGACGTGGGCACTTTGGTTCATCGCTATTTAGAGCTAATCGCTGACCAGGGACTTGAGCATTGGTCGCTAACTCGACTCGAGACATTAAAGCTTGCGATGCGGCGTTGGTTTGCGCAACAGGGTCACCCCATGCTGGCTGCTCAAAAAGGGGCGGAAGTGGTGCTTACTTTGCTCAAGAAAACATTCACAAGTGACCAGGCGCGATGGGTTTTACAAGCGCATGAATACGCACAAAATGAGTTGGCGATTGAGCGCCAAAGTGATGGTTTAGTGATTCAGAAACGGGTGATTGATCGAACCTTTGTTGAAAATAGCGTGCGCTGGATTGTTGATTACAAAACGATTGCTTTAGACCGCAGTCTTGATGAAGCTGGCTTGAATCAAGCTGCTGAGCAGTATCGTCAGCAACTTGAGGGCTATGCAGCACTTTTCGCGGATGAAGGTTTAAGTATCCAGTTGGCTGTTTATTTTGTGAGTGTGGGAAGTCTCATCAAGCTTTAAATTTAGGAGGTGAAAATGAAAGTGATAAGCAACCCGCCACACCCTGGCGAAACAATCAGAGACGATATACTTCCTGCTCTAGGATTAACTGTGACAGAAGCAGCTGCGCAGTTAGGTGTTGCGCGATCGTCATTGTCTAGAGTTCTGAATGGTCATGCTGCAATTTCACCTGAGATGGCTTTAAGACTCGAAAAATGGCTAGGTGTTGAAAATGGGGGGCGCGCAGACTTGTGGTTGGCTGAACAAAGCTCTTATGACTTATGGCAGGCGCGCAATAAATTCAATACTGATCAAACATCCATTGCTGTTTTTCGCTAGAGGTCCAGCAATACCGTCACTACTGTTTAAAGTGCCTTCTTACATACCAAATCACGAAGATTAAGCCAGCGCCAGCAATCACGTAATGGAATTGGTGAAAGTAGACTTTTAGACTTTCCCAGTTCTCACCGGCTTTTAACCCTGCAAGTGCCAACAGGTAGCACCAAATCAGTGAGCCAACAAAGGTATAAAGAACGAACTTGGGCATATTCATTCTCGCAACGCCTGCTGGGAAAGCAATAAAAGTACGTACCGCAGGCAAGAGTCGTCCGATGAAAATAATAATCTCACCGTGTTTGGCAAAGGCCTGATCTGCCCAGTTGAGGTCTTTGTGTGAAATGAGTACCCATTTCCCATATTTTTCTACCAGTGGTCTGCCACCGTACATGCCTAAGTAGTACGCAGGGATAGAACCCATGACGCAGCCAATGGCGCCAGCCAAAGCCACGCCCCAGAGTGTCATTTCACCTTTAAATACTAAAAATCCTGCAAATGGCATGATGATTTCAGAGGGTAGTGGAATGCAGGCCGACTCAATCGCCATCAGCAACACAACGCCGCTGTAACCTAATGAAGAGATAACACCCATAATCCAGGCGGCTAAGACAGCGACGATTTGTTCTAACATTTATACAAACTCTTTCATGATGTTTTTAATGAAATCAGCACGGTGAACGATATCACCATAAGCCACGGTAATGCGTAATTTATCTGGGCCATTCATGCGGCAACGACGGTCACGTTGTAGTAATGCAATGAGCTTGGTTGGATCTAAATCTGCATGTTGGCTGAACTGTAATTGAATCGCGCTATCACTGGCATCAATTTTGAGGATGCCAAGCGGTTTGGCCGCAACGCGCAGACGATGACATGCCATCAATGCTTCGCCTTGTTCTGGGAGCATGC
Organism: uncultured Methylophilaceae bacterium; assembly: GCA_903870995.1. Lineage (GTDB taxonomy): Bacteria > Pseudomonadota > Gammaproteobacteria > Burkholderiales > Methylophilaceae > Methylopumilus_A. Next base: position 54,273 of record CAIQFD010000062.1, on the reverse strand, counting down.
CAAAGCGATCAATGAGCTCTTCCTGCATGGTGTCCAGCTCGTCGTCATTCGTGCAGTTGGCAAGGCGTTTGTAAAGTACCAAGCGTTCATGCACGTCAGGACAATAGTCATTCGTCAGCAAAGCCGGTGTATGCAGATTGATTTCTGTGGTGACGCCCAATGGTGCTGATAAATCAGGTTCTTTGCCTTCTTTCAAACGCTTCACAGCATGAGAAAGCATCTCTGAATACAAGTGGAAGCCTATTTCTTGCATCTCGCCGCTTTGTGAATCACCCAGCAATTCACCAGCGCCTCGGATCTCTAAGTCGTGCATGGCAAGATGAAAGCCTGCACCTAAGTCTTCTAAGAGCTGAATCGCATCTAAACGCTTTTGTGCTTGTGGGGTAATTTTGCGGTTAGGCTCGGTTAATAAATAGGCATAAGCTTGGTGATGCGAACGACCTACACGGCCACGCAATTGATGTAACTGTGCTAAACCAAACATATCAGCACGATTCATAATAATCGTGTTGGCGGTTGGGACGTCAATGCCGGTCTCAATAATGGTGGTACAGAGTAGTAAGTTTGAGCGCTGATGATAGAAGTCACGCATCACATGCTCTAGCTCACGTTCACGTAATTGGCCGTGGGCAATGCTGATGCGGGCTTCTGGCAGGATACGTTCTAGCTTTTCGCGCATAGAGTGGATGGTATCCACTTCGTTGTGTAAGAAATAGACTTGCCCGCCGCGTTTGAATTCGCGCATCGCGGCTTCACGAATAATGCCCTCTGAATAGTCCGTCGCAAAGGTTTTAATCGCTAAGCGTTTTTGTGGCGGCGTGGTAATCACACTGAACTCACGCAAGCCTTCCATCGCCATGCTAAGTGTGCGTGGAATCGGCGTGGCGGTGAGGGTTAGCACGTCGACTTCTGCACGTAGCGCTTTCAGCTGTTCTTTTTGACGCACACCAAAGCGGTGCTCTTCGTCCAAAATGACCAAACCTAAATTATCAAACTTCACGTCTTTTGAGATTAAACGATGCGTGCCGATAATGATATCGATGCTACCGTCAGCTAATCCTTTAAGCGCTTCGGTTTGTTCTTTGGCTGTGCGGAAGCGAGAAATTTCAGCCACCTTAATCGGCCATTCGGCAAATCGGTCACTAAAGTTTTGGTAATGCTGTTCAGCAAGGAGTGTCGTTGGGACTAATACAGCAACCTGACGCCCCCCCATGACAGCAACAAAGGCGGCGCGTAAGGCCACTTCTGTTTTACCAAAGCCAACATCTCCGCAGACCAATCGATCCATTGGCCTGCCTGATTGCATATCGCTAATGACCGCTTCAATCGCAGAAAGCTGATCAGGCGTTTCCTCAAAAGGGAAGCCTTCGGCGAAAGTTTCATAGTCATGCAGGCTTAAGGTAAAAGCATGGCCTTTACGTGCTGCACGCTGTGCATAAAGATTGAGCAATTCTGCGGCAGTATCGCGAATTTGTTTGAGTGCTTTTTTCTTGGCTTTTTCCCAGTTGCCAGAGCCTAATCTGTGTAGCGGTGCAGATTCTGGTGGGCCACCTGAGTAACGTGAAATCAGGAATAGCTGTGATACTGGCACATAGAGCTTATCGTCGCCCGCATATTCCAAGAGCAAGAACTCGGTTTCACCTTCGCCGAAGTCTAAGTTAATGAGGCCACGGTAACGTCCAACCCCATGTTGTTCGTGGACGACAGGGTCGTTCTCGCGTAGCTCGGACAAGTCCTTGAGCATGCCTTCAGTACTTCGGGCTTTTTCTTTCTCACGGCGACGTTGCTGACGCACTGTGGCAGCGTATAACTCGGCTTCTGTGATAATCGCCACGTCTTTGTATTGAAAGCCGCTATGCAGCGTAGTGACGCCTAGCATTAGCTTGGCAGCGCTGGTATTGAAATCTTCCCAGCTTTCACAAAGTGCAGGTTTAATTCCCTGGTCTGTCAGAAGCTGTAAAATAGTTTCGCGGCGCCCAAGGCTCTCGGCGGCAATGAGTATGCGGCCTTTAAAGCCCTTGATAAAAGCTTCTAATTTATGGAGTGGTTTTTCGGCGCGCCTTTCGATGTCTAGCTCAGTTAGGCCAGTCAAGGTGCCATCATTATTCACAGTCAGGCGAGGGTAGCGATGCGTCTGACTAAAAAACTCATCCGCTTTAATGAGTAAGGTTTCTGGCGTGAGAATTGGGCGTTCAACATCATGCGCTAATAGGCGGTAACGAGACTGTGCCTCAAACCAAAAACTCTGCGCGGCATTGTCCAGATTGCCGTGCATGCAGAGCACGGTTTGTTCAGGCAAGTAATCTAGCAGGGTAGCCGTCTTTTCGAAAAATAGCGGTAAATACCATTCAATACCGCCGCTCGCAACGCCTTTGCTGACGTCTTTATAGATGCGGCTTCTAGAAGGGTCTCCTTCAAACTGCTCACGGAAATTTTGTCTAAAAAGTGCGATGCCTTTTTCGTCTAAAGGAAACTCCCTCGCAGGTAAAAGTCGAATTTCTGGGACAGGATATAAGCTACGCTGTGTATCGACATCAAAGGTACGGATGGTCTCGATTTCATCATCGAATAAATCTAATCGGAAAGGTAAGCCGCTCCCCATTGGGAACAAGTCTACTAACCCGCCACGTACACTAAACTCCCCAGGGCTGACTACTTGACTCACATGATGGTAGCCAGCTTCAGCACATTGTTTTCTAAGGGCCTCTAAGTCTAGCCTTTGCCCCTTTTTGAGCATAAAGGTATTTGCCGCTAAATAGGCGATTGGCGGCAGCTGAATTAAGGCTGTGCCTGCGGGCACAATGACTACGTCGCAATTGTTTTGGCTGATTTGATAGAGCGTGGATAGACGTTCAGAAATTAAATCAGGATGCGGTGAAAAGTGGTCGTAAGGAAGTGTTTCCCAATCAGGCAATAGGTTGACAACTAGGCTAGGGGCAAACCATGGCATTTCTTCGAGTAAGCGCTGCGCATCAAAGGCATTGGCAGTGATGATGGCAAGCGGTGTTTTGCTTTTGTTGGCTTTAAGCTCAATCGCTAGTTGTGCAAGGGCCGCGCTATCTAAACCAGCGCATGTCTTGTCTATTTTTTTTGTGCTGCCTTGTGCCGGAATGGCTAAGGAAAACTGCATGAAGTCTTGCCACGCATAATAAGTAAAGAAGCCGTATTATAGCCGTAGCCTAGCGGCCTCGGCTATGAATAAGATATAGATTTGGTCTTGCGATTGATTGGGTGAGGCTTATTTGTAAAGCGAAGTAATTTGCGCTTCAGCAATCATCCAATAGTCGCTTGGATTGCCAGCAAAACCATTGTTTTGTGCGATGTAATAAGCGGCAACTTCTGTCATCTTGTAAAGCGCCTCAGGACTAGGCTGCGTTACTTTTTTAGTGCTCGTTTTTTTTGCGGCAGTTTTCTTTGAGGCGACTGTTTTAGTAGTAGGTGCTTTTTTAGCAGCTACTTTCTTTGGTGCTAATTTTTTTGCAGTTGCGGTTTTCGTGGTGCTTGGTTTCTCAGTTTTGCTGATGGCCATCTTCTTTCCTTTCAAGTCGAATGATAAAACTTTTAAGAATGCCCATGCTTGGTAAGTATGGTTGAAGTACGCGGTAGTGAAACCAGGGCTAGCAAAATCAACTTTTGCTAGCCCCTTAATGTAAGCTTAAGCGATTAGCCTAGTAGCTTTTTGAAGAACGCGCCGATTGAGCCAAACAAACCTAGGCTTGGCGAAGCTTTTTGCGCAACTGGTGTTGCTGCGACTGCTTTGGGTGTGGCTACTTTAGGTGCAGCTGCTTTAGGCGCTGCAGGTTTTTTTGCCGCAGGCTTTTTAGCGGCAGCAGGTTTCTTTGCGGCCGCTGGTTTTGCAGCAACGGTTTTAGTTGCAGCGGGCTTTTTAGCAGCTGCTGGTTTAGTCGCAGTTGTTTTAGGCGTTGCAGGTTTTTTTACTGCTGGCTTTTTTGCGGCTACCGGTTTCTTAGCAGCTGCTGGTTTCTTTGCGACAGCTGGTTTTGTAGCTGCTGGAGTTTTTGTTTCGTTTGTCGCCATTTTTAATCCTCTTCGCTTTCAAAGAAATACTTTTATTAGTCGCGTATAAAAAATTCATACATGAACCGAGTAATGCATAAACCGAAGTAAAACACAGTTTGTGTTTTTTGCCAAACAGCCTTCAGTCTTTTAAGCCGTTCCGCCGACAGTTAAGCCGTCAATTCTTAAGGTTGGTTGCCCAACGCCTACAGGAACGCTTTGTCCCTCTTTGCCGCACGTGCCAACGCCGCTGTCTAGTTCCATATCATTGCCTATCATGGAAACGCGCGTTAACACATCCGGCCCGTTGCCAATAAGTGTTGCACCTTTAACAGGGTAAGTAATTTTTCCATCTTCAATCATGTAAGCCTCTGCCGCGCTAAATACAAATTTACCGCTGGTAATGTCAACTTGCCCACCACCAAAGTTAGCAGCATATAAGCCTTTTTTGACCGACTTGATGATTTCTTCTGGTGGCATGTCACCGTTTAGCATGTAAGTATTGGTCATGCGCGGCATAGGAATATGTGCATAAGACTCTCTGCGAGCGTTGCCAGTGAGCGGCATGCCCATCAGTCTACTATTCAAGCTATCTTGAATATAGCCACGTAAAATGCCGTCTTCGATAAGTACAGTGCGCTGAGTTGGGTTGCCTTCATCGTCTAAACTAAGCGATCCACGGCGATTGCTGATCGTGCCATCATCCACGACGGTCACGCCTTTTGATGCAACGCGTTGGCCAATTTTTCCTGAAAATGCAGAGCTACCTTTGCGATTAAAGTCACCCTCTAGGCCATGTCCAATCGCTTCATGTAACAAAATGCCAGGCCAGCCTGCGCCAAGCACGACGGTCATGTTTCCAGCCGGGGCAGGGCGGGCATCTAAATTCACTAAAGCTTGGTGCACGGCTTTTTCAGCGTAATCTTGTAAAACATCATCGGTGAAATAGGCATAGTCAAAACGCCCGCCACCGCCAGCTGAGCCTTGCTCACGGCGACCATTGCTTTCTGCAATCACATTAATAGAGAGGCGAACCAGAGGACGCACATCGGCTGCCATGACACCATCGTGACGTGCCACCATGATGACTTCATACTCGCCAGCAATCGATGCCATTACTTGTGTAATGCGAGGATCTACCTTGCGCGCATAGGTTTCTAAGCGTTCTAACAACTTCACTTTGGCTTCAGCACTAAGTGAAGCAATCGGATCTTGCGGAATATAAAGTTGCGGCGCATCGGTACGATGAATGACACCAGTTTTATTGGCTTCAAAACTATCATTGCCCATATCCGCAATGGCTTTCGTTGCGTTTGCCGCTTGCTGTAAGGCAGGTAAATTAATATCGTCAGAGTATGCGAAAGCAGTTTTTTCGCCGCTGACTGCTCGGACGCCGACGCCTTGATCGATGCTGAAGTTGCCTGATTTGACTTGGCCTTCTTCTAAGCCCCAGCTTTCTGAGCGGCTGTACTGAAAATACAAATCAGCATAATCAATATGGTGAGTCATGATGTTGTTCAATACACCTTGCAACGCAGGCACATCTAAGCTCGATGGGTCGAGCAACGTTTCAGTCGCTGTGCTGAAATGATTGGCTTGAGCGCTTGTTTTGGTGTCTGGTGTATTGTTGTCGGGTTTCATGCAAAAGCTTTCATTTGTTACTTGTTAAGACGTTCAATATAGCAGAAGCGGGGCATTGCCCCGCTAAGTAAAATCTCTAATTCGCTTTAAGTAAATGTTACTTAAAAACGGTTTTATGTTTTAGCGCAGGTAAGCTCTTGCGCAAGCTGGTTTGATAATCGAGATTCATTGAAGCCATGACAACGCCAGAGCCGCGTGGTAAACGGTCTAGCACGACGCCCCAAGGGTCAACAATCATGCTGTCACCATGCGTTTCACGACCTGATGCGTGGTAGCCACCTTGAGCGGGGGCTAATACATAGCACTGATTTTCAATGGCGCGTGCACGAACCAACGTTTCCCAATGGGCTTTGCCTGTGGTTTCTGTAAATGCCGCAGGCACCAGAATCAAGTCCACTTCGCCCATCGCGCGATAGAGCTCAGGGAATCGCAAGTCATAACAAATCGATAAGCCGATTTTGCCAAAGGGACTGTCTACCGTGACGACTTGATCGCCAGGGATGATGGTTGACTCTTCGTGATACTTTTCATTGCCAAGATTGAGGCCAAATAAATGAATCTTGTTATAACGCGCAACAAGCTTGCCTTGGTTGTTGTAAACCATGCAAGCGTTGTAAACCTTGTCTTTGCTTTCGGACTGAAGTGGTACAGAGCCGGCCACAATCCAAACATCACGTTTTTTTGCTGTGCTAGATAAAAACTGTTGAATAGGACCTTTGCCTTCGGCCTCGCCTACTTTAACTTTGTCGGTGTCCTTGATGCCCATGATGGCAAAATACTCAGGTAATACGATGAGCTTAGCCCCTTGATCTGCGGCGATTTTAATTAAGCGCTCAGCTTCGCTCAGATTGGCTGATACATTGGGCCCTGAAGCCATTTGTATCCCAGCTATTTTGACGATACCTGCAGCACTAGGCGCTACTTTGCCTTGATTGTTATTTTTTTCACGTGATTTGATTGCCATGCTGTGGTTCCAAAGCGGTTATTTGTTAGATTTTTTTAACATCATACCTGATTTGGCAATTGTTAAATATTTATGAAATGTGTGTTTTTTTGCAGCACCCACTTGTGAAGTTATTTTCCTAGGGGGGATGGCGTGCTGTTTGATGGCGTTGCTTTGCTATCTTTTTCTTGTGGATCACTCCAGGTACCGACGATTTCATATTGCGTCTCGGCGATTTTATTGAGTGGGTCTTTCAGGATTTTTTGTGCGATATAAGCCGCTGCCCCAACAGCAGGTCCGCCAGCAAAAGCAGCTAATGAAAGTGTGTCGCTGATAAATGGTTTCGCCTTGATATACAAATGTTGTGTTTCTTTATCCAAATCGGTTTCGCCTTTAATTTCCACTTGCGCAGTTGGGCCAACCATTTTGAAATTGTCGCTGTATAAAATGCCGTGTTCGATGTTCACATCAGCCGTAATTTTGTCAAAAGTAAAGCCGCTACTAAACAGGTCTTTAAAGTCTAGCGTGAGCCGTCTGGGCAGGTTTTGTAGGCTTAGTACGCTAAATAAGCGCCCAACGCCTGGTTCCACTTGAAGGATTTGTCCTTTTTTAGCGTCAATATGCAAACTGCCTGAAAGATTAGGAATGTCGAACTCATGTGGACTACCCGCCCATTTAATTTGCCCGGTAACTTCACCCGAACCACTTTTCATGACGTCGCCAAAATTAAGTCGTTTGAGCGCTTTGCCCATGTCGTTAATTTCCCAATTGAAACGTAATTTGGTATTGGGGTGATTTTTCCAGTTCTTCCACTCGCCATTGGCGTTGATTACACCGTCGGTGGTGGATAAACGTAGTTTGTCGATGCCCCAAGTGCCAAATTGCTCTTTCGCTTGCAATTCCAGACGACCAAGCTTTTTATTGCCGATTTCAAAGTTATCTGCAGCGATATCTAGCGCTGGATATTTAATATCCAGCTGTTTTGCTATGCTGTTGGCAGGTCTCTTGAGCGCGTCAGGCGTTGGCGAAGGAAAAATGAGCGATGAAAGATTGCCAGAAAGCTTGCCGTTGCCCTCATGGCTCCATTTGATGTCACCATTAATCTCGGTGCTTTTCATATTCATAATCCAAGCATTGTCGCTAGCACGGGCGCTTATTTTTAACGCATTAATTCGTCGGTCAAAAAGGTCGAGCTGATTGGCTGTTAGATCTACGCGGTTGATGCTGATAGCAGTTGCATCTCCATTTTTTCCTGTTTTATCAAGTTGGGCTAACCATTCATCAATATCCAAGTGGTCAAGATTGGCATGCACAGAGATACCTTTTTGATTGCTGAGATCGGGCGCAACTTTAATGCCAATGTCGCCGCGGTCAATTTTTGTGACGCCATTTTGATTGAGGCTAATAAATTTTGCATTGATGTCATTGCCCAAACTCACTTTAATCGCGTCTTGCGTGTCGTTAATGGGCTTTTTCTCAACCAACAATGTGGTTGACTCAGTCGCTGATTTTCCAAAGGGTGCTGGAAGCGCGGAGCTGAGGCCGATCAAGTTTGAGCGTATGGATACTTCGGATTGCTTGTTAGCGATTTGTGCTTTAGCAAACCATTCTGCGGTACCAATAATTGTATTAGGCACTAAGCCTGCAAATGATTTTCTTAAGCCAGCATCAGTTGCATGGCCATGTGCGGTAATTTGAATTGTACGATTTTTATCGGTCACGACACTAAACTGAGCAGGGGCGCCATACACCCAGGTACTAACGTTATTTGCGTTGATAGAGGCGTCTGTGAAGTCAACCGAGCCATTCAATTTGGTGAGTTCAGGAATGCTATCTGCCAACATGCTGCCATTAGTAATCGCGTAAGTGCCTTTCACTTTGGTTGCATCGCTGTTGGTGAGTGGGATATGCAAGCTTAGGTTTAATTTTCCACTGCCTGTGGTTTTGAGTTTTTCAGTAAAGCCGTTTGCTAATTTAGCAATTGGGCTGGCATTGATGAACTTCACCCCTTCACTCACAGGGCCTTGTGTTTCACCGACCACATCTAACACATTGTCATCGATCTCTAGATCAGGAATCGTGACTTTTGCTTTTTTAATTTCATTGCCTAGCAAATGACCTGCGCTCGCATTTAACTCCATGCGTTTGCCTTCAAATAGCATGGCAAGTTGAATACCTTCAATTTTTGGCCATCCTTCGGTGTAATCGAGCGCCGCATTGTTGATGTCGGCAGTGACTCTGAAAACCCCTTTTTTGCCATCTGCAAATGGATAGTCATTAAGATTGCCTTTGAGCTTGACCTTCACATTTTCACCCTGACCCGACAAGATCGACTTATCAAGCCATGCGACCGTATCTTTGCTGATGCTCTTCGGATAATAGAATCGGCCATATTTGAGATCAACGTTCGATGCGCTCGCTGTAAGATCTATATAATGATTTTCGGTGCCGTCGGAAGTGAAATGTGCATTGACTTCTCCAGTGAAGTGAGCGCTTTTGAGGGCTAGATTTTTCACATCTACATCTAAATTTCCGCCGCTACGAAGCCAATTGATTTGCCCCATCAATTTATCTGCAGGGAGTGGCAAGCGGAATGCGCGATCAAAATTAAGCGTCGCTGCTTGAGAATACAAATGAAGCTTGCCTTGATGCTGGTCAAGCTCGACATTGCCGGTGAGGTTGGTAAAGCCAGGTAAAGATAATTTCGGATAAGCGTTTAAACTTAAGTTAGCGAATTCAGCCGCCAGGCTGTATTTAGGTAACGTATCGTTTTTGCTTTGCCAAGTCAGATGGAGCTTGCTCAGTTTTCCCAAAGGCTCGGTTTCATTGAGTACCTCAGTGACATGCGCAGGAAGCGTGAAATAAGGCGTCAGCTTATGCAGTGTTTCCAGTTGAATTTCATCTAGGAGCACATCGCCTTCAAGCAATTTATTTTGCGCAACAGTGCGCTCGCGAACAGAGAATTTTCCGCTGCGCATATTCAAGTCATCAGAGGTGATTATTTTGATGCTTTCGCCTTGAACCTCTTGACCATCTTTTTGACGCAGCCATTTGAGGCGACCAGCGATATGTTTAAAGCTATTTTCAACACCGTTGTATGGTAAGCGCGTCAACACGCTATCTAAAGCAACATCTGTTGTGAAACTTTCGATTTGATTATCCGCAAAATTCAGCCAAAGCTGCGCCGCGCCATGCCCTTCGCGCAAGTCAAACGGATAGTCTATCCAGTTGCGCCAAGCAGCAATGTCTGTGCCTTCTACTTTGGCATAAACTGAGCCATGCCATTGTTCAATCTGGCCAATATCCTTACCAAAGACTTTGCCACGAATATCAACAGGTTTTGAAGTGGCGGCTGACGGCGTTGCGCGCAAACTAAAATCATGGCGACCACGTAGGCCATCCCACGCGGGATTTTCAAGTTGCAAATTAAGCTTGTCTAGATTCAACGCAGGTGCGCCGCGCATGTCATCTTGCCAAACAATGTTGGCATCAATCACATTCACTTTGGCTTGGCTTAATAGCCAATTAGGAAACGCTGGCTTGGATGGACCGCTCATGGAAACGCCAGCCACATAAACCGTGCCGTCTTTTTCGCGGCGGATAGTTAGCTCAGGCTGATAAATCGAAAATGATGCAAGGCGAGGAGAGAGTAATGGAATGCTCGTCCAAGAAAGGCTACCCTCGATATGCCCCAAACTTAGCGCAACGCGGTTTTGCTGGTCATATATGTCCACATTAAACACAGAAATATGTGGATTTAAGCCATCCCAGTTTGCGTAGATATTGCCGATGACGACTTTTTGACCGAGCACTTGTGAAATGCCTTGAACAATCTTGGGCTTGTAGTCATCAATGTGAGGAAGCACAAAATATCGCAAAACGATAATCGATAATAGGCCTAAGAACACGAGGGTTCCTAACGCCATGTAGGCGATTCGATAAGACCGGATAAGCGATTTTTTAATCATTAATTTGTAGGTAACTTTTTTTGAAGCTAGGCTTTTTTCGATTGTTGATATTCTACTATATGCAGGGTTTTCTAACTGTTACATATTGTATAAACAAGTGATGATATGACCGTACTTGCTTTAGAATAACGCCTTTGTTAAAAGTTGGCTGACGTGAAGCTCAAAGATTCACGTTAAAAAGAAAGGCAAGTTTGATTCAATTCAAAAATCTCACGTTAACGCGTGGCGTCAAAGTACTGATTGAAGGCGCATCATTTCAGCTTCATCCAGGCCATAAGGTTGGTTTGACTGGCGCAAACGGTGCGGGTAAATCAAGCTTATTTGCCATGTTGCGCGGTGAGTTACATCCTGAGCATGGCGATTTAGAAATGCCGCCTAATTGGGTAATTGCCCACGTAGCCCAAGAAACACCAGCGTTATCCCAAGAAGCCATCGAATTTACCCTTGATGGTGACGTTGAATTGCGCGCCATTGAAAGCGCTTTGGTTGAAGCGGAAGCCAAACATGAAGGCGAAAAAATAGGCGAGCTACATGCACGCTTTAGTGAAATTGGCGGCTACTCAGCGCGTGCAAGGGCCGCTGAGCTGCTTGATGGTTTAGGATTTAAGAATGCGGATTTAAGTCGTCCAGTGTCTGACTTTTCAGGTGGTTGGCGCGTGCGTTTGAATTTAGCGCGCGCCTTGATGTGCCGTTCAGATTTGCTTTTGCTGGATGAGCCGACTAACCATCTGGACTTGGATGCGGTGATTTGGCTGGAGACCTGGCTTAAGGATTATCGCGGTACGCTCGTACTGATTTCCCATGATCGAGATTTCCTAGATGCAATCGTGAATCACATCGCGCACATTGAGCAGCAGCGCCTTACGCTTTACAAAGGCGGTTATTCAGACTTCGAGCGTCAACGTGCCGAGCGTTTAGCGCAGCAACAGTCCATGTATGAGCGTCAACAACGCAATGTGGCACATTTGCAAAGCTATATTGAACGCTTTCGCGCTAAAGCGACTAAAGCTCGCCAGGCGCAGAGCCGAATAAAAGCCCTTGAGCGCATGGAGATGATTTCAGCTGCGCATATTGATACGCCGTTTGATTTTAGCTTTAGAGAAATGCAGAACGTGCCAGATCCATTGCTAGTGCTCGACGACGTGTGTGTGGGCTATGGCGATACCACCATTCTTAGCAAAATAGAGCTGGCTTTAAGACCAGGTGAGCGACTCGGTTTGCTAGGCCGCAACGGTGCGGGTAAATCTACGCTGATTAAACTGTTGGCCAATGAACTCGCAATGAAGGCGGGCAAGCGGGTAGAAGGCAAGGACTTGAAAATCGGTTATTTTGCCCAGCATCAACTTGAGCAGCTTCGCCTAGATGAGTCGCCACTTGAGCATATGCAAAAGCTAGACCCTGAAACCCGCGAACAAGAGCATCGTAATTATTTGGGCGGTTTTGATTTTAAGGGTGATATGGCTAGTTCGCCTTGTGGGCCATTTTCAGGTGGAGAGAAGTCACGTTTAGCTTTGGCCTTGCTGATTTGGACGCGTCCGAACTTACTATTGCTGGATGAGCCAACTAACCATTTGGATTTGGAAATGCGCCATGCACTCACAGTTGCATTGCAAGAGTATCAGGGCGGCGTAGTGATTGTTTCGCATGATCGAGCGATGCTGAGAGCGACTTGCGATAAATTTATGCTAGTTGCACACGGCAAAGCAGAAGTGTTTGATGGTGACTTGGATGATTACAAAGATTGGCTCAATGTGCAAAAGCTGGCCGATAAACAAAGCTTGGAATCAAGCAAAGAGGTGCCAGCGTCATCCAACAAAGTAGAACGCGCACAAAGTAAGGCTGATCGGCAAGCGCGGATTGCTGAGCGTCGTCCACTGCTGAAAGAGACCGAACAGATTGAAGCCAATATGGCGAAGTGGGAGCAAGATAAAACCGCTTTAGATAGCAAGTTGGCTGACCCTGATTTATACACCCAGAGCGATAAAAGTATTTTGCAAGATTTGCTCAAACTGCAAGCTGAACTGGTTCAACAATTAGAAACGGCAGAGATGCGCTGGCTAGAGCTGCAAGAAATGTTAGAAGCGTTGCCAGCAATCCAATAAAACAACTTAATTGAAGATAGAGAACGAAAAATGGCAGACCAACAATCTACAAACCAATATTCAAAAAACTTAAGCCTGCTGCACGCACTTTGCTTGGCTGAAGGGCGCACGGAACAAGATGCACCGCTCAGCAGTAATTTAGAAGATTACGATCCAGTTAAAGCAGCGAGCTATTTGGCGTGTTACATCACAGCTAAAGCGATTAAAGAAGCTTCGCGTTCGCCAGCTGATGAGCGTTACGATAACTTTGATATGCTCAGCGTATATCAAGCATTCGCTTTGATGGTTTACGCCTATTTGGTCTTGCCACTAGGCGCTGAGGATGTTGTGGCAGATTTAGAACAAGATCAAATCGTGATTGCTAAATCCCTTTTTGCAGAACTGACGAACGAAGAATTAGCGGATATTGTTGAATCTGGCATGCGTAAATTCCATTTGATTGGGGATGCGGATGCTGAGCATTGGACGCACTTCCGTGAGGATTTTGATAAAGCCGTGATTGCTTTCTTGGTGGCAGGCACTGATGACGCGGCACCGTTTGAGAAAGAAGAGCTGATTCCTGTGTTGGGTGCTTTTTTGAGTATGCTATGTGAGGCGTTCGCCTAATTTTTTGGAATTAAAGCTTTAACCTCATCCATCAATACATGCGCGATCTCGCGGCCAGTCTTGGATTCGCGTATTGCCATGTGCCATTGTGAGATGCTGAGTTTCATTTGCTCATCATTGCTCGTTTCTTCTATTTTTCTTCTTATGCTGCGGCCTAAAATGCCTAAGTGTTCATCAGTGCTTTTGAGAAGAAGTTCTTTGATTGCGTTGATTTGGTCGGCGCTGAGATTGAGTTCGGGTGAAGCGGTGGTTTTGAAGGGATTGGATTTGCTGACTTCTTGCAAATGGGCGGGCATTACATACCCGATTTTAGCGAGCTGCGCTAAAGTTTCTTCAACGTTGGGTAGGCTGATGTACTTGGCTAAATCATCGGCGCTTCGTTTGCCATCGACCATAATCAGCAATTGGCGCTCTTTGAGGCCTATGCTTCTTCTAGGGTGTGCAACCTCTTCTTGTCCATAATTTGTTTTCTTGTAAATCAATTGCTTGCAACCTAATATTAAAATTATTAGGTTAAGCATAGGGTGGTTTTATGAAGCTAATGTGACAAAAAACAAAGCTTCACATTATTTAAGATTTTGATGTTTAAGTTTAATTTAATCTTGAAATTCACCATCTACATAATACCAGCGACCTGCAATGCGTCTGAATTGGCTAGTTTCGTGTAGTCTCTCGGCCTTGCCGTTGTCTTTGTAGCTGGCAATAAATTCGACGATGGCTTGATCGTCGTTAGGCTCAAAGCGTATTACCTCAAGTCCCAGCCATTTGGTACGATCGTTAGCGAGATTGAGGTGTTTTGGTCTAGTATTGGGATGCCAAGTATTGAGCAGGTAGTCCTCCAAACCCAATGCATAAGCGCTGTAACGAGAGCGCATCAGCTTTTCAGCATTGGGTGCGCCCGTACTCAGGTGATAAGGTTCACAGCAATCTTGATAAAGCGCTCCGCTACCGCAAGGACAATCAATTTTAATGACGGGCTTAGGCAATCTCGCGCGTTTCTTTAAATTCAATCTCTGGGTAACGTTCTTGTGCCATTTGTAAGTTCACGCGATTCGGTGCTAGATACACATAATCATCCGCGCTATCTAAGCCCACGTTAAAGCCGTATTTGTCAGCGATTGCTTTTAGATCAGCGTCACTGCCTTTTAGCCAGCGCGCAGTGTGGCAGTCGTAAGGCTCAAATATCATGTCCACGCCGTATTCGTGCTCTAGACGGTGTGCCACCACATCAAACTGCAAGATCCCGACAGCACCCAAAATCAAGTCATTTGACAGCAAGGGACGGAATAACTGGGCGGCACCTTCTTCCGATAATTGCTTGAGGCCAATTTGTAACTGTTTCATCTTCATCGGGTTTTTAATACGTGCACGGCGGAAAAATTCAGGGGCGAAAGAAGGGATGCCAATGAATTTTAAGTTTTCATTTTCAGTGAACGTATCGCCGAGTTTAATGGTGCCGTGGTTAGGAATACCGATAATGTCGCCTGAGTATGCTTCGTCCATGGTGGTGCGATCTTGCGCCATAAAGGTAATGGCGTTGTTGACGGAGATTTGCTTGCCTGTGGCGACTTGTTTGATTTTCATGCCACGTTCAAAGCGACCTGAACATACCCGCAAGAACGCAATACGGTCGCGGTGCTTTGGGTCCATGTTGGCTTGAATCTTGAACACAAAACCAGAGAATTTTGCTTCATTCGGCGCTACTTCGCGTGTCGCAGTTTTTCGGGCTAATGGGGCAGGGGATAGTTCAACTACGGCATCTAATAGCGATTGCACACCAAAGTTGTTAATGCCTGAGCCAAAAAATACTGGGGTTTGTTTGCCGCTTAAATATCGCTCTTTATTAAAGGTGTTTGACGCGCCGCGGACTAGCTCAATGTCAACGCGAAGCTCTTCTGCTTGGCGACCAAGTAGCTCATCAAGGCGCGGATTATCCAGGCCTTCAATCACCTCAGAGGTGCCCTTTTCAGCACGTGGATCAAAGAATGAAACCACGTCA
Organism: uncultured Methylophilaceae bacterium; assembly: GCA_903870995.1. Classification (GTDB taxonomy): domain Bacteria; phylum Pseudomonadota; class Gammaproteobacteria; order Burkholderiales; family Methylophilaceae; genus Methylopumilus_A. The sequence continues at coordinate 38,997 of CAIQFD010000062.1, read as the reverse complement.
TTGTATAAGTGGTAGACGCCGCGGAATCCTTTTCCCATCCCGATCGGCCAAGTCATTGGCGCGCATTCCATGCCCAATGTAGATTCGATTTCATCTAAGAGTTCGATGGGTGGACGACTTTCGCGGTCCAGTTTGTTGATGAAGGTAATAATTGGCGTGTCGCGCATACGGCAGACGTTGAGTAGCTTGATGGTTTGCGCCTCAACACCGTTCACTGAGTCAATCACCATGACCGCAGAATCCACAGCCGTTAATGTGCGGTAAGTATCTTCCGAGAAATCATCATGGCCTGGCGTGTCGAGCAAATTAATCATGTGTTCGCGGTATGGGAACTGCATCACCGATGAAGTCACCGAAATGCCACGTTGCTTTTCTAGTTCCATCCAGTCAGATGTCGCATGGCGCGCAGCTTTGCGCCCACGCACTTCGCCTGCGACTTGAATCGCGCCACCGAACCATAATAGTTTTTCGGTCAGCGTCGTTTTACCCGCATCAGGATGAGAAATGATGGCAAAGGTGCGACGGCGGGTAATTTCTTCTGGTAAGGATGACATGGCCAAAATCTAGATGCGAAAAAAGCGCTATTCTATCCGAAATAGCGCTTAATCCGAAGGCAAAGCTAGACTTAAACGATAGGCTGTTTAAGTTGTTCCAAAATAGCTGGGTTATCGAGCGTTGAGATGTCGGAGGTAATTTCTTCACCTCTCGCCAAGCTACGCAATAAGCGGCGCATGATTTTGCCTGAACGTGTTTTTGGTAAATTGTCACCAAAGCGGATTTCATCCGGCTTGGCAATTGGGCCAATCTCTTTGCCTACCCAGTCGCGTAGTTCAGCCACAATCTTCTTGGCAGCTTCGCCTTCTGGGCGCGCGCCTTTCAGCACGACGTAAGCCACGATAGATTCACCTTTGATGTCGTGTGGTTTGCCCACAATGGCCGCTTCTGCAACCAATGGATTTGCCACTAATGCAGATTCAATTTCCATCGTGCCGAGACGATGGCCTGATACGTTAAGCACATCATCAATACGGCCCATAATCCAGTAGTAGCCGTCATCATCACGGTGCGCTGAGTCGCCGGCGAGATATAAGCCATTGAGCTCTTCTGGGAAATAAGATTTCTTAAAGCGCTCAGGATTGCCCCAGATGGTGCGGATCATGGAAGGCCAAGGTTTTTTAGCAACAAGCAAGCCGCCGCCTGTGCCTTCAATATGGGTGCCGTCTTCGTGAACAATATCCATCATGATGCCAGGGAGCGGCATCGTGCATGAGCCTGGTTTAGCATCAATCGCGCCAGGAAGTGGCGCAAGCATGTGAGCCCCCGTTTCTGTTTGCCACCAAGTATCCACGATAGGGCAGCGTTCATTGCCTACCACGGTGTGATACCACATCCAAGCTTCTGGATTGATGGGTTCGCCGACGGTGCCTAATAATCGTAAACTTGAAAGGTCGTATTGTTTAGGCAGGTCGCCACCGAGTTTAATCAGTGAGCGAATCGCTGTTGGCGCAGTGTAGAACACGCTGACCTTGTGTTTTTCTATCATTTGCCAGAAACGACCAGCATCTGGGTAAGTTGGAATGCCTTCAAAAATGACTTGTGTCGCGCCCAATGACAATGGACCGTAGGCGACATAGCTGTGGCCGGTAATCCAGCCCACATCTGCAGTACACCAAAATACGTCGCTGTCTTTGTAATCGAACACCCATTTGATGCTCATCAAAGCGCCAAGCAAATAGCCGCCTGTAGAATGTTGTACGCCTTTTGGTGTGCCTGTTGAGCCCGAAGTGTAAAGGATAAATAGTGGATGTTCTGCATTCACCCAAGTTGGTTCGCAAACGTCAGAAGCTTGATTTTCGATATCGTGCCACCAGATATCACGGCCTTCTGTCCAAGCAACTTCTGATTTGGTCCGCTCACAAACGATGACTTTGGTGACAGCTTCGCAATTGCCTAGAGATAACGCTTCATCTACAGCAGTTTTAAGGACGACGGCCTTGCCACCGCGCATGCCAGCATCGGCAGTGATGACTAATTTAGCGCCAACGTCGGTAATACGTTCGTGTAGGCTTTTGGATGAGAATCCCCCAAATACCACTGAGTGGATGGCGCCAATACGAGCGCAGGCTTGCATAGCGATGACCGCTTCAATCCCCATCGGTAAGTAAATAATCACGCGGTCGCCTAAGGTAATACCTTGGTCTTTAAGGGCGTTAGCAAAACGGCAAACGCGTTGGTGTAGTTGTTTGTAGGTAAGTTTGGTGACTGAGCCATCATCCGCTTCAAAGATAATGGCCGTTTTGTCACCTTTGCTGGCGAGGTGACGATCAATACAGTTATAAGAAGCGTTTAACTCGCCATCATGAAACCAGCGGTAAAAAGGGGCCTTACTTTCATCTAAAATTTGTGTGAAAGGTTTGTGCCAGTCAAGTTCGGTGCGTGCTAAGTTGCCCCAAAAGCCAGTGTAATCTTGCTCAGCTTGTTTGCATAAGGCTTGGTAAGCGGCTAAGCCAGAAACAGTCGCGTTTTGTTTGAATGCGGGAATGGGCGCAAACACGCGGTTTTCAGATAGCACAGACTCGATTGATGACATTGCATTTCCCCCGATAGAACTTAATTATTTTTATATGAAAAGGTTTAGAATTCAGAAGGTGGATAATAACATTTCCAAGGCCTATTTCTAGCCATTCCAACGTATTTTTAATGTTTGTGATTTTAGGAATTAGTGAATTTTAATGACGACCACATCCGCACTTGAATCAACTGCAGCTTACGCAAATATCCAGCACGCGATGGCTTGTAGTCCATTTGTGAGCCGCCTGCTGACAGGCGATGCAGACCTGTTGCCTGATTTGCTGCAAAAGATTGTCTTAGGGTTTAGCCGTGATGAAATGCTCGCTTATCTTGCAGATCAGTCGATCAATGATGAAGCAAGTTTGAAGCGTGCCCTGCGTAAATTAAGGCAGCGTGTAATGTTGCGCATTATCGTACGTGATTTGAATGGATTGGCTGACTTTGCCGAGGTGGTGCAGTCGGTGAGTGATTTGGCTGAAGTGGCAGTCAACGTTGCATTGACACACATTGAGGCTTGGCTCAAAGAAACTTATGGCGCGCCTGTTGGTGAGGGTGGCAAGCCACAATCTTTGATTGTGATTGGCATGGGTAAGCTGGGTGGCTTTGAACTCAATGTGTCGTCTGACATTGATTTGATTTTTGCGTTTGAAGAAGATGGTGAAACGAATGGTGCATGCCTTAGTGTTGGAGAACAAGGTAAACAAACATTAAGCAATCATGAGTTTTTTACGCGCGTGGGAAAGAAGCTCATCGCGGCGATTGATGAAATCACTGAAGATGGTTTTGTATTCCGTGTGGATATGCGTTTGCGCCCTTATGGTTCAGAAGGTCCGCTGGCTTGCAGTTTGGCGATGCTAGAAGAGTATTACCAAAATCAAGGCCGTGAGTGGGAGCGCTACGCTTGGATTAAAGGGCGTGTGATTGCAGGCCCCGCAAAAGTGATTGCGGATTTGTTGCGACCTTTTGTGTTCCGTAAGTATTTGGATTATGGCGCGTTTGCTTCGATGCGGGATTTAAAAGTGCAAATTCAGCGTGATGTGAATAAGCGTGATATGCATGACAACATCAAGTTAGGTCGTGGAGGTATTCGCGAAGTTGAGTTTATTGCTCAAGTCTTTCAGTTGATACGTGGCGGCCAGGATGTGAGTTTGCAGATTAGGCCAACCCTCGCGGTGATGGCTTTATTGCGCGATAAGAAGTTGTTACCAGAAAAAACCGTGGATGAGCTCTGCGCCGCTTATGTATTTTTGCGTGATTTAGAACATAGGCTTCAGTATGCCGAAGACCAGCAAACCCAAACTTTGCCAACCAATGACGAAGGTAAGGCGAGGCTGGCTTTGGCCATGAATTGTGATGATTGGGATGCCTTGCATGACAAGATAGAGGTGCATCGCAAAGTGGTAGACAAGTACTTTAGTGAGGTGTTTAGCGACCCTAAAGGTGAACAAGAGGAAGACCTAAGTATTGCGGAAATTTGGCAGGGCACAATCGCGGATGAAGAGGCCGTCGCGCGGATTAAAGGCTTGGGCTATTCGGATGCAGTGCAAACTCTAAGTCGTTTGCGCGGATTAGCCCATGGCGCAAAATACAAGCAATTGCCAGAGTTAAGCCGTCGGCGCTTTGATCAATTGATGCCTTTGGTGATTGCGTTGGCCGTGAAGGAAGATGCCCCTGATACTGCGTTGCTGCGCGTGTCCGACTTGCTAGAAAACATTTGCCGCCGTGCGAGTTATTTGGCCTTGCTTGCGGAGTATCCTGCCGCTTTAAATTTAGTGATTCGGTTAACGTCAGCCAGTCCTTGGTTAGAACAATACTTATCTCAACACCCCGTATTATTAGACGAACTGTTAGACACACAGCATTTATATGCTGTGCCTGATTTTGCGTTGATGCGCGAAGAACTCAAGCGACGTTTGGCTGAAGTGGAAGGTGATGTTGAGCGTCAAATGGATGTGATGCGGCATTTTAAGAATGCCGCAGTATTCAGATTTGCGGCAAAAGATGTGGCAGGGGAGTTACCACTTGAAACTTTGTCTGACTACCTCAGCGAATTGGCCAATCTTATTTTGCAGGTCACAATTGAAACGGTATGGCCCACTCTTAAAGCTAAGCATCGAGATGACCCTAAGTTTGCGATTGTCGGCTACGGCAAGCTAGGGGGTAAAGAGATAGGTTATGCATCTGATTTGGACATTATTTTTCTCTACGATGATGATGCGCCTGATGCAGGTCAGACTTACGCGCGCTTTGGTCAACGGATCAATAACTGGCTGAATAGCCTCACTTCAGCAGGGATGCTCTACGAGACGGATATGCAGCTACGGCCAGATGGAGCAAGTGGCTTGCTAGTAAGCACTGTTGAGGCGTTTAGAGGGTATCAGCAACACAAAGCTTGGGTGTGGGAGCATCAAGCGATTACCCGTGCTAGATTTAGCGCTGGAGATGTCCAAATAGGTAAAGCATTCGAGCAGATCCGTTATGATGTGATGACGCAAAAGCGTGACATTGCTGCGCTGAAAAAAGAAGTGGTCGAAATGCGCCAAAAAATGCGTGCGGGGCACATCATTCCTGCTGACGTTTTTGACCTTAAACAAAGTCTAGGCGGCATTATTGATGTGGAATTTATGGTGCAATATCTAGTATTAGCGCACTCGCATCAACATCCTGAGCTGACTGAAAATATTGGAAATATCGCTTTGCTCGCAAGACTGGCAAGTTTGGGCGTAATTGAAAAAGCACAAGCCGAAGCGGTGGCAAATGCTTATCGTGAATTACGTAAGAAACAACACGCTTTGCGCTTACAAGGCCATTCGAAGGCGCAAGTGGCGATGGGTGATGTCGCTAAGCTAGTCGAGCCAGTCAGGTCTTTGTGGACGCAGCTGATGACTTAAGGTTGTTCATGTTTTTCGAATCGACCGAAGTGCAACATAATCGTTGGCAAAATCAGTAAGTTCAAAATTGTTGAGGTAATTAAGCCGCCCACAATAATGGTGGCCATTGGGCCTTCAATCTCACGGCCAGGCTGGCCACTTCCTGCTGCTAGCGGTAATAAACCTAATGCTGTTACAAGGGCAGTCATTAAAATGGAAGGCAGGCGTTCTGAAGCACCTTGAATGGCCGTTTCTAGACCCCATTCCATACCTTCAAAGTCAATCAAGTGTTGGTAGTGTGAAACCAACATAATCGAGTTGCGTAATGTGATGCCAAATAGCGTGACAAAGCCGACCAATGAACCCAATGAAATCCAGCCCCCTGTCAGCATGACGGCAAATACGCCGCCAATGAGCGCAAATGGCAGGTTGGCAAAAGTCAGCAATAAATTACGCAGTCTTCCAAACGCGATATACAGCATTAGGAAAATCCCAACGGTAGCGAGCAATGAATGCACGATTAAGTCTTCGCGTGATTTCGCTTGGGCTTCAGCCTCACCAGTGAATGCGAGATAGTTACCTGGTGAAAGGTGAACGTCTTTTTGAAGCTTAAGCTTCATCTCATCGGTAAAGCCTTGAATATCTCGGCCGCTGACGTTGGCCGTCACGGTTTGGATACGTTTCGCGCCTGAATGCAAAATCTTAGAGCGACCATTCTCTTGCGTGACATCCGCAATATCACTTAATTTAATGAGCTTGCCCTCATTGTTGACGATGGGTAGTTTGCCAATTTGACCAAGATTGTTGCGTGATGCCGCATCAAGCAAAACGCTGACCCCAACAACGCGGCTGCCTTCATACACTTGAGCGACAGGAACGCTCTCGTATGAGGCGCGAATTGTGTCCAATACATCGGTTGGTTGTAAGCCCCACTGGAGAAGCTTTTCTTGGCGCAGGCGTATCGAGATTTGCGGCGTGCCCGGCGGTGACTGCACTAGCACATCTTCTGCGCCTTGCATCCCAGCCACAACGCCAGCAATCGCTTGCGCATCGCGATCTAGCGCATCTAAATCATGGCCGTAAATATTGATGACTTGTGAAGCCGCGTAACCTGAAATGGTTTCCTCAATACGCTCAGTAAGGAAAGTGTTGATGGCAAAGTTAACGCCGACAAAACCTGGTGGTGTTGGGCCATCCGCATCCTTGTCGATGTTTTCATCATCAATGCCTGATAGATGTTCGCGAATTTCTTGTAGGATGCGTGTTTGTTCTTCGCCTGAAAGCGTGCCGATTTCGATTTCAAACTCACTGTAATGCGTGCCAAAAGTATCAGCGCCATTCGGTGCGCGACCAACCCATTGTGCAATGCTTCGCACACCCTTGATTTCGCTTAATGATGCCGCCACTTTCTTACCAACTCGTAATGACTCCTGCTCAGAGCTGCCGGGCACCAATGTCATGTGCATAATGAAATGGCCCTCGTGTAAGGCTGGAATGAATTGGCTTTTGAATAGCGGTAGCACGCCTAGCCCAAGTGCGATTAAGGCCACGCTAACGGCAATCGTCATCTTGTAATGCTGTTCCACCTTATGTAAAAGAGCGACATAGCGCTTTTTGATAAAGCTAATCATCGGTGAGTCTTCGGCGCTGAGTTTGGCTTTGCCAAGCAATAAATAACAAAGGGCGGGTGTGAGGGTAAGTGCCACTAATAGCGATGCCAAAATTGCTGAGATATAAGCAATGCCAAGTGGCGCGAATAGCTTGCCCGCAACGCCGGTTAAAGTCAGTAGTGGCATAAACACCAGGGCAACGATAATCGTGGCGTAAACAACCGAACTACGTACTTCCATCGACGCATTGAATACGACTTTGTGAATAGGTTGCCGCACGGCTAATAAGCGGTTCTCACGTAGGCGTCTAAAGATGTTTTCGGTATCGATAATGGCATCATCCACAACCTCACCTAAAGCAATCGCTAACCCACCTAATACCATGATATTTAAACCAATATTAAAGTAGCTCATGACCACAATAGCCGTGAGTAGCGATAATGGAATGGCAGTGGCTGAAATGAATGCGGTTCTTGCGTTAAACAGGAATAAGAACAGAACGGTGATGACCAAAACAGAACCGATTAAGATGTCAGCACGTACCCCTTTGATCGCTGTTTCAATAAAGTTAGCTGGGCGGAATAAGCCTTCGTGTAGTTTGATATGTTCGGCTTCCAGCGAAGGTTTAATTTGCTGAATGGCTTTTTCCAATGCCTGAGTAACCCCATGGGTGTTAGCACCTAACTGGCCTTGCACAGAAAGATAAATGCCGGACTTCCCATTAATTGCTGAGGCGCTAATCGACGGTGCTGCGCCTTCGACGACTTGCCCTACATCGCCCAATCTGACAGTTTGTCCGTTGCGATGGAGTAGTGTAGTTTGGGCTAGCTCTGCTGGTGTACGTGCTTGGCCTTCGGTATTAATGACGATGCGTTGGTTGTTATTCTCAATAAAGCCCGCACCGCGAACGCCAGTTGCCTTGCTGGCTGCATCCATCACTTGTTGCATGGAGAGGTTGTAGAGGATGAGTTTTTCTGGATTGACTTGAACTTGGTACTGTTTTACATCGCCGCCAAACACGTTTACATCTGCAACGCCTTGCACAGCCATTAAATGCGGACGCAAAGTCCAGTCCACCATGGTGCGTAATTCCATGAGTGATTTTGTGTCTGAGGTTACCCCAATGCCCATCACCGTGCTTGCTGCAGAAGTGAGTGGGGTGATGTTGGGTGTAATGCCGTTAGGTAGGCGATTGGCAAGCGTAGCAAGGCGCTCTGCAACGACTTGGCGATTGCGATAAACGTCAGTCCCTTCTTTGAAAATGACGGTGACGACAGAAAGCCCTGGGATTGACTGTGAGCGCATTAGCTCAATGCCAACAGTACCTGAAATACTGTGCTCAATTGGCTGGCTAACTAATGATTCAACTAAGTCCGTTGAAAGGCCTGGTGACTCAGTTTGAATAATGAGCTGTGTTGGTGAGAACTCAGGAAATACATCTAGATTGCTACGCGTGAGGCTGTAAATGCCATAAATCACAATCAAGCTGGCGATGCCAATAATGACACCGCTAAAGCGAATGGAGAACTTGACGAGTGCGGACATCATGGTAATTAGTCCTGATTTTCGTTTTTAATCTGATACTTAAACTCTTCCGAAAGTAAGAGTTGTGCGCCATTGATCACCACATTGTCGCCAGCTGCGAGTTGCTCGCTACGATTAAACCAGCCACCACTCATTTCGTTATCAGTCTTAATCGGCAGTCGAATAAAGTGGTCGTCATCTTGTTTTTTATATACCCAAGGCTTACCTGCGTACCAAACGACTGCATTGGCAGGGATAGTGACGCCATTGCTGGATTTGGTATTGTTTGATGCGTCTTTCATTTCGACACTAACGCGCATGCCGGCACGTAAATTTTCCGCAGGCGCGCGGAAGTAATAAGTACGGCCTTGAATCGTGGTGTCGGTTTGTGGGGATGCGGCAACTAGTTTTGCGCTTATGGACTTAGTTTTCGTGCCTGTTGGCACCACGTTGATGCTCTCGCCAGCTTTAACATTGCTATCTGCGGGCAGGGTAATCAGTATCAATACTTCCTTGTGTAAAAGCAGTGCTTGCAAGTTTGCACTTGCAGGCTCTTTAGTCGCTTCATTGGCGAGTGTTTCGCCCCATGTTTGACGCATGGTGTCATTGAGATTGTTCGCTTCAGTTTCTGCCGCTTGGACTTTTGCTTGGTCTGACTTGAATGCGGCCTGCGCGGCCAGCATTACCTGATCAGAGACGTTTCTATCGTCTTTGTTTAAAGACTGCATGCGCTGAAAGTCTTGTTTGCTATTGGCAAGTGATGCGCGTGCAATATTGGCATTGGCTTTTGCATTTAAGTAGCGGGTGCGCAGTTCAATCAAGGTATCAATGCTAATCACGTTGCCTAAAGCATTTAATGATTGTTGATGTTGGCTACTGCTCAAACTCGCCGTTTGGATGTCGCTTTGTTTTTGTGTTTCTAGGCTCAGCGTGACAATGGTTGCACCTTTGTTCTCATTAACACGGTTAGGTGTTGCAACTTCCTCTTCTTGCGCTTGGTTGTATGAGTCGTATTCATCTTTGCCATAAAAAACCAATACCCAAAAGAGCACGATGATTAAAAAAGCTTGAAGCCCAACAATTAAGGCGACTTTACGATTCATGGTGTGACTGTCCTGTTTGGTTTGTTGCTCGCCAAGTCTGCGTCGCTCGGCATGGTTAAGCGTTTATCTAGTGGACGTTGCAATACATCCTCAAGATTCAATTTTGCGACTTGTGTTTGATAGGCTGTGTTCAACACATTTTGTGTGGCAATGATGTTCTCAAGTTGCGTAGTGGTGAACGTTAATCGATCGGCAAAGCCTGCATTAAATTGGCGCTCAGTTTGTTGTGTGCGTTTTTGTTGATTGGCCAGCAAAGTTTTTGCTTTTTCATTGGCTTCAATCGCTGCTTGATAGATTGCTTTGGCTTGGTTTAGGTCGCCAATTACTTTTGCTTGTAGCGCTTCAAATTGCGCAATTTGAACCTCACGTAAGCTGCTTGCTTCAGCAATCAAGCCACGATTTTTGTTAATGAGGTTGAGTAAACTAGAAAAACCCAAAGACCAGATATTATCACCTTGATCTAACGTTTTAGATGGCGATAAAGTGATGTCAGGATATTGTTTGGCGATTTCCAAGCGTAAATTAGCTTCAGCAGCCTCGTAGCGCGCCAGCGAAGCGCGAATATCTAGGCGATTGAGTAGCGCTTCATATTGTAAATTCTCAATTGCTGCTGGTTCAGTCTGCTGAAATTGTTTGATGGGTAATGATTTGAATGTGCTTAAACTAAGGCCTGAATCATTGGCAAGCGCCGCGCCTAAAGACGCGATGCGACCAGACTCAGCAATATAGGCTTGTTCCGCTTTCTGTAAAGCGATGCGCGCATTGCTCACTTCGATATTCGATGCCATCCCAGCTTCTAAGCGTTTAATTAGCATCTCGGCAATTGAAGCTCTGAGCGCAACTTCATTTTTTAGTATGGATGATTGTGCTAAAGCATATTGATACTCTAATAGGCTTTTTGCCACGCGGCTATGCACTAGCCATGCGGCTTGTGCGATTTCGATGCGGGCAGCTTCGGATAAGCCTGCGGCTTGTGCAATTTTGGCCTCTCTTTTTCCCGCGGTGACAATAGGAATATCAATACCTAATTGGTAAGTCCATGGAGACTTGTCCGCTGCCTGGCTATGATTGTCTGCGCTACCGCTGATGCCGATTTCTGGTCGTTGAGCGGCGGTAATTTCTGCTGCTTGTGCTGCACGCCATTGCGCACGCGCTACATTTAAGTCTGGATGGAAAAATAGTGCGCTTAACGTCAGTTCGTTTTCACCCCATAAGGTAATCGGGAGCTGGTTTGTTGGATAGGCTTGCGCGCTTAAGTAGGCCTGAAAGTCTGCGTCTGTACTTGCACGCTGTTCAAGCTTCTCTGATACCTTTGCTGGTTCAAGGGGCTTGGGAAAATAAGATTGAAAGCCACAACTGCTGACCATAAAGGACAGGCTGATGATACTTACAATGTTGATGGATGCTTTTGGTTTCAATCTTAAGATCTCTTTAAGCCAAATTTTTTCTGCGTAGCGATATTACATGCCATGCAGGACTTAGGCAATTTTGAGGCGAATGAAAGCGCTAGTTGACGATTTCAGCATGCACTGCGCTGAGCGCATCTTTAAGTGTTTCTTCAGATAGCGCATTAATGCTTGAAGCTAATAGCTCGGCGGCTTCTTCAGTGCCGTTTGGCAAGCTGTGGCTATCAAGTTCGGCGACCAGTCCAGCGGCAACGCCAGTCACTTTTAGTAAAGTTTGGCGTTCTCTCATGAGAATTTCCAGCTCGCTTCGCAACATGTTGATTTCTTCTTGGTTGATGGTGTGTGGCATATATTGTCCTAGGGTTCGTTTGTGCTTGCTTGATTTTCGCTCAATCTCAGGCTTTTACATAGACATTTCAAATTTTAATGGTTTTCGGCAATTTGCTGAGATATAATGCACGCCTCGTTGGGGTTCATGCCCTGACAAACTCATGAAGCATTGCTTTCATGACTACCTGCGAGAGTGGCGGAATTGGTAGACGCACTGGATTTAGGTTCCAGCGCCGCAAGGCGTGAGAGTTCGAGTCTCTCCTTTCGCACCAGTATTTATATTGAATTCATCAAAAAATAATCCATATTTCTCAGTAGCTTATTTCCTCTATCTTATGTAGTATTTTTGCTTTTACAAAGCGTTAATCTACGACAGGATTTTAGCCCTCAATGAAGCTTTCTTTTAGGTTCGTTTTGTTTGTCTATGTGGCTATTGCGCCATTTTCAGTATATGCCCTTGATATCACTGGGTATGCTCGCGGTGCGCTTGGTGGCAATGGACAGTCTGGTGGTCTAGCTTGTTTTAAATTGGCGGGTGCCATGACCAAGTATCGGATGGGAAATGAATGCGAGTTTTATGGCGAAGTCTTATTTGAGCAAGGCTTAAATAAATTTGAGAATAATTCGGAAATTAAAGCGCATGTCATGGTCAGCGCTTATCAGCCTATGACTGAACGCAAAATCCTGAATGCCAGCGCTAATCATTTGAGTTTTGTGCAGGCTTATATGAGCTGGGACAAAATGCCTGTATTGGCTGGTGGCAGTTTGTGGGCAGGGCGTCGCTATTACAAACGTGAGGGTGTGCACATTACCGACTTCTTTTATTGGAACCCGAGTGGTTTGGGTGCGGGTATTGAAGATATGAATGTGGGTGACCTGAAACTTAGTTATGCATGGTTTATTGAGGATAGCGAAAATCAGCCAGATCAAGCCACAAGACATGATGTGCAATTGCGCGGTATCAATACCAACTCCAATGGGCTGCTAGAATTGGGTTTGAGCCTCGTGCCGAAAAGTAGCTACACCAAGACTGGTGATAATGGCTGGGCGATCACAGTGCAACACAAGCAAAGCAAAATTCTGGGCGATGGCACTAATAGTTTAGCGGTTCAGTATGGCATAGGGCCTGCCACGGGCTTGGGAAGTTTGAGCTCTATCGATCACAATCAAGATGTTGAACGCTTTAGAGTGATAGATGGCCTCTATGCACAAATCACGCCTGAGCTGGGCGGTATGCTCACAGGGGTTTATCAACGAGATAGTGCCCGTGATGGAAGCCAAACATGGGTGTCGCTGGGTGGTCGTGTTAGCTATGGCATGGCTGAGTACCTCAAGGTGCAGGTAGAGGTGGGGCAGGATTGGGTTACCCCATCAGGCGGCGCTAAGAGAAGTTTGAGCAAAGTCACCATCGCCCCGACATGGGCGCTCACCACCAACTTTTGGTCACGTCCTGAATTCAGGCTTTTTTATACCTACGCCCATTGGAATGATGCCGCCAGTCAGGCGGCCGTTGGCTCCAAAGATGCTGGCGAACTTACGCTTACGCCGACCAATATCTTTGGCGGCGATAAAGAGGGGAGTGTGATTGGTGTGCAGGTGGAAAGCTGGTGGTAAGCGCTTTAGCCTAAACCGCCATTACTTGCGCTTAACTGCATGCTAAGCTCTCACTCACCTCCTTCTCACCTTTTGTTAAGTCTTTTCCCTTCTCTTTTATTCCAGTCGCTCTGACCAATTTTGGTCCGTTTCACCCATTCATCGATTTTGGTATTTTTGTGGATTTTAATGTCTTCACAATCTTTCCTAAGTCCATGATTTCCGTATTAGATAAATTCATTAAATAACAAAAAATTGTTGTTAAATATTTAACAACAATCCCCAATTGGGGATGGCTTCAGGTATGTTTTTTATATTTAATTCGATACCGTTTGCGTAATGTTTTCTGTCGCAGTTAATACTTGGCTAATAAGAGCTTTCTTATTGGGATGAAATAAATGTTTAAAAATAAAAAATTGATTTTTTACATCGCGGTCGCCAGTCTCATGGTGGGCTGTGCTTATATGCCTAAGACTCTCAATGTCGGTCAGCAGCAAAAGCTTTTACATGAAGATAGACTGAAAGCGCAAAGTAATATCGAGCCTGTTGGGTCAATGCTTACGCTCAATGAAGCGGTTGCTCGGGGTCTTAAATATAATCTTGATCATCGCACTAAGCTACTTGAGCAGGCGATTGCTCTGGGTACTTACGATGTATCTAAATATGACATGTTGCCAAAACTGGTCGCGCAAGCTGGTTATAGCTACCGCAATAACTACTTTATTGCGGATTCCAAAAATCCTCAAACTGGCGAGTCTAAGGCAGGCGTTTTTGCTAGCTCTGACAAAGACTATGGCCACGCAGGCATCACGCTTAATTGGAGCTTGCTGGATTTTGGTGTGAGCTATCTAAATGCTCGCCAAAATGCAGATCGCATCGTTGTTGCTTCAGAACGTCGCCGCCGTACGATGCACGTTTTGGTGCAAGACGTGCAGTCGGCTTATTTGCGTGCAGCTGCTGCGCAAGCCTTGAAAAGAGATATTGAAGCGGCAATGCTCCAAGCGAATGCGGCGATTGATGATGCACAAAAAGTTGAAGTGAGTGGCCTGCGTCCGCCGCTGGATGCGCTTAAATATCAAAAAACACTACTTGATAACCTTAAAATTTTATCGACCATCGAACAAGAGCTCGCTACCTCTAGGTTGGAACTTAATCAGCTGATTAATTTGCCTGTTAATGCTAAGCCGCTGCTTGAAGACCCTGAAATGCTAGCCGTGCCTAATGCTTTTGATGCTACGCCTGCTGAGGAGTTTGAAGTGCGCGCCATGCTTGCGAATGCTGATCTTAAGCAGAGTATTTACGAAGCGCGTATTGCCGTTGAAGAAGCGCGCAAATCATTGCTTAAGCTATTTCCTGATTTGACTTTTAGCGTTGGTGCACAGTATGCAGCTAACAGCTATTACGTTAATAAAAATTGGATTGAAAGCTCAGCTGGCATCAGCTACAACCTCTGGAACTTGCTAAGTTTGCCAGCGGTAAAAAAGCTGGCTGACCAAAACAAAGAGTACGCAGCGCAGCGCCGCATCATGATGCAAATGGCGATTGTGACGCAAGTACATCTCTCTAAAGTGCAGTTGGCTAACTCACAAGCGCAATACCGACAATCTGCACAAATCGATAACGTGGATGAGCGCATCGCAAAAATCACCACTGAAAAATATCGTGAAGGTGTGGCTAGTCAAGCTGAAAAAGTGTCATCAGACGTTTCTAGCATCGTTAGCCGTTTGCGCAAGTATCAAACGCTTGCACAGTTTTTTGCTGCGCGCGGAAAGATGCAGGCAACAACTGGCTTGGAGCCTCATTTTAGTAGCTTGGACGATCTCTCGCTTGAGCAACTCACAGGGCTCGTGGCGGATAGCTTTAAAGATTGGAACGCTGGCAAATTACCTGCACTACCAGAGCAAGACGAGCCGACCATTGGCGACCTGCGTGTGCGCGACATGACACTCACCTTGCCTGCTGAGGCTGATGCGATTGATGCGCCAGCTGAAACAAAACCAGAAATCCCAGTTGCGCCTAAAGTCATTGAAGAAAAAAAACCGAAGAAAGATTGGCTGGATATCGCGTTAGATCTCTTGTTGAAACCACAGCGTAAAACCAGCACCCAACCTTAATTGAAAAATATTAATTAAAGAAAACCTAAGGATTCTTTTATGAAAAACATCAACAAAACCACACTCGTTATTGCACTTGCTGTTGCAGGCTTACTTGTTTTTGAATGGCGTCCTTGGCACAACCTAAATAAGGTTGAAGCACCAGCGCCGGTTGTTGCGCCAGCCCCAGTTGTTGCGCCAGCGCCTGAGCCGCAAGTGGAAGCCAAGCAAGACATCCGCGCGCAGCTTTCGGCAGTGACTTACACCACGATTACTGCCGAAATGAGCGCGCGTATCCAACGTTTGCCATATAAAGAAGGTCAGGCTTTTACTAAAGGCCAATCTTTAGTGACCTTTGATTGCTCAACACAACAAGCCCAGCTACAAAAAACGAAAGCGGTGCTTGGCATGGCAGAGCGTAACTACCAAACCAACAAACGCTTACTTGAGCTGAACTCAGTGGGTCGCATTGAAACTGAAAACTCATATTCAGAGTTCCTTAAAGCAAAAGCTGAACATCAAGAAGTGCTTTCACTGATTAGTCGCTGCACCATCGCCGCGCCATACAGTGGCCTTGTGTTTGAGCAAAAAGTTCGCCCACAACAATATGTGCAAGCTGGTCAACCGCTGATGGAAATTCTAGATAACAGCTCGCTAGAAGTTGAATTTATTGCGCCATCTAAATGGTCACCTTGGTTGGTTAAAGGCTACCAATTCCAAGTGCAAGTGGATGAAACAGAAAAATCTTACCCAGCCAAAATCACACGTATTAACAGCAAAATTGACGCGGTGAGTCAGACCATCAAGGTGGTTGCTGTGATTGACGGCAAATTCAAAGAACTCAGCCCAGGCATGAGTGGCGTATTGATGATTAGCCCACCAGAAGGCGACAAATAACAGTTTCTGCTGTTGTTTGACACACTAAACCTACAGACCCCTTGTATTCCCATGCAAGGGTTTGGGTTTTTTAGATAGTTAAGTATGGATAGAGAGTAGCAATGAGTGATACCACCACCAAAAAACCAAAACGCCAATATAAACGCAAAGCCAAGCCGCGTCTTATCGCACTTGAGCCGCGAATGTTATTTGATGGTGCCGCTGTTGCTACCGTGGTGGATATTCATACGCAAGCTGAACTTTTTGCGCAAAAGGCAGCAGTCGATACCAGCGCAGCTCAAGCCAGTGCAGTTCAAGTAAGCGCAGAAAATGCAACGCCAGAATTCGCCGATGCGCTTGCCAGCATTGCGGCTACAGATTTAACTGATACTTCTAACGCTACACAAACAGAAGCAACGCCTGTTACACAAAACACCATTGACGCTACACCCGCTGACGCCTTTTTGGCGAATGCGGTTGATACTAGTCTGACCACCTTGGCCCAGCCAGCTGCGGCAAACCGTCACGAGTTGGTGGTGGTGGATGGTCAGCTTAATGATTTACAAACTTTGCTCAATGATATTGCGCGCATCGACCCAAATCGTACGGTGTTGGTGCTAAACCCTGCGACCGACGAAGCAGCTCAACTAACCGCTTATTTGCAACAACATGCCGCTGAATACGATGCGATTCACGTGCTTTCGCACGGTGGCGATGGCTGGATTAGTCTAGGCAACCAAACATTAAAACTCAGTGCCCCAGAACAAAATGCCCAGCTTTGGGAAACTATTAAAACAAGCCTCACCGAACAAGGTGATGTGTTGCTTTATGGTTGTAATGTGGCGAATGACGCAAACGGCCAAGCCGCGATTGACGCGCTAGCTGGCTACACCAGCGCTGATGTGACCGCTTCTACGGACACCACAGGTCAAAGCGGCGATTGGACGCTTGAAGCTTCAAGTGGCACGATCGAAACAGCGAGCATTGCCGCTGCCGATTGGCAGGGTAATTTAGGCACTTATGATGCTGCGCCATTGGTGATGGACGTTGCCGCCAACGAAGGCACGGGTACTAACTACGCCGTATTTACTGTAAAAGGCAATCCTACTGCATTGGTGACTTTGGTTCTAACTGCAGGCACGGCAACAGTGACCAGCGACTACGCTGCCGCCTTGACTTATTGGAATGGAACCGCTTGGACAGCTTACAGCACAACTGCGGCTATTCAGGCCAATGGAGAATTATTAGTCCGTTTTAGCATTGCAGCAGATACGCTAAATGAAGGCGGCGAAACTGTTACCCTGAAAGCAACCTATAGCGGCACCACAGGTGGCGTAACATCTGGCGGTACTAGCACGGGCACCGCCACCATCATGGATGATGGCACGGGTATCTTATTTACCAGCGCCATCCCTGTTGCGGGCGTTGCTGCGACCACAGCTCAGCCAGGCACTAGCGTGGTGTTGACAGCCAACGCGGCTAACTTGGCCAATGATGACCGTCCACTTTCTGTAAGCACATTCACTGTGAGTGAAAGCGGTTATGCCGTCTTCACCGTTAGCGGTAAAGAAGGCCAATACGTCAAACTCGCATTATCAGGTACAGCCACGGCCACAACTGATTACAACGCTAATATGGAATATTGGGATGGTGGCGCTTGGGTGGCTTACACAGCGCTGAGCTTTGTCCAAATCCCAGCTGACGGCGATGCAACAAGCGCTGAAGTCGCCAATTTGTTAGTGCGTGTGGCAATTGTCAACGATACCGCAATCGACAACAACGAAACGATTATCCTCACAGCGACCAACACTGGCACTGTCGCCTCCACAGGAGGAACTGCCACCATTAAAGATGATGGGTCAGGTACAGTATTTACGACAAGCTCTACTGTTTCAGGTGTCACCGCTGCGACTAGCTCAACTTTAGCAACAGCAGATACGGTTTCAACAACAGCAAGCTTTGTGGCGCTTCCGGACATTGGCGTATTAGCCAATGATGACCGTGCGCTCACTGTTGCCGCGATTACCGTGAACGAAGGTTCGCCTTATGCAGTATTTACAGTGGTTGGTGTGGAAGGGCAATACGTAAAACTTGCGCTAGCCGCAGGGACAGGTGCCGTTGCTGGCACTGATTACACCGATAGCATGGAATACTGGGACGGCAGCGCTTGGGCAGCCTACACCGCGGGTGGCTTTGCAAGAATCCCGGCTGACCCTGACGCAACAGCAGGGGAAGCCGCTAACTTATTGGTGCGCGTGGCGATTCTTAATGACACCATCATCGATAATAGCGAAACTTTTACGCTCACGGTAACCAACACAGGCGGCGTCAGCCCAACAGCAGCCATTGCGACTATCAAAGATGATGGCACAGGGTCAGTCTTTACAACAAACGGCGCTGTGTTAGGCGTGACTGTTGCGACAGCGACTACGCTCAATATTGCACAAACCAACACCATGACCACAACGGGCGTGGTGTCTGCTGCCAATGCAGCAACATTAGCCAATGATGACCGTGCGCTGAGCATTGCGGCGGTTACCGCCAACGAAGGTTATGGCACCAACTACGCAGTATTTACTGTCACAGGTGTTGCGCTTCAATACATGAAGCTTGGTTTGGCCGCTGGGACTGCGACCGCTGGCACTGATTACACCGACAGTATGCAATACTGGAATGGCACGGCTTGGACGGCTTACACCGTTGGCGACTTTGTGCAAATCCCAACAGGCCTCACTGCGCTGTTGGTGCGCGTAGCGATTACTGCCGACACCATTGATGATAACAGCGAAACCTTAACGCTCACTGCAACCAACACTGGCACAATTGCCACTTCAGGCACTGCGACCATCAAAGATGATGGCACAGGCACGCTTTACACGTCTGCTAACCCAACTTCAATTACGCCTGCTACTTCAACGCCAACGGCGCCTGCTGCGAATACTAACTATGTCGCCTCTACAGCTACCTTGCCGAATGACGACCGTGTATTGGCAGTCAATAACTTCTCAGCGAATGAAGCTGGGGTGTATGCAGTATTTACGGTGACTGGCGCGGCAGGGCAGTACACCAAGCTTGCGCTAAGTGGCACGGCAACTTCTGGCACCGATTACACGGCTGCCTTTGAATTCTTGAACACGGCTGCCGCAACCCCAGCTTGGGTGGCTTATTCCGCCACCACAACTGGTTTCGTTCAGCTTTCCAGTACAGGCACTTTGTTGGTTCGCGTTGCGATTACCGCTGATGGTGTTACCGATCCAGGTGAAACGATTATCCTCACCGCAACTAATACAGGCACGGTTGCAACCGCAGGCACGGCCACTATTGTGGAGGATGGCTCAGGCCTTTCAGCGAACGCTGCGTTGACTGTATCCACATTCACCGTCAACGAAGGCTCTCCTTACGCAGTATTTACGGTTGGCGGCAAAGAAGGTCAATTCGTCAATCTCGCGTTGGCTGTGGTTGCTGGTGCGACACTAGGCACCGACTTTGCGTCCACCATGGAATATTGGAACGGCTCAGCTTGGGTGGCTTATCAAGCAGGTGGCCTAGCGCAAATTCCAAGTGATGGGGACGGCACAAGTGCTGAAGCGGCTAATTTATTGGTACGCGTCGCGATTATTAACGACAGCAATTTAGAAAACCCAACCGTTGAAAGCTTTAAGCTGACTGCGACCCCGCTTGGTGGCACAGCAGTTTCCGGCACAGCGACGATTGCCGATGATGGCACAGGTGACATTTTTGCTTCTGGCATTGCCGGCGCCACAGGCGTCAGTGCTGCAACAGCCTCTTCGCTAGCCACGGCTCTACTTGATACCACTACTCCGAAAAATGACGACCGTGTAAAAGTCAGCAACCTCACCGTCAATGAAACAGGCCTTTTTGCTGCGTTTAATGTGACATCGCCTAACACACAAACTGTCTTCCTTAGCACAGTGCTTGGCACAGGCACAGGCTTTGCAGCCTCGACTGATATTGGCGCCACGTTAGAATATTGGGATGATAAAACTGCGGCATGGCTGGCTTACGCCGATGCTTCAGGTGTCGCGATGACAGCAGGACAAACGCTGAGTGTGCGCATTGGTATTGTCAACGACGCGACTGTTGAAGGCGCTGAAACCTTCGTGCTGAAAGCTAGCACAGCCACTGCGGGTGGCGGTACTGCTTTGGGTCAAGGCACAGCGACGATCGTTGAAGACGGTTCAGGGAGCTCTTTTGCCACCATCAACTCCATCGTTCTGAACGAGTGCTCTTCTTACGCCGTTTTTACCGTTGATGCAGCGTTCGGCAAGCAAGTCACACTCAAGCTACTTCCAACCAATTTTATTGCAAGTGCAGCCACAGACAACGCCACAATTGGCGCGTCTGACAATGGCACTAATGATGTAAGCAATGCCTTGCAATATTGGAACGGTGGCGTATGGGTTAACTACACCGCAGGTAGCGTCATTACTGCGCCGACCAACGCTACTTTATTGGTGCGTGCAGCGATTTATGACCAAGAGGCTTACGAAGGCCCAGAAACCTTTACGCTGCAAGTGGCGGATGCCAGTGGCAATGCCATTGGTTATGGCCTTGCGACCATTATGGACAACGGTACTGGCACCTTGTTTACTGGGGATGCAACAGTCACCGATGCTTCAGCACTCTATGCAGCTGCAACGACCGCAGCTGAAAAACAAGCGGCTTTAGACGCTTGGCGCCAAACTAACTATGATAAGTCACGCGTTATCGTTTCAGGCTCTCAAGGCGCTTTTTATAAGGCCGAGAGCGGAGGTTACTACGTGACAGGTCTGGCTGCATCGCCAACAGGGGGCAATCTCACAACGCCCTTGTTGATTAATGCAGCTAATGGCTATAACTATACCGGTACCATTATTGATGTGGCGGTATCTTCATCTTCGGGAACCGCTAACCAATACCTAATGCTGACGACCACAGGTCTTTATGCATGGGGAACTGTAAGTTCAGGCTTGCCAACAAGTTATACCACTAGCGCAAGCTTCCAAAGAATCACGACACCGGCGGAATTTGTTCCTGCGGATGTTAAGTCGATGACCTCATCCGCCAATGGTACGATGTTTTTAATGAAGGATGGTACGGTGCGTTCGGTCACGAACAACAACACAACCTATCCATCTGGCCATCCAGCAGGCGACTTTACTAAGGTGGTGGTTGACGCAAGCGGGACGTTACTTACTGGCATCAGTGATTTAGAGTTTTATCAGAATTCAGCCTTTGCATATAGTGCAAGCACAGGTAAGTTTTATACATGGGGTGCTTCAACCTACTTGGGTAACGGAACCGCGGCCGCTTCACGTGCACAAGCCACAGAAATGTCCAGTCCACTACCAGCAGGGGTGAGTGCAGTACAAATTGGCATCAGTTACAGCACTTATTTTGTGCTGGGCAGTGATGGCAAAGTTTATGTGTGTGGTACTAACGCGGGTGGGTCTGCTGGCCAGAACGTCGCAGGCGCAGTCACTACTTGGACCACTATGCGTGACACCACAGGTGCTGCAGGAACATCGCTTAGCAACGTGCAGTTTATTAGTGCACAAAATAGCGTAGAAAACAGTAGTAATGTGAAGGATGGTATTGAACTCATTCTTAAAGACAGCACGGTGTTGGCGGTTGGCTCTGCTGGCTGGGGAAATAGATTTGGCTTAGCTACGACGGGCAATATACTTAAACCAACAGCCCCAAGTGGTTCACTTGCAGGTAAACAAGTTTATACGGTAGAGGTCGGTGGTTACTTTAGTGCGGCCATGTTATATGGCACTGCTGACGTGGTGAGCTACTCAGGAAACCCATCAGGTGCTGTTGGAGCGACGACCACTGCGATTACGACGTACGCAGCAACCACCATCACAGGTTTAGCGGATGCGCCTGTCACATCACTCACACTTGCTAGCCCTACGCCAACCCAGCTGTGTGACGACACAGGACTGGCCATCAACAATGTAACGGTGAACGAGACTTCACCTGTTGTAGTGTTTGTGATTGATGTGGCGACGACACAGACCATTAAAATGGCTTTGGTTGCAGGCACCGCAACGGCAGGTAGTGACTATACGGCTACGATGGAGTATTGGACTGGTTCTGCTTGGTTGGCTTATGCCGCAAACACACCTTTGAGTGTTACGGCAGGCACGAAACTCAACGTGCGTGTTCCGCTTAAAACAGACGCGGTGGTTGACCCTAACGAAACTTTCTTCCTTAACCTTACCGATACAGAAGGCACCGTGATGAAGGCTGGTACAGCCACTATTGCGGAAGGTTCAGGGATGATGTTTACTGCGGGCACTACGGTTCCAGTAACGGTCAGCAGTTTAACGGTGAACGAGGGTTCCCCTTATGCCGTGTTTACGATTGCTGGCGCGGCTAATCAGGCCATTACCAGCTTGGCTTTGGGTGCTGGCGATGTTAATCCAGCAACTGGTGCAGGTGCGGACTATGGTGCTAGCACAGGTACAGGTTTGGAATATTGGAACGGTACAGCTTGGACTGCCTATGTGAGTGGCAGTGTCAGTCTAGATAGCACAGGTAAATTGTTGGTGCGTACTGCCATTATCAATGACAGTGCAATCGATAATAACGAAACCTTTACGCTAACAGCGGTGAACAGTGCGACTGGTAATGCCATGGGCACGGCAACGATTGTGGATGATGGCACAGGTACTTTATTTACCTCTGGTAACCCAACAGCTGGTGTTCCTGCTACGTTGGCCGCGCCAACAGGCGTGGTGCTTGTAGCTGATGTGGCAAGCCTTCGCAATGACGACCGCGTGTTAATTGTCAGCAGCGTTACGGTGAACGAGGCTTCGCCTTACGCGATATTGTCCGTGACAGGGGTCGCTGGTCAATACGTGAAACTAGCCTTGACCAATGGCACAGCCACCGTGGGCATAGATACCGGTGGGTTAGAGTATTTTGACGGCACCGCTTGGCAAACCTATGTGACCGATAGCTATGTGCCAATTCCAGCAGGCAGTACCACATTGTTGGTGCGCGTGGCCATTACCAATGACACATCACCAGACAATGGCGAAACATTCAATCTCGTTGCAACGAATACAAACGGTGCTTCTGCAACTGGCGTAACGACGATTAAAGATGATTTAACAGGTGGCTTGTTTAGTGCGTTGAATACAACAGGCATTGCCGAAGCAGCGGGTACAAATGGCTTGCCAGCAAGCCTAGACGATGACCGTGTATTGTCTATCAATAACGTGATGGTCAACGAAGGCTCGCCTTATGCTGTATTTACAATATCGGGTGCGGCTAACCAAGTTATTTCTGGCTTGGCTTTAGCTGCCGGCTCAACTAGTCCAGCCTCAGGTGCTGGCGTCGATTACGGTACATCAACAAGCACGGGCTTGGAATACTGGAACGGCACCGCTTGGACGGCTTATGTGAGCGGTAATGTCAGCATTGATGGCACAGGCACGCTATTAGTCCGTTCACCGATTACCAATGACAGTACTGCTGACAATGGTGAAACCTTCACGCTGACAGCGACATCAAGTGCAGCGAGCCAAACAGCCACTGGGACGGCGACCATTAAAGATGATGCGACGGGCACCTTATTTACTGCGGGTAATCCAACAGGCAACGTGCCTGCTACCACAACGCCATCTACTGGCGTGGTATTAGCTGCCAATGCGGCAACCTTACCCAATGATGACCGTGCATTAAGTGTCAACAGCATCACGGTCAACGAAGGCTCACCTTATGCAGTGTTTACTGTGACAGGTGTCGCTGGTCAATACACTAGCTTGAGTTTGGCTTCAGTCACTGCAACGATTGGTACAGATACTGGTTCTGCCTTGGAATACTATAACGGCACCGCATGGGTCGCTTATACGGCAGGCAGTTTTGTACAAATTCCAACAGCAGGCACGACGCTCTTGGTGCGCACAACGATTACCAATGACACGTTTGGTGACCCAGCTGAAACATTCAAATTGCTGGCGACCAACACGGGTGGCGTTGCTGCGACTGGCCTTGGCACCATTATGGATGATGGTACGGGTAGTTTATTTAGCGCTTTAAACACAAATGGTACGCCTGAATCTGCTGGTACAAATGGCTTAGCACTCAATAGAGATTTTAGTATCAGCTCCGTTACTGTGAACGAAGGCTCGCCTTACGCAGTATTTAGTGTGGTTGGCGGAAGTAGTGGTAGCAATACTGCAACAATGCTTTATGGCGCAACGATCGTTGCGGGTACGGCAAGCACAGCAGATTATACAAATGCGCTCCAGTACTGGAACGGCAGCTCATGGGCAACCCCTAGCTTTGGCTCGATTAGTATTGGCGCTACCCCAACCTTGTTTCGAGTGGCAATAATCAATGACACCATTGTTGATAATGGCGAACTCTTTTACCTGGATGTCAGGTCCGAGTGGAGTGTGACGATACGCGGTACTGCCACCATTAAAGATGATGGTACTGGCACAATATTTACATCAGGCAATCCAACGGCTGGTGTCCCAGCTACAACCTCAGTCCCAACACCAGTAAATGGCGTAGTTATCGCCGCCAATGCGTCTGCACTGCCAGATGATGACCGTCCATTCGCTGTGAGCAGTGTTACCGTCAACGAGGCTTCGCCTTACGTTATCTTTACGGTGACGGGTGTAACTGGCCAGTATGGAAAATTAGCCTTGGCTAATGGTACAGCGAGCTCGGCAGATTACGGTTCGAACTTAGAATACCTTGATGGCACGACATGGCGCGCTTACACCGCTGGTGATTTTGTCCAAATTCCAGCAGGTAGCAACGGCACAGGCACAACGCTTTTGGTGCGCACGACGATTGTGAATGACACCGTGTGGGATAAAGGTGAAACTTTCACCCTAACGGCGACTAACACTGGCAACATCGGTGTGTCAGGCACAGCGACAATTAATGATGATAGTGCTGGTAGTTTATTTAGTGCTTCAAACACAACAGGTGCGCCCGAAAACCCTGGCACAAACGGCTTGCCATCGACTTTAGATAGTGACCGTATTCAACCTTTAGCTGTTAATAATTTAACGGTCAACGAGGGCTCAACACACGCGGTATTTAACCTGACAGGTACGCCTGACCAAGTCTTATCAAGCCTGACTTTAAATCCAAGCACTAGCGCCGATTACAGCACAAGCTTGGAGTGCTGGAGCGGCACCGCTTGGGTTGCTTATGTGAATGGCACTACAAAACTAGATGCTAACGGTAGCTTGTTGGTGCGGGTTGCGATTGTGAATGACACAACTCCAGACAATAACGAAACCTTTACTTTAACTGTCACTGATCCGACCTATACTGCGACAGGTACAGCCACGATTAAAGATGACGGCACAGGCACGCTATTTACTTCTGGCAATCCAACAGGACTAACGCCTGCTACAGCAACACCGCCAATCCCAGTGAGCGGCGTGGTGCTGGCTGCTAATGCAGGTAACTTGCTCAACGACGACCGTGCATTAAGTGTAAATAGCTTCTCAGTGAACGAGGGTTCACCTTATGCCGTCTTTACGGTAACGGCTGCAGCTGGGCAATATGTAAAACTTGCAATGGCGACTGGTACAGCCGTTGCAGCAGACTTTGGCTCTACTAGCTTCCAATACTATAACGGCACCGCTTGGGTAGCTTACACCGCTGGTAGCTACCTGCAACTTTCTGGCGCGACCTTATTGGTACGTACAACCATTACCAATGATACGGTAGCAGACGATAACGAGACGTTCACCTTAACAGCAACGAATACTGGCAATGTGGGCGTGACTGGAACCGCGACCATTCGAGACAATGCCTCAGGCAGTTTGTTTAGTGTGAACAACATAACAGGTACGCCAGATGCGCTTGGTACGCAAACTGACCTGCCAGCAAATCTTAACAATGACCAAACCTTGATTGTGAACAATGTGAGCGTCAACGAAGGTTCGCCTTACGCAGTGTTTACGGTGACAGGCGTTGCTAATCAAATTGTGGCGAACTTGGCCTTGGTTGCGACAACCAACATTAGTGGTAATGCAACGCTATCTGGCACAGGTGCTGACGTTGGCGCGGTGTTGGAATACTACAATGGCACGGCTTGGACCACTTATGCGGGTGGTAATGTGACCATCGGCAGTAGCGGCAAGTTGTTGGTGCGTGTAGCGGTTGTGAATGACAACGATATTGAAAATGGCGAAACCTTTAACTTGGTAGCTACCAGTACTGGTAATTTGACGGGTACAGGCCTTGGCACAATTCTCGATAATAACCAAGGTAACTTGTATAGTGGCTTCAACACTACAGGCACGCCAGATGCGCTTGGTACGCAAACTGACTTACCTGCGTCACTAGATAACGATTACATCGTCGCGGTGACTATTAATAATGTAAACGTGAATGAATGTTCACCTTTTGCAGTGTTCACGCTCGATGGCGGTTACGGTGAGCCAGTTAAACTGAATCTACTCGCGAGTGGAAACGCCACGCTCGGCACGACAGATAACGGCACCAACGATGTCAGTACTTCCATGCAATATTGGAATGGTGTGACATGGGTCGACTATGTCAATGGCACCGTCATTAACATTCCTTCGACGGCCGATTTGTTGGTGCGTGTAGCGCTTTATGATCAAAGCGCTTACGAAGGTCCTGAGACGTTCACATTACAAGTCACGGATGCGAACGGTCGCGTGCGCGGCACGGGCTTAGCGACTATTTATGATGATGGTACGGGCGATATTTACACTGGCAACGTTACGCCAACAGATGCATCAGCAGCCTATGCAAATGCCACGACTGCGGCTGAAAAACAAGCAGCTTTAGATGCTTGGCGCCAAACTGACTTTGAAAAATCTCGCTATATTATTTCAGGTTTCCACGGCGCATTTTATAAGTCAGGGGATGGTGGTTATTACGTTGCTGGTGAGAATGCCTCAGCAACTGGTGGCAATCTCACCGTTCCAATTTTGGTGAATGCTGCAAACGGATTTAATTACACTGGCACCATCATTGATGTGGCGATTCCATCAACCAGATATGACCAGTTCGTCATGGTCACTACTGATGGTTTGTATGCCTGGGGAACTCCAGGTGTTGGATTGTCATCAAGCTATAACCCTGGTTATAACTTCCAAAAAATTGTTACACCAGCTGAGTTTGTTACGGCCGATGTGAAATCGATGACCGCATCAAATACTGGTGTGATGTTCGTCATGAAAGATGGAACGGTGCGAACAGTGGCCCTGTCTACCGCCAACTCTGGACACCCAACTACGGGCGACTTTACTCAAGTGGTCGATGCAAGTGGTGCTGCAATCACAGGTATTACCGATTTAGAGTATTTCCAAAATACAGCTTTTGCTTACAGCGCCAGCACAGGTAAGTTCTACACTTGGGGTGCCACCACCTATTTAGGTAATGGGTCGGCGGGTGCTTCGAGTGCTGCCGCTGTGGAAATGGCTAATCCATTGCCAACAGGTGTTAAGGCTGTGCAAATTGGGATGAGTGATGCGACGTATTTTGTGCTGGGAAGTGATGGCAAGGTTTATGTCTGTGGTCTAAACCCAGCGGGTGCGGCAGGTCAGGGTACTACGGGAGCTATCGCTACCTGGACAACCATGAAAAACACCGATGGTACAGCACCCTTAACTAATGTTCAGTTCTTTAGTACCCAAAATAATGCGGTGTATCCATCCTATGGAACATCTGCCATCAACATGATTCTCAAAGATGGCAGTGTGTTGGCTGCTGGGGCTGACAGCCGCAGCATGTTGGGCGTTCCAGGCGTAACCACCAGCACGTTAGTTGCAAATATTTTGCTTCCAACAGCGCCTACGGGTTCGATTGTCGGTCAAGTCGCGTTTACGGTTGAGACGGGTGGTCACTTCAGCTCGGTATTGCTATACGGTTGTACCGGTGTGATTAGCGCTGTAGGCCATAATCCAGGTGGCGCGTTTGCTGACGGTACAACAACTGACCGTGCATCTTATGTACAAACGCAATTCTTAGGTAATTTAGCCGAAGCTTGTGTCCTGCCAGTCACTTTACCAGCACCGACGCCGTCACAATTATGTGATGATCGTCCTGTGACGGTGGATAATGTGACCGTGAACGAAGGTTCACCTTATGCCGTGTTTACGGTAGGTGGCGCGGCTGGTCAGTTTGTGAGTTTGGCTTTAGCCCCAACGACTAATCAAACCCAAAATGCACTACTTGGCTTGGATACAGGCACGGTGCTGGAGTATTTCGACGGCACACATTGGGTGGTTTATGTCCCAGGTAGTCTTGTGCAGATTCCAACATCAGGCACCACGATGTTGGTACGTGTGGCGATTACCAATGATAGTTTCTCCGACAATGGTGAAACCTTCAAGATTATCGCAAAAAATACAGATGGCACAGCTAATGCCGCAGGTACAGGTATCGGTACGATTCTGGATAATGGCACGGGTACTATCTTTAATGCGGATGGTACGGTTGATACCACGACGGCAAAGAATAATGACAATGGCGTAGTCCAGTCCTTAAGCATCAACAATCTCACGGTGAACGAGGGTTCACCTTATGCAGTCTTTACATTGACTGGCGCACCAAATCAGGTGCTGACAGATTTGGCGCTATCACAGACGACCAATGCTAGCCTCAACGCAAGCGGTGCGGGTACAGATTACGGCTCAGCCACTGGCATAGGATTAGAGTACTTTAACGGCACGTCTTGGGTGGCTTATACCACTGGTAGCAATGTCAATCTAGATGGCAATGGCATTCTGTTCGTGCGCACAACAATCACCAATGACACGACAAGTGACAATGCTGAGACCTTTAATTTAACAGCAACACCTTCAACTGGCTCAGCTGCGACAGGTGTGGCGACTATTCTGGATAATGCCTCAGGTACGCTATTTACCGCAGGCAATCCATCGTTAATTACCCCGCCAACAGCGACACCAGTTACGTCGGGTGTCGTCACCAGTGCGAATGCCTCTACATTGCTCAATGATGACCGTCCGTTGGGCGTGAGCAGCGTTACGGTGAATGAAGGCTCGCCTTATGCTGTATTCAAGGTGACGGGCGTCACTGGCCAATACACCAGCTTGAGTTTAAGCGATGGCACAGCGACTGTAGGCGCTGACACGGGCACAGCTTTGCAATACTTTGATGGCACCACTTGGCAAACTTATACGCCAGGTAGCTTTGTGCAAATTCCAGGCGGTGGTTTATTAGTTCGCACGGCGATTACCAATGACACCAACCTAGAAAATACAGCTGGCGAAACATTCAATTTGGTAGCAAGCAACACAGGCGGTGGCACGGCAACTGGCGTGGGCACCATTAAAGACGATGGCACAGGCAGCTTGTTTAGTGCTACCAACACCAATGGTACGCCAGATGCTGCAGGCACCGCAGGTTTGCCAACAAGGCTGGATGATGATCGTCCATTAAGCGTGAACAATCTCACCGTCAACGAAGGTTCACCTTACGCCGTATTTACGGTGACAGGTGATGCTGGTCAGCTTGTGAAGCTTGCCACGGTTGCGGGTACTGCAGGCGCATCAGACTTTGGTTCTGCTTTGCAATACTTTGATGGCACGACTTGGCTTAATTATGTGCCAGGTAGCTATGTTCAAATTCCAAGCACAGGCACCACCTTATTGGTCCGTGCGCCAATTTTCAATGACATTGTTCAAGACAATGGCGAGACCTTCACCTTAACTGCCACCAATGTGAGTGGCACGACTAATGTGATTAGTACAGGTAATGCGGGTATTGCGACCATTAAAGATAATGGCACAGGTAGCTTGTTTAGCTCTGCTAACACCACAGGTACGCCCGAAAATCCTGGTACAAATGGCTTGCCATCGACCTTAGATGATGAGCTGGCGGTGCACATTAACAGCGTTATCGTTAATGAATGTTCACCTTATGTGGTGTTTACGCTAGACGGTGGTTATGGGTCACAAGTTAAATTAAGCCTTGCCCCAACAACGAATAGTACAGGCAATGCCACGATTGGTGCGACTGACAATGGCACCAATGACTTGAACGATACCCTGCAGTATTGGACTGGCTCCGCTTGGGTCAACTATACCGCTGCTGATTATGCCAATGACCTATATGTCACGATTCCTGCGAGCAGTGATTTGTTAGTGCGGGTCGCGCTTTACGAGCAAGAGGTTTATGAGGGTGCGGAATCCCTAACGCTGACAGTGAAAGATGCTTACGGTATTGTCAGAGGCACGGGCTTAGCCACCATTATGGATGATGGTACGGGCACGATTTTCACTGGTGATGCAACTATCACAGACTCTTCAGCTGCGTTTGCAAATGCGACGACTGCAGCTGACAAACAGGCGGCTTTAAGTGCATGGCGCCAAGCTAGCTTTGATAAAGCACATTATATTATTTCAGGCTTCCATGGTGCTTTTTATAAGGCTGAGGGTGGTGGTTATTACGTTTCTGGTGAGTCCGCAGCGCCAAATGGAGATAGCCTATTAACGCCAATATTAGTGACACCTGCTAATGGCTTCAACTACACTGGTACGATTATTGATGTGGGTGTTCCCTCATCAACTAGAGACCAGTTCTTACTGCTAACGACTGATGGATTATATGCTTGGGGAAGAAATGGTATAGGGTTGGCGGCTGGCTATACCAGCAGTATAGCTTTCCAAAAAATCGCAACGCCTTCTGATTTCATTGCGGCGGATGTGAAGGCCATGAGTGCCTCTGCCACGGGTGTCATGTTCTTAATGAACGACGGCTCAGTGAGGACTGCGACCATACCTCCTTTTGTTTCTGGTCATCCAAGCACAGGTGATTTTACTCAGGTAGTAGATGCCACGGGTGCAACGCTGACCGGTATTACGGATTTAGAGTATGCATTCAAAACAGCCTTTGCTTACAGTGCAAGTACGGGTAAGTTTTATACCTGGGGAACAGATACTTATTTAGGCGATGGCTCTGCATTAGCTTCCAGAGCTACTGCTGTAGAAATGGCTGATCCATTTTCGTCAGCGCCTGGGGTTAAAGCAGTGCAAATTGGCGTTACCGATAACACCTACTTTGTATTGGGTTCTAACGGCAAGGTGTATGTCAGTGGAACTAATGCATATGGCACTGCTGGGCAAAACTCAACCACTGCAGTATTAAGCTGGACAACGATGCTGGGGACTGCAGGTGTTGGAACTGAGCTGAGCAATGTGCAGTTTATTAGCGCACAAAACAGCTCCACTGGTTATGGCGGTGCCATCAATATGATTCTTAAGAACGGAAGTATTGTGGCTACTGGCAGCAACAGTTTGAGTATGCTGGGTACGCCAATTGCTTCTACGGACATCAATGTTCAGATCTATGACAAACTCTTAATTCCCACAGCGCCTAGTGGTTCTGTTGCTGGTCAGGTCGCCTATACGGTTGAGACTGGTGGCCACTTTAGCTCAGTCTTGCTCTACGGCTGTGCAGGTCTGATTAATGGAACGGGACATAATCCAGGAGGTGCCTTCGGTGACGGTACTACCGCTAGCCGTTCAGCTTATGTCGAAACACTGTTCTTAGGCGCTCTAGACACGGCTTGTATTGAGCCAGCTGTTGTTGCACATCCTACGCTGACACAGCTGTGTGATGACCGTCCTGTAACCGTCAATAACTTAATAGTGAACGAAGGTTCACCTTATTCGGTATTTACAGTGAGCGGCGCTGCTGGTCAGTATGTCAGCTTGTCTTTAGAGGCAACGACCAACGCTAGCCTTAATGCAACATTGGGTACCGATACTGGTTTACCAACATCTTTAGAGTATTTTGATGGTACTGCTTGGCAGCCTTATACCGCTGGTAGTTTCGTACAAATCCCAACGACAGGCGCCACGATGTTGGTGCGTGTGGCGATTACCAATGACAGCACTTTAGATAATAACGAGACCTTTAAGCTAGTGGCAGCCAATACCGATGGCACGACTAATGTGATTAGTTCAGGCAATGCGGGTATTGCGACCATTAAGGATGATGGTACAGGCAGTTTGTTTAGTGTAACTAACACCACTGGTACCCCAGACAGCCCAGGTAATGGCTTGGTGTTAGATAATGACCAAGGCTTGAGCATTAATAATCTCACTGTGAACGAAGGTTCGCCTTATGCGGTGTTTACGGTATCTGGTCTGCCTAACCAAGTGATATCAAACTTGGCTTTGGCTGATACCACCAATGCTAGCCTCAACGCGACTGGTGCCAATGGTACCGATTACGGCACAGCCCTAGAGTATTGGGATGGTAGCGCATGGCAGCCTTACACTAGCGGTAGTCCAGTCAGCCTAGACAGCACTGGTAAGTTGTTGGTGCGTACAGCGATTGCAAATGACAGCACACCTGATAATAACGAAACCTTTAAGTTAGTGGCTACGGATGCAAGTAATCTAGTTGCGACAGGGATTGCAACGATTAAAGATGACGGCACAGGTACACAATTTACTGCTGGCAATCCAACAGGCACGACACCTGATACCGCAACAGCGCCAGCTCTTGTTAATGGGGTTATTCCGTCTGCAGATGCCTCAAAAGCGCCAAATGACGACCGTCCACTCACGGTGACGGCAGTTGCGCCAGTGGTGAACGAGGCTTCACCTTATGCGGCATTTGAAGTGAGCGGTGCGCCTAACCAATTGGCGTCACTGAGCTTGCCAACGAATACTTCTAGCCCATTAACAAGCATCGAATTTTGGAATGGCACAGCATGGGTTACTTACCACGCTGGCGACTTAATCCCGCTTGATAGCAATGGCAAGGCATTAGTCCGTGTATTGTTAGCCCCAGAGCAAGATGCAACGTCAGACAACAGCGAGCCATTTAGCTTAACAGCCACGAATACAGGCGGCATTGCGGCAACCCCAGCGACAGTGACGATTAAAGACGACGGCACTGGCACAGTGTTCGTTGCGGATAATCCAGCGACAACGTCAACGGATGAATCCACCCCGACTAATGGCATATTGCCAACGGTCACCGTGCCAACCACGCCTGTGGTGAGCAGTGCGACTGATATCGCTAAGTTGCCAAATGACGACCGTCCTGTGACAGTAGATAGTCCAACAGTCAACGAGGGTTCACCTTTTGTAGTGTTTAATGTTGGCGGTGTTGAAGGTCAGTATGTGAAATTAGACCTTGCCGCGACGACTAATCCTAGCCTGAATGCGACCTTGGGCACAGACACAGGGACGACATTGGAGTACTGGAACGGCACGGCTTGGGTAACTTATATCCCTGGCAGCTTTGTGCAAATTCCATCGGATGGCGATAGCACCACTGGCGAGCCTGCTAATTTATTAGTGCGCGTGGCAATTAAGGGTGACACATCAGCAGATAACAGTGAGACCTTCGC
Organism: uncultured Methylophilaceae bacterium; assembly: GCA_903870995.1. Taxonomy (GTDB): domain Bacteria; phylum Pseudomonadota; class Gammaproteobacteria; order Burkholderiales; family Methylophilaceae; genus Methylopumilus_A. The sequence continues at coordinate 5,671 of CAIQFD010000062.1, read as the reverse complement.
GCTAGTGGCGACCAATACTGGCGGCACACCAAATGTTGCAGGCACTGGCATTGCAACGATTAAAGACGATGGCACAGGTACAGTCTATGTAGCGGATGATCCTGCAACGACGACTGTGGACGAATCTGCCCCGACTAATGGCACAGCACCAACAGTCACAGCGCCAACGGCTTCTGTGGTCAACAGTCCTGTTGATATTGCCAACTTGCCTAACGATGACCGTCCATTAACGGTGAATAACTTAACGGTGAACGAGGGTTCCCCTTATGCGGTATTTACTGTAACAGGCCAAGCGGGTCAGTATGTGACGCTAGAAACGGCAAACGGCACAGCAAGTTCTAGTGATTACGGTTCGACCTTGGAGTATTTTGACGGTACAACTTGGCAAACTTACACGCCAGGTGCATTCGTTAAGATTCCAACCTCAGGTAATGGTGAGTTGTTGGTGCGTGCAACGATTACCAATGACACCCCATTAGATGGCGGCGAGACTTTCACATTAACTGCGAAAAATACTGGTGGTATCGCTAATTTAATTAGTACAGGCAATGCGGGTATTGCAACTATTCTCGATGATGGGTCAGGTGATATCTATAGCGGTACTGCAGGCACGCCAGACACTGGCGTTTCGCCATCCAGCTTAAACGATGACCGTCCTGTGACGGTGAATAGCGTGACCGTCAACGAGGCCTCGCCTTATTTGGTGTTTACGGTCGATGCTGAAGTTGGTCAGTTTGTGAAATTGAGTTTGGCGGCTGATACAGCAACAGCGGGCGTAGATTATGTGAACGCGCTGGAATACTTTAACGGCACGAGCTGGGTGAGCTATACCCCTAACAGTTTTGTAGAAGTGCCAGCAGGCAATAATGGTAATTTATTAGTTCGCGTAGCGATTAATAATGACGCGCCTTATGAAATGTCTGAAACGCTTAAGCTAGCAGCCAGCAACACAGGCGGTACCGGTTCAACAGGTGTGGGTACCATTGTCGATGATGGTACAGGCAGCTTGTTTAGCAGCACCAATAGAACTGGTTCGCCTGATGCTGTAGGCACAGTAGACACTAAGGGCACAACAACAACGAGCGATGACGTTACGCTAGCGCTGAATAACGACAATCCATTTAGCCCTGCGTTCGTGAACGATCTGCTGGTCAACGAAGGCTCCCCTTATGTAGTGTTTACCGTCACGGGTGTACCAACTGCAGGCGTTAAATTGACGCTAGGTGCAGGTACAACGCCAGCAGCCACTGCGGGTGCTGATTACACCAATAGTTTAGAGTACTCAACAGATGGCGGCACAACTTGGACAACCTATAATGTTGCTAATCCACCTGCTTTAAGCGCAGTTGATGGCTCAATGTTGGTACGTGTGCCGATTTTACAAGACGCCACATTAGACGGTGGTGAGCGCTTTAAGTTAAGCGTGCAGTATGCGACTTCAACGCCTGTGGTAGTCAATGGTGTAACGCTAACCCCTGATACAAGTAATACGTTCGCTGGTTATGCCAAGATTGTGGATGATGGCACAGGCAATATTTGGAATGCTGATGGTACGCTAGCCACTCCGGCGACTAGTCCAGTGGTGCTGAGCGCTGATGTTGCTACTTTAGCTGACGATGACCGTCCTATCACGGTAGATAACGTCGTAGTCAATGAGGCTTCGCCTTATGCAATGTTTACGGTGACGGCAGTAGAAGGCCAATATGTGAAATTGGCCCTAGGTAGCACAGGTAGCACGCCAGGCACAGATGCAACCTTGACTGGTACAACTAAAGATATTGGTACTGCGCTGGAATACTGGAACGGAACGGCTTGGGTGGCTTATATCCCAGGTAGTTATGTTCAAGTGCCATCTGACGGCGACACCACCCTAGGTGAAACGGCTAATTTATTGGTGCGCGTGGCGATTATCAACGACACGACCGCGGATAATGGCGAAACCTACAATTTGATTGCAAGCAACGTCAGCGGTAGCGCTGCGACTGGCCTTGGTACCATTTTGGATAATGGTCAGGGCACGATATTTGCCACCGACAGCACTAACTCTGGCGTAGCACCAGCCACACCAGGTTCGCCAGCAACGCCTCAAACAGTAACGCCGCCAAGTCCAGTGAATGGCGTGGTGAGCAGTCCTGCAGATATTGCTAAATTGCCTAGCGATGACCGTCCTTTAGCTGTGAGCAGTGTGACAGTGAATGAAAGTTCACCTTACGCAGTATTCACGGTGACTGGCACAACAGGTCAATTAACCAGCTTGAGTTTAGCGCCTATTCAAGGTTCAGCTTCACTGGGTACAGACACAGGCACTGCTTTGCAGTACTACAACGGCTCAGCTTGGGTTGATTACATCCCAGGTAGTTTTGTGGAAATTCCAGCGGGCGGTTTATTAGTTCGCACGACGATTAACAATGATCCAACTGGCGATAACAACGAAACCTATCATTTAGTTGCTACCAATACAGGCGGCGGCGCTGCGACTGGCCTTGGCACCATTTTGGATAATGGTACAGGTGATGTGTTCTTAGCAACCAACACGACAGGCACACCAGATAGCGTCAGCACACCGTTGGATGATGACCGTCCACTCACGGTAGGCGACTTAACGGTAAACGAAGGTTCACCATATGCCGTATTTACTGTAGGTGGCGTTGAAGGTCAGTTTGTCAAACTTGCATTGGGTAATACAGCGAGCACGACAGATGCTGATGCAACTTTAGGTGCAGATACAGGAACGGCTTTAGAGTATTGGAACGGTTCTGCTTGGGTGCCTTATGCGCCAGGTAGCTTTGTACAAATCCCATCGGATGGTGATGGCACGCCAGGCGAAGCTGCTAACTTATTAGTGCGTGTTGCGATTACCAACGATACGCCAGTTGATAACGGTGAGACCTTTACTTTAATCGCGACAAATACTGGCAGCACAACACCTGCAGTCGGTATTGCGACCATCAAGGATGACGGCACAGGCACGGTATTTGTTGCGGACAATCCTGCAACCACAGGTGTGGATGAATCCGCCCCAACGAATGGCACAGTGCCAACCGTGACAGCGCCAACGACAACCGTCGTGAGTTCAGCCAATGCCGCTAGCTTGCCAAACGATGACCGCCCATTAAGCGTGAACAGCTTAACGGTGAACGAGGGTTCACCTTATGTAGTATTCACGGTGTCTGGCGAAACAGGTCAATACACGACCTTGGCATTAACTTCCGGCACGGCACTGGTGGGTACTGATACTGGTTCTGCCTTGCAATATTTTGACGGCACAGCTTGGCAAAATTATACGCCTGGCGATTTTGTGAAAATCCCAGCAGGTGGTTTGTTAGTTCGCACAACAATTACCAATGACACTGGTGCAGACAACGGTGAAACCTTTAACTTGGTCGCAACCAACGTTAGTGGCACTGCTGCGACCGGTGTGGGTACCATTAAAGATGATGGCACAGGTGTTTTATTTAGTAGCACCAATTCAACAGGCACGCCAGATGCGCCGGGCACTAACGCTGCGCCAGCAACGTTGAATGATGATCGCCCGACATTGAGCATTAGTAACGTCCGTGTGAATGAAGCGTCAGACCCGTTTGCCGTAACGCGCGTGACCTTGAGTCAAGCGCCTACAGGTACTGTGGTATTTACGCCGACTTTACGTTCTGGCACGGCAACAGTGGGTGCCGATAACCGTGCAACACCATCAGGTGCTGTGATTGAATATTTCGATGGTGCTAATTGGGTGAGTGCTGCGAATGGTGTGACCATGGCTGCAGGCCAAACAGCAGTAGACCTACGAACAAGTATTAAAGTAGACACCATCAATGAAGTGCCAGAAGTTTACTATGTAGACACGGGTGCCTTAAGCGGTACAACCGCGTTGGTCAGTACGCTAAGCGTAGCGGGTACAGTGACGATTGTGGACGCGCCGGTGATGTCTATTTCTAGCGTGGTCGTCAACGAAGGCTCACCTTACGCGGTGGTAGAAGTGACGATGAGTACACCAGTGGCGGGTGCGCCAGTGGTATTCACGCCAGTGCTGACAAACGGTACGGGTACAGTAGGGACTGACACAGGGTCAGCGATTGAGTATTTTGATGGGACTAACTGGGTGGGCGCGGCAAATGGAGTCACGATGCCAGTTGGCGCAACCAGTGTATTGTTACGCACAACGATTAAGCCAGATATCACTTATGAAAATAGCGAAGTGGTCAACATTTCAACGGGTACTGTGACCAGTGGTGCGGTACAAAATTCTGCTGGTGTGACTGGCACGATTACGATTTTAGATGACGGGTCAGGCACAGTATTTGTTGCGGACGACCCTGCAACAACAGGGGTGGATGAGTCTGCCCCTGTCAATGGCGTAGTGCCAACGGTGACAGCGCCAACGACGGCTGTGGTGACCGCGGCTGATGCGGCAAGCTTGCCAAATGACGATCGTCCATTAAGTGTGAACAATTTAACGGTGAGCGAAGGTTCACCTTACGCTGTATTCACGGTGACAGGTGCAACAGGTCAATACGTGCAGCTTTCAACAGCCAATGGTACGGCGACTTCAGCAGATTACGGCTCTGCAATACAGTATTACGATCCGGAAGCAAATAACGGCGCAGGTGCTTGGGTAGATTACACCGCTGGCGACTTTGTGCAAATTCCAGAAGGTGCTTCAGGCACAGGCACAACATTACTCGTCCGCAAAGCCATTACTAATGACACCACTTCAGATAATGGCGAAACCTTCACACTAACTGCGACTAATACGGGTACAGTTGGCGCGACAGGCACAGCGACTATCTTGGATAATGGTACAGGTAGCGTGTTTGCTTCGACTAACATTACGGGTACACCAGATACCGTCAGCACACCGTTGGATGACGATCGTCCATTAGCGGTGAATAGCCTAACGGTGAACGAAGGCTCACCTTACGCCATCTTTACGGTAACGGGCGCAACAGGCGAGTTGACCAAGTTGAGCTTGACATCAGGCACGGGCACGGTAGGTACAGACACTGGCAGCGCTTTACAATATTACGATGCAACTGCGAATAACGGTGCAGGTGCTTGGGTGCCTTACACACCAAACAGCTTCGTTGCGATTCCAAGTGGTGGTCTATTAGTTCGTGTTGCGGTGACCAACGACCCAACAGGCGACAACAACGAAACAGTGAATTTAGTCGCCACTAACGTGGGCGGTGCCTCTGTCACTGGCGTTGGTACGATTAAAGATGACGGTACAGGAAGCTTGTTTAGTGCGACCAACACCACAGGTACGCCAGATGCCCCAGGCACTAATGGTGCGCCAGCAACCTTGGATGATGACCGCGCAATGAGCGTGAATAGCTTAACGGTGAGCGAAGGTTCACCTTATGCACTATTCACGGTGAGCGGCCCAGTCGGTCAATTGACTAGTTTGAGCTTGACCTCAGGCACCGGCACGGTCGGTACTGATACCAGCGCTGCGCTACAGTATTACGATCCAAACGAGCCAAATAGTTCTGGTGGCTTAGGGGTTTGGGTCGATTACACGCCTGGTGAGCTTGTTGCGATTCCAAGTGGTGGTCTATTAGTCCGCACAGCGATTACCAATGACCCAACAGGCGACAACAACGAAACAGTGAATTTAGTCGCGACTAACGCAGGCGGCACAGCAGTGACGGGCGTTGGTACGATTAAAGATGAC
>CAIQFD010000061.1 GCA_903870995.1 uncultured Methylophilaceae bacterium | reverse complement strand
CTTCACTTTCCATTAGAAACTGATTACCTTCAAGCAAGCCGCTATAACGGCGAGACCATAGGGCAAGACGTTAAGTGGGGTAAGGCACCGACAGAGAAGTTAAAGGGTCGTATCGTATTATTGCTCGATGACATCTTGGATGAGGGGCATACCTTGGTTGCTATCCGAGATCAGTGCCTAGGCTTGGGTGCGGCAGAGGTGAAAATCGCAGTGCTGACAGAAAAAGCGCTAGGCCATCCCAAACCAATCCAGGCAGACTACGTTGGCCTAACGCTCCCTAATCGTTATGTCTTCGGATGCGGCATGGATGCGTATGGTTGGTGGCGCAATCTGCCTGAGATTCGCGCGCTGAAATGAATAGTTCACTTGACGTAGGTCAATAGGGCTTGTAATTTAGCTTGTACGATGAAAGCGAGTATCAAGTTTTGAGGAGTGCGACATGAGTAAAAATAGTTTAACGGGTTCTTTGAATGAAGTCACAAAAGCACAGCTGGTCGCAGAATTTAAGACCGTGATTGCGGATGCTGAAGCGCTGATTAAAGCAACGGCCAATCAAGGTGGCGAGAAGGTTGATCAGCTTCGCTCACAAGCAGAAGCATCGCTCGCTTCTGCCAAAGATAAGCTTGAGGACTTACATGAAGATCTCATTGAAAAAGGCCGTGAGGCTGTAAAAGCGACCGATGATTATGTGCAAGATAATCCTTGGAAGGCTGTCGGCATTGCTGCTGGGGTAGGTCTTGTGATTGGTCTATTGGTAAGTCGTCGCTAAGCCTATGTCTGAAAACAGTCAACATACTGCCGAAGGTCTTTTGGGCTCGCTAAAGTCTCTGACGGCTTTAGTCGTCGCGATTTTCCATAATCGGCTCAATTTACTTTCAAACGATCTTGAAATTGCACGTGAGCAAATGGTCTCCGTGCTCATCATGGTATTAATCGCCTTGTTTTCTTTATGCTTTGGTGCGCTATTGCTCGCGCTATTTGTGGTGGTGATTTTTTGGGACACACACCGCCTCATCGCATTGGGCGGCGTAACGGGGCTGTTTTTGTTGGTTGGCACACTTTGTCTATGGCGCGTATTAAAAGCGCTTAAGGCGATGCCTGCGACCTTTGAGGCCAGTCTCACAGAGCTTGCCAAAGATTACAAACAGCTCAAGTCTGAAGACTAAGATGAATCACAAGCTTCGCCATCTCGCCCATCAACAAGCCAAGCTGCAAGCAGAGGCTGCCCGTCAGCGTGAAGACCTGACTATTCACGCAGCTGAGTGGCATACGCGATTGACTTGGGTCGATAGAGGCTTAGCGCTGACGCGATTTGTTAAAAACAATCCAGGCATGATCTTAGGGGCGGGTGCCTTGTTTGCCATGTTCACGCCATTTAAAGCAGCACGCATCTTATTGGGTTCTTGGGCAACGCTTAAAGGTGTTCGTAATATCAGTGGTTTATTCTCCAAAGACTAACTAAGGCCCTCGTCTTGGTTAGCTTCATCAAATCAAGTAGTTTTATCTAGTCGTGTAACGGCAGCACGAAAAACTGGCTCTAGTAAATAGATAAATATTCATAAAAAACAGTTGCTTGTTAAAATCTCAATTGGCCGCGAAGTGTCGGTTAGACGACAGTTTCGTTCCGGATGCTTTTTTCAATTTGCTCAAATGACATTGATCAATTTATTGACGCAAATGAGTGATTTTTTTGCTATCACCCTATATCAGTTTGATATCAAACTGATATCAAACTGATATCAAACTGATATCAAGTTATCGTCACCCAGAGAATGAAGTAATTTGCTATCAAATTGCTGTTGAAATGGATTTGCCTTAACGAAAATAAGCATTTTTTTGATAATTTAGTAGTTTTAAACTTTAAAATCGTGGTGTTGATAATTTTATTTGCAGGGCGTTGAGAATTTTATTTGCAGGGCGTTGAGAATTTTATTTTTATCTATGATTAACGTAGCTGTTTGCGAAATTGAAGGGTTCAGTTTGAATTTAAAAGATAGCCAGTTAAACAAAAGATAGCCAATCCGAAATGCGGTATTTAAATCAAATTAACCACTGCTAGTGTGATTACCGTGACCGTCATCAACCCAGTGGCTAACCATCCAAATAAATTTGTTTTACCGCCAACAGTAAAGTCTCCCATAACTGTGGTGCTAGATGACATGTGCATCAAAGCAATCATCAATGGCACAGCGACAATCCCGTTAATCACCGCGCTCCAAATTAAGGCTTTGATCGGGTCGATTCCGCTAAAGTCCAGCCCGACACCAATGAGCGTTGCAATCACAATCACGCCGTAGAAGTGTTTTGCAGACCAAGCCGTCAGTTTTAAGCTCGCAGGTTTTTTCATTAACTCCGCAACAGCATAGGCTGCAGAGCCAGCAAGTACTGGTATTGCAAGCAGGCCAGTACCAATAATTCCCAAAGCAAACAACATGAAAGCAAAGTCACCTGCAATCGGGCGGAGCGCTGCTGCCGCTTCAGCCGATGTTTGAATATTATGGATGCCTGCGGGAAACAGGGTGGCCGCAGTGGTGAGAATAATGAAGAATGAAATGACGTTTGAGAACCCCATCCCCATGATGGTGTCTATACGGACACGGTCTAGTTGTTTATTCGCTTGCTGAGGTCGCTCAATGAGTGCATGTCTACTTGGAATGTCTGCTATGTCTTCAACTTCTTCAGCCGCCTGCCAAAAAAATAGGTAAGGGCTAATCGTGGTGCCAAATACACCCACCACAAGTAGTACATAGTTGGCATCAAAGCTGATGTGCGGTAATAGGGTTTCTGAAACAACACGCGACCAGTCAACGTGAGAAGCGAACACCGTACCAACATAGGCGAATAGTGAAAGGGTTAGCCATTTCAATATGGGCAAGTAGCGGTGATAGGGAATGAATACTTGTAATAGTAAGCAGATCATCCCAATAATAATCGAGTAAATATGGCGAGGGCCACCAATCACTAACTTCACTGCGTCGGACATTGCCGCGAGATCAGCCGCAATATTAATGATGTTAGCGACGAGTAGTAATACGATGAGCGGCAAGGTGAGGGTCAATGGGTAGTAACGCTGCATATTGCTTGCTAAGCCACGCCCAGTGACCAAACCAATTCGAGCACATATCATCTGGATGCCCGCCATTAAAGGATAGGTGAGCACAATGGTCCAAAGCAAACCGAAGCCGTATTGCGCGCCAGCTTGGGAGTAGGTGGCAATGCCACTTGGATCATCATCAGCGGCGCCCGTGACCAAGCCAGGTCCAAGCTTTCTGATGGCCTGTAATGGCTTGATGTAAACTTTCTTTAACGATTTCATGTTAGGCTTTGGCTTGAGTTATCTGAGTGTAACGTATTTTAAACCTGAATAAATTTATAACAAACCTCATGCCACCACGTAAAAACTACTTACTATTGTTGATGCTATTTTCTTCTGCAGTCCTCGCTGAAGAAACGCTCAAGATTCAATCTGTAGAGGTCGCGGGCGCACGCGACGAAACAGAAATGCGCAAAGATTCAAGTACACAAAAAATGGTATTTGGTCGTAAAGAGATTGAAAATCTAAGTGTCATGACTGCTGGCGAGGTGCTTGGCAAACTGCCTGGCGTCGAAATTGGCGCAAGTGGTATGCGTGCTCGTGGCATGTCGCGTGATTCAATTCGTGTACTTGTCGACGGTGAAAAGCAATCAGGTGGCACCATGGGCGCTTTTACGCGCATGCCAGCGAGTGATATTGAGCGCGTTGAGATTAGTCGTGGATCGTCCGCCGAGTATGGTGGTTCATCGCCACTGACGGTCAACATCGTACTCAAAAAAGGGGTGTCTAAGGCGGCAACAGAGATGAAAGCAGCGTTAGGCTTTAGAGATGGCGAACATAGTGAGCAGTTTTCATGGTCTGAGTCTGGTGTGAATGGTAACTTTTCTTGGATCTTGCCCGTGTCGCTTAATTTTTCTCGCTCGCCCGCGAATGCATTTCTAGATCGACAGTCTCTTGGTAACAGCCCATCTTGGAAGCAAGAGTATACCAATGGCATCAGTGAGATGGGGCATCATGCCTTTACACCTAAATTTACTTGGAAGTCAGGCCGCGACAGCATGACCTTGTCTAGCATGGTATTTTTAGGTCCATCCCAAAAGAACACAACGACTTCTGCCTATGACTTGCTCAATCCAGCCAACAACTTCACCCGAAATGCAAATGAAGATGGTTCTTCACATTCATTACGTTTGCGGTTGGAAGGTGAGAAGTACTTTGGGGAGGCCAAATTAAGTGGACGCTTCTCACTCAATAATCGACACAATGCCTTGGATGTGTCGCGGCTGACAAGTTTGAATTCAAATGTAACTGAAAATACAAAGAGTGATGAAAATGAATTTAATGGCGCAACTCGCTGGGATCAGCCAATTGATTTGCATTTTGTTTCGATTGGTGCTGAATATATCAAAGTCAGCCGTGATGACACACAAACCTTTACCGATTTTGCTGCTTCACAATTTAAATCATCCTCTCAAGACCAAGTGTTGTGGTTACAAGATGCATGGACACCGCAAGATACTCTGACGGTGACATCAGGCCTGCGTATGGAAAACATGCAGCTAAAATCGGATGGTAATAGCCAGCAAGACTTTGCGCTATTACCCTCTGTGGCAGTGCGCTGGCAACCTGAAGAGGCTTGGGTGTTCCGCAGTTCTTTAGGTGCCGGTATGAAAATGCCTAGACTTAACGAAATTACATCAACGGTGACCCGCAGTATCACAGTCAATGCAAACACGCCGTTGGATTTCGACTCTCGTGGCAATCCTAATTTGAAGCCTGAACGTAGCATTAACTTCGAAGCCGTTGCAGAGCGCTATTTAGCGCAAAAAGCTGGCGTGATTTCCGCCAACGTTTATGTACGTGCGACCAGTGACTTTACCGAACGCCGATTGGCTTTAGAAGGTGTTCGTTGGGTAGATCGCCCGTACAACGAAGGAGATGCCTTACATTGGGGTCTAGAGCTAGATAGTAAGATTAACACCGACCAATGGGGTATTTCTGGCGGTACTGCAAAAGCCCATTTAACCTTGCCCAATGCGCGCGTTGACGATACTCGCTTGGGCATTACCCGCAATGCACGCGATACACCTAAATACGTGATGTCGATGGGTTGGGATCAAAGTATTCCTAAGTGGCAATCAAGTCTAGGCGTTTCATTACAGCTATCAGGGCGAAGTGAAACGGATATTCCTGGCGAGCAAAAGGCTTTTACCGAGCCTAGAGCTTTATTAGATGCATTTTGGCTATACAAGCTCAATCCTAAGTTTAATTTGCGCCTATCCGCGCAGAATTTGCTTGATGAAGATATGCGTCGCCAAAATAAATACATTACACCAGGGGATGAATGGAAGTTGCTCGCTAATGACTTTGGCTACCGGACGGTCATGATGAGTGTAGAGGGGCGCTGGTAGGAAATTAACGCATATTAGCGACATCCTTTGCATCCTCCGTCAACTATTTTAAGATTGACGTGTGTTTTGTAAGTAATGATTCAATTGGTTAAACTTTCATGGGGTATCTAACATGACTGAAACACCTAAGATTATCAAAGACTTGTTTTTTCAAGCGGGGATTAACTTTAATGGATCAAACCCGTGGGATATTCAAGTGCACGATCCTAAGGTCTATCAGGAAATGTTGGCACATGGTTCTCTTGGTCTAGGTCATGCCTATATGGATGGCATGTGGGATTCAGCGCAGCTGGATGAAACTTTCAACCGTTTATTACGTATTGATATTGATACTCGATTAGTTGGATGGACGAGAGCAAAGTTATTGGGCCAGGTCTTACGCCATCGACTCTTTAATCTTCAGTCTTACCGCCGCGCCTTTCATGTCGCGGAGCAACATTACGATATCGGAAATGACATTTTTGAAGCCATGCTTGATTCTTCAATGAGCTATTCCTGTGCTTATTGGAAAGATGCTGATCACTTAGAAAAAGCGCAGCATGACAAATTGGATCTAATTTGTCGTAAGTTACAGTTAAAGCCAGACGAACGTCTGCTCGAAATTGGTTGTGGATGGGGCGGGTTAGCACATTTCGCTGCGAAAAATTATGGGGTCGAAGTGGTTGGTCTGACGGTTTCAAAAGAGCAGAGGAAATTAGCTGAAAAGCGCTGTGAAGGCTTGCCAGTGAAAATCGAGTTGATGGATTATCGTGACATCTCTGGAAAGTACGACAAAATTGTTTCTGTTGGAATGTTTGAACATGTGGGCCCAAAGAACTACACAATATATTTTGATATTGTAAGAGAGGCTTTGGCGGATGAAGGTCTATTCTTACTCCACACCATTGGTCATCACAACACCACTTCTCATACGGATGCTTGGATAGATCGTTATATTTTTCCTAATGGGAAGCTACCATCTGCTCGACAGCTTACTCATGCAATAGAGAATAAATTCCTGATCGCTGATTGGCATAGCTTTGGTGAGGATTATGATCGAACGCTGATGGCTTGGTGGAATAACTTTGATTGTGCTTGGCTAAAGTTGAGAGATCGTTATGGCGACAGATTCTATCGCATGTGGAAGTATTATCTACTTTGCTGCGCAGGTTTCTTTCGTGCCCGCCAAGGTCAGTTGTGGCAACTCGTTCTCACAAAACGCGAGGGCACGCATCTTTACCGTTCGGTGCGATGAAAACTATTAAAAAGTTGCTGGCTTAGAATAATTCACTTTGTGCTGGCGGCGGCGCATTTAATAGTGCATCCATATCAATCTCAAAAATCCCAAGTTTGCCAGGGCAGGGCAGCAGCGGTAATGGCTTCGCGTTTTCAAATAAGAATCCAAAGCCGTCGCGTGGTACGCCACTAAAATGTGTTCGCTGTTCTCTCGTTAGCGTTGATGGTGCTTCATCAGGACGAGCGCACAGTATCAATTTAGCAATGCCCACCACGCCGCCATAACCCAACTTATCTTTGTCGGGTAAGGGAATGTCTGTGTTGGCGACTAAGTAGTCGTAATATTCTTGATAAATGCCCTTACTGGCATGAATCAGCATCGATCCGCGATAGCCAGTGCCCCAAGTGCGGTCATCTACTAATAAATATCCATTGGCTATCAGCCAAGCATAAGGCTGTTTAAGCGAAAGCGCTTTTATGGTGCCCCTGGGAATGTTGGCTTTTTCAGCCTTTTCCATCGCAAACTTCTCTATCTTTTGCTTTTAGCTCTTTGGCTAAGTCTGTTCTAAATTGTTCAAGCTTGGTTTGGTAATCTGTCGCATCGCCATATTCTAGAAAGCTAGCATAGCGCGCATGTCGCCCCATCATTTTTCTGGCATGCTTGATCGGGCAAAAATATTGCTCTGTCCTCCCAATAATCTCAGTCGCATAAGCCAGTAAGCCGTTGGCATAAGTGCAATACATACAATGGCTTTTCTCAATGAAATTGAGATAACTTAAGTGATGACGGTCAAAAATAATGTAATCGTCACGTTTGACTTTAGGGATTTTGTAGATAGGGAAGCAAATGGCTTGGTAAATACTAATGCAGGCATCTAGTAACAACATCGGAAAAACCATGCCATAAATAATCGGTGCGGTGAGTAAGTTAATCGGGCGATTGCCTAGCCATTTAATCAGCCCGATTTTCACCTGTTTGTGTGCCTCTTTAACCGACTGCTCAAACTCAACGCGCTTGCCCTTAATGCTAAAGTTAAGATGCACCTGGTGCTCTTGTAGCGCCTTTTCTAGCTCTTTTTCAGCGGATTCTAACTGTGCCAGTAAGTTGTGGATACGGTCGTTCATAAGAGCTTTCTTGGGTGGGTGATGCGTAGAGCATCATAGCAATAAAATAATCGGCTTACGATTTTCTTCGTATCATCGCTAAATACAATGCTTCTACTTTATCTCTTGCCCATGGGGTTTTGCGGAGAAATTTGAGGCTGGATTTAATGCTGGGGTCGTTAATAAAACAATTGACGGGGATGTGGTCAGCGAGACCATCCCAGCCGTAATGCTCAAATAGCGCGCTAACAATGGCTTCTAGCGTGATGCCATGGAGTGGGTTGTTGGCTTGGTTAGGTGTTGTCATCTAGGCTAATTTTGGATAGTGGGTGGGACAATTATACGGTGAGTTGGGCAGGTATTTTGTTACTATGCTTGCCAATAGCTTAATGTTTTAGGATAGCCATGCAAACAGCACCTTCATTATTTATTTCGCACGGCGCGCCGACCTTTGCGTTAGAGTCTGGGTTTTTGGTCGATAGACTCGCTGTGCTTGGTGCAGCGCTACATGATATCAAAGCTGTTTTGGTGGTTTCGCCACATTGGCAAACTAACCAGCTAGAAGTCATGACAACGGCTCAGCCTGAAACGATTCATGACTTTTATGGTTTCCCTGCTGAGCTTTATGCATTGCAATATCATGTGCAAGGGCATCTTGAATTGGCAAGTGAAGCGGCTAGCTTATTAAAAGCGGCTGGCTTAAGTTGTGCGCTTAATTCAAGCCGCGGTTTAGACCACGGTGCTTGGACGCCTTTAATGCATTTGTTCCCCAAGGCGAATATACCTGCATTCCAAATATCCTTACCATATGTTGCAACTCCTCAAACGGCTTATGCTTTAGGGCAGTTGCTTGCGCCACTAAAAGCGCTGGGTGTATTAATCCTTGGTACGGGCGGCATTACGCATAACCTAGGGCATTTAATGCGAGGTGATGTGGATTTGTCTTACGTCGCGCAGTTTGGTGATTGGGTAAGGCAAGCTATTTTGGAGGCTAGAATAGAAGACTTATTGGATTATCGAAAACTTGCGCCTGATGCGGCGCTGGCACACCCGACTGATGAACATTTTTTACCGTTGTTTGTGGCATTAGGTAGTCGTTCGCCAGATGAGGTGCTCGAAGTGATTGATGGCGGGGTTGCTTACGATATTCTGTGTATGGATAGTTATCTTTGGCAAATGACCGCTTAGATTGAATACATTAAACCGTACGAAAAAATGAAAAAAAGAGCCGCTAAATTTTAGCGGCTCTTTTAGTATTTGGCTCCTCAACCTGGGCTCGAACCAGGGACCTACGGATTAACAGTCCGGCGCTCTACCAACTGAGCTATTGAGGAATCGGTGAAGGCGTGATAATAATGACTTGTAGCCTTTTGGTCAATAAGAAAGCGTAAAAAATGTCGACTTATTTTTTAATTGATACAAATGTTATTTGTAAGAAATACACTATATTATATGGTTCGAAATTTAACTGATGCACTCTACATGCGCTTAATGCCATGTGTTCAATAAGGTCTTAATTCAATACTCAAGTTATGCGCCATATAAACTCTGAAACAAATCCTCTCGCCAAAGCCCGTCAACATAGTGATTGGCATGTGATTAAAAACCTGATGCCCTATATTTGGCAGTTTAAGTTTAGGGTGATTATCACGCTCTTGTGTTTGGTGGCGGCTAAGGTCGCCAATCTCGGTGTGCCGATTGTGCTCAAGAAAATTGTGGATACGCTTAGTATGACAGGCGCTCAGGCGCTAGTTGTGGTGCCAGTCACTTTGATTTTAGCTTATGGCTTGTTGCGCTTATCTGCCTCTTTGTTTGGGGAGTTAAGAGAACTGATTTTTGCCAAGGTGACCGAAAGCGCGGTCAGAAAAGTAGGTTTGCAGGTGTTTAACTATGTGCATGCGTTATCGCTTCGCTTTCACTTGTCGCGCCAAACAGGTGGCATGACACGCGATATTGAGCGAGGCACACGCGGTATTCAATCGCTTATTTCTTATTCGCTTTACAGCATTATTCCGACGCTGATTGAGCTTTTAATGGTGCTGGGCTATTTCTTCTTTGTGTATAACCTTTGGTTTGTTGTGATTACCTTGATCGCGCTGACTTGCTATATCGTGTTTACCATTGTGGTGACGGAGTGGCGCACAAACTTTAGACGTCAAATGAATGATTTGGACTCCAAGGCCAATCAACGGGCTGTTGATTCTTTGATTAACTTTGAGACCGTGAAGTATTTTGGCAACGAACAATACGAAGCGCTTCGTTACGATGAGAATCTGAAAAAGTATGCACAAGCTGCAGTCAAATCACAAAAATCTTTAGCGCTCTTAAACTTTGGCCAACAAACGATTATTGGCATTGGTTTGATTTGTATTCTTGGCTTAGCAAGCTCAGGGGTGGCGAAGGGCGCCATGACAATTGGTGATTTGGTCCTAGTCAACGTGCTGATGATACAGCTTTATATTCCGCTTAATTTTTTGGGGGTGCTTTACCGAGAAATGAAGCAATCGCTGGCAGATATTGACCGGATGTTTGCTTTGCTTGACGCGCATCAAGAGGTGGCAGATAAGCCAGATGCTTTCCCACTCACAATCAAGTCGCCTGAACTTGGCCCACATGTGATTTTTAAAGATGTTTCTTTTCACTATGAGGCGAACCGTCAAATATTAAACCAAGTCTCTTTTGAAATTTTACCAGGTCAAACCACTGCGGTGGTAGGGCATAGCGGTGCTGGGAAAAGCACTTTGTCTCGCCTTTTGTTTAGGTTTTACGATGTGCAAAAGGGCGCTATTTTGTTTGATGGTCAGAATATTCAAGATGTTCAGCAAGCAAGTCTGCGCCAAGTGGTAGGTATTGTGCCGCAGGACACCGTGCTATTTAACGACACCATAGGCTATAACATTGCTTATGGAAAACCTGGTGCAACGCAATCAGAAATTGAGTCTGCAGCAAAGTCATCGCAAATTCATGACTTTATTGAGCGACTGCCTGATGGCTATCAAAGTGCGGTAGGTGAGCGAGGCCTCAAGCTCTCTGGCGGTGAAAAACAGCGGGTTGCCATTGCAAGAACGTTACTCAAACATCCAGCGTTACTGATATTTGATGAGGCGACCTCTGCGCTAGATTCTGAAACAGAACGCTCCATCCAAAACGAACTCAATGATTTAGCACGCAATCGATCCACCCTGATAATTGCGCATCGACTTTCAACGATTACGCATGCGCACCAAATTTTGGTGATGGAGGAGGGTGCGATTATAGAGCGTGGAACGCATGAATCACTGCTTGCACTGGGGCAGCGCTATGCTGAAATGTGGCGTGTACAACAATCTCAGAACGTTTCTAGTTAAGTGATTGTCAATGTAGGGGCAATAACAACGCTTTGAGCGCTTTTGATGTAGCGCTGTTTTTAACAAATTTTTATTGATGGATGTATGGACCCAATTTTAAATCGCAGTATTCAGTTAAGTAATAAATCACCAGAAACCTTGAGGGAGGAAATCAGAGCCTCCTTTCATCAAACAGCAGACTTGTATGAAAGTCTGTTTGAGTGTTTAGCATCGGATGAGGCTTATTTTGTTAAGCCCATTAGCCTGCGCCATCCGCTCATTTTTTATTACGGCCATACTAATACCTTCTTTATCAATAAACTCATCCTCTCTGGGCTCATTACTAAGCGCGTGAATCCGAAGTTTGAGTCTATGTTTGCGGTGGGTGTGGATGAGATGGGTTGGGATGATGTTAACGATCAAAACTATGATTGGCCTAATGTTGAAGAGGTCAAATCTTATCGCGCTAAAGTTCGCCAAGTGGTGGATAGGTTAATTTCTGAATTACCACTTAATTTGCCTATCGATTGGGAAAGCCCTTGGTGGGTTATTTTGATGGGCATTGAGCATGAACGAATTCACTTAGAAACAAGCTCAGTGCTGATTCGTCAGCATGCATTAAAGTACGTGCAGCATTCTGCTAATTGGGAGATTTGTGCTGAGCAACAGTCGCCAGCGCCACTCAATACTTTGGTTAATATCCAAGCGCACGATGTAAAAATCGGTAAGCAAGATGCTACCTATGGCTGGGATAACGAATATGGGGCTTTCGATAAACATTGCCCAGCATTTCAAGCTGCTAAATACCT
Source organism: uncultured Methylophilaceae bacterium (assembly GCA_903870995.1). GTDB lineage: Bacteria > Pseudomonadota > Gammaproteobacteria > Burkholderiales > Methylophilaceae > Methylopumilus_A. Next base: position 53,431 of record CAIQFD010000061.1, on the reverse strand, counting down.
TACTTCTAATGCCGAGTTTCTTGGCTTTGTTGAGGCAGGTGGCTATGCCAATGATGATTATTGGCTGGAAGAGGGGCTTTCATGGAAAAAGTATGCCAACGCGACGCATCCCGCTTTTTGGATGAAGCAGGGTAGTGAATGGAAATTAAGGGTGATGGCAGAAGAAATCACCATGCCTTGGAGTTGGCCTGCCGAAGTGAATTATCATGAGGCAAAGGCTTTTTGCAATTGGAAAACCGAACAATTAGGCGCTACTGTGAGGATGCCAACTGAAGCGGAGTGGTATAGCCTTTATGAAGCGTCAGGTTTGTCTGACAAGGCTGTTTTTAATAGTGACCACGCCAATTTACATTTTGACCATTACGCTTCGTCTTGTCCCGTGAATATGTTTGCGCACGGTGAGCTGTTTGATGTGGTAGGTAATGTGTGGCAATGGACTGAAACGCCGATTTTTCCTTTTGACGGTTTTAAAGTGCATCCGATATATGATGACTTCACGACGCCAACGTATGATGGGCGTCATAATTTAATTAAAGGTGGGTCGTGGATCGCGACGGGCAATGAAGCCTTGAAAAGCGCACGCTATGCGTTTCGTCGACACTTTTTTCAACATGCGGGGTTTCGTTATATCGTGACTGACACACCTATTGAAGACCATTCATCTCATTACGAAGATGATAAGCAGCTTTCGGAGTATGCTGAGTTTCATTATGGGGATAGCTACTACGGCGTCCCTAATTTTCCTAAAGCCTTGAGCGATCTAGCCATTGAAGTGATGCAAGGTCAGCCCATGAGAACGGCACTTGATTTGGGCTGTGCGACCGGACGTGCGACGTTTGAATTGGCGAAACATTTTGACCACGTCACGGGCATTGATTTTTCAGCTAGATTTATTGGTTTAGCGCTCAAGCTCGCTCAGCAGGGTGTTTTACGCTACACCATGGCGACCGAAGGTGATTTAGTGAACTATCAAGAGCGAACTTTAGCTGACTTAGGCTTAGAAGGCGCAGCCAACAAAGTTGATTTTTGGCAGGGTGATGCTTGTAATCTTAAGCCTAACTTTACGGGGTATGATTTGATTTTAGCGGCGAATTTAATTGACCGCTTATATAGTCCGCGCCATTTCTTGAATGCTATTCATGAAAGATTGAATATTGGCGGTGTGTTAATGATTACCTCGCCTTATACATGGCTTGAAGAACATACCCCACGTGAAGAGTGGATTGGTGGCTTTAAACGGGATGGCGAAAATGTCACCACGCTTGATGGCCTAAAGGAATTGCTAGGGCAACACTTTGAACTTCTAAAACAGCCATTGAAGGTGCCTTTTGTGATTCGCGAAACCCAACATAAATTTCAGCATACCTTGTCTGAAGTGACTTTCTGGAAGCGTATTCGGTGACCAAGCAGTTCGATCAAATTATCAATCGTCAGGGTACGTTGTCGCTTAAATATGACGGCTTGCAGCAAACATTTGGCAGAACAGATATTCAGCCTTTGTGGGTGGCTGACATGGACTTTGCCGCACCCGATGCCGTTATACAGGCATTAAAGGCGAGGGCTGAACATCCGATTTATGGGTATAGCATGGCGCCAGAGTCGCTTTATGAGGCGCTGATTGATTGGTTGGGCGTTAAGCACGGCTGGGAAGTTAAGCGTGAGTGGATAGTGCTGACGCCAGGGGTTGTGCCATCTTTAAGTTTGGTCGTAGCGGCACTGACCAATCAAGATGATGGTGTCATCGTTCAGCCACCCGTGTATTTTCCATTTTTGTCAGTCGCGAATAATACGGGCAGGCGTTTGCTTGAAAATCCGCTTGTGTTAACCCTCGATACTTTTGGTAACTCAACCTATGAAATAGATTTTGCGCACTTCGAAGCGTGCGCAAAACAGGCTAAGATTTTATTACTCTGCTCACCGCACAATCCTGTTGGTCGTGTTTGGACAAAACCTGAGTTGCAGAAGCTGTTAACCATTGCAAAACAACATGCGCTCATTATTTTGGCGGATGAAATTCATGCGGATTTGGTGTATCCCGATGCCAATCATCATGTGCTCGGCGCATTAGATATTGAACAAGATACGGTGATTACCGCTTTGGCGCCTAGTAAGACTTTTAATATCCCCGGGCTTGGACTGTCAGCTTTGATTGTTCCTCACGAAGCGCATCGCAAAGTGATTCAGTCTCACTTGGCCGCAACAGGGGTGTCCGTCACTAATCCATTTAGTTTAGTGGCTTTTGAGGCGGCTTATCGTCATGGGCATGATTGGTTGAATGCTTTGCTTGCTTATCTGCATGAAACGCGCGAGATGGTGATGGCTTATGCTAAAGAATATTTGCCTAGCGTTAAGGTTGTTCCTGCACAAGGGACGTATTTGCTGTGGCTGGATTGTCGTCAGCTAGAGCTTAGCGATGAAGCGCTTCAGCATTTGTTTCTTGACCAGGCGAAGCTGGCTTTGTCGCCAGGTGCGATGTTTGGCAGGGGTGGAAGTGGTTTTATGCGGATGAATATTGGTACAAGGCAAGAGAACGTTCTGATTGCGCTTGATAAGCTTAAGCGCGCATTAAGCTAGCTTTTGCGTTGAAGTGATAGTGCGTTTACACAGTAACGCAACTTGCTAGGTGCTGGGCCATCAGGAAATACATGGCCCAAGTGTGCATCGCAAGTGTTGCAAGTGATCTCTACACGGCTTCTGTCGAGGCTATCATCTAAGTAGTAGGCAATAGCATTTTCTTTGATTGGCTGGGTGAATGATGGCCAGCCTGTCCCTGAGTCGAATTTTTCAGTTGAATCAAAAAGTAGGGTGTCACAACAGGCGCAAGCATAAATACCTGCTTCAAAATGGGTACACATGGGTGAGCTGAATGGACGCTCTGTGCCAGCATTTCGGGTGACATGATAAACATCGTCGGAAAGTAATTGTTTCCACTGTGCGCCCGTTTTTACTAGGCGCTTTTCTGGGGCTAAATTACCTTCGCTGACTAGCTTTTGAATACTTTCCCAAGTGAGCATTTCAATATTCCTGATGTTTATTTTTAAGTCCCTAATGGACTAAATGTTTCATCAATTCGTTCCGTATTTTCAAAAAATTAGCGATTGGTATTATTACGCTAGCGCTTTTTCAATACGGTCTAATGCGTTTCTGAGGTTGTCCATCGAAGTGGCAAATGAAATGCGGAAGTAACCTTCTGCGCCAAAAGCTGAACCTGGCACAACAGCTACGCCTACTTGCTCAAGCAAGTACTCTGAAAGCGCCATGTCAGTAGCTTCTTTGATTTTGCCTTCTTTATGCAAGTTGTTAATGGCATCTCTTGCATCAGGGAATGCATAGAACGCACCGCCTGCTTTAATGCACTTTAATCCACGCATTTTGTTGAAGCGATCAACAACATAGTCATGGCGCTCAATAAAAGCCTTTAGCATAGGTTGTATGCATTCTTGAGGGCCGTCTAAAGCTGCTTGTGCAGCCACTTGTGAGATAGAAGTTGGATTGGATGTTGATTGTGACTGTAAAATTTCCATCGCTTTGATGATGTAAGCGGGGCCTGCGGCGTAACCGATACGCCAACCTGTCATTGAGTAAGCTTTTGAAACGCCGTTCAGCACGATGCAGCGTGGTTTTAATTCTGGTGCTGCATTCAGGATGTTGTAGAACTTCTCACCAGTGAGGTTAACATGTTCGTACATATCATCGGTTGCCACCAATACGTGTGGGTGACGTTTTAATACTTCACCTAGGGCTTTTAATTCTTCTAGCGTATAAACCGCACCAGTTGGATTGGAAGGCGAGTTGATCATGAATAGTTTTGTTTTTGGCGTAATTGCTGCTTCTAATTGCGCTGGCAATAGCTTAAAGCCTTGTTCGATTCCACATTCGATAATGACGGGTTTAGCGCCAGCGACTAATGCGATATCGGCGTATGAAACCCAGTAAGGTGCTGGAACGATGACTTCGTCACCATGGTTTAAGACTGCTAAAGCAAGATTAAAAATACATTGTTTGCCACCTACGCCAACAATGACTTCTTTTTCTGTGTAATCGAAACCGTTTTGATTCTTGAATTTTGCAACAATGGCTTTCTTTAAGCCAGGAATGCCTGCAACAGGAGTGTATTTGGTGAAGCCGCTATCAATCGCTTGCTTAGCCGCATCTTTAATGTGTTGTGGGGTATCAAAGTCTGGCTCGCCAGCACCAAGACCAATAATATCTTTACCTTCAGATTTTAGTTTGGCAGCACGGGCAGTCACTGCAAGGGTTGGTGATTCTTTGATGGCTTGAACACGTTGAGAAAGAATAGACTGCGCTGCTTGTTCCAAAATGACGTCCTTGAGCTTAAAAATGAGCTAAAACGTGATTTTACTCAAAAACCCGTCCTCTTGAAACCAGCAGCACGCTAATATTGCGTTCTTGTTACACTTTTAAACAATTAACGACGTTTTTGGCACTTTTCGTCGCAAGTAATTGCAGTGTTAAATTCTTCAGCCATGTCTGTGTCAATGTTGCTAATGGCGAGTTTGATGGCTTGCACTTCGTTGATGTTGCCTTGTTCTGCCGCCATCACACCAAGTCTAAACATCGCGTCAATATTCCCTTGGCTTAGCATTAACGCATGGCGATATGATTTTTCAGCATCCGCTTTTTGATTGCTATGTTCTTGTGCCACGCCTAATTCATACCAAGCCTCTGTGTTGTTTGGTTCTTTTTTGGTCCATTTTTGAGCGATACCAAGTAATCTTGACCATTCTTCTTGAATTTCAGGCTCAGCGATTTGCATGAAGTATGGTTTATTTACATCTTCTTCCTCCCAAAAAGTCTTGCCATCAATGGGGTATTTGGTTTCGGCAGGCATCTTCTCAAGCGTAGCAAGCCATTCAACAGGCAATGCATAGAAGTAAGCATTTCGACCTGGTGTTTTGAACGTGTTAATCCCAATGAGGCGGCCTTGACCGTCAAATAGGCCACTACCACTTGCCCCCATGGCAAAACGTGCTGAACTACGGATGACGTTTGCTCCTTCATATGGGTAGCTAGACTTTAGTGCACCGAATGAGGTAATTGGTGCAGGGGATGCGCTGGAGTGGCCGATAGCGACAATTTCTTCACCTTTTCTCATATTATTCACTGAGCCGATGACGGCTGGCGGAAATGGTATGTTGTCGGCTGTGATGAGGCATAGGTCGTGGTAGCGGTCAGCTTGGATAGATGCGATGGTATAGCTATCTTCACCACGTGAAATCCAAGGTTCTTTGGTTTGTCTAAAAATATGGCAATTGGTAAGCACCTTGTTTGGCGCAACAACAACGCCAGACCCATAAGCTAAACTTCCATCAGGGTTGTAGCCGCGGATCATCACGATAGAAAAAAATGAACCAAGCAGTTTTTCTTTGTCAAAAGCTTGTGCGATTGGAGTAAGGCCAGTCAATAGAAAGGCGGCTAAGCTTAAAGTGATTTTGATGTTGCGCATGTCATACTCCAAATTGATTCGTTATTTTTTTATTGGAATGGCTAATTTTTAAGCCCTTTCTCTTGACTAGCAACACCGTATAAAGTTCTATTTTTTATTCTTCATGGTGATTTTATCGAAGACTTTTTATGGCGTTAAACAATGTTGATACTTTGTTCAAGGAAGTGTAATGTATATACATTGTTTAATGAAGGGGGAATGTAAATGCTAGTTTCTTTGAAAAAATGGGGCAATAGTGCATCGATAAGAATACCAAGTTTGATTTTGGATTCGCTTAACCTAAAGCTAAATGATCCGCTTGATATTAAAGAGGAAGATGGACGCATCATTATTGAGGCATTGAGGGTTAACGAGTTTAAGCTTGAAGATTTGTTATCGGGTGTTACGCAAGATAATCTGCATGATCGTCTAGATTTTGGTTCGCCTGTAGGTAAAGAGCTGATTTAATGGCTTACATTCCAGAACGAGGGGACATTGTCTGGATTGATTTTGAACCTGTGGTTGGTCATGATCAAGGTGGGCATAGGCCGGCACTGGTTATTAGCCCGCAAGCTTATAATAAGACAGTTGGCTTAATGCTTTGCTGTCCTATGACGACAAAAGTTAAAGGGTATCCTTTTGAGGTTGTGATTAAGGGTGCAACTGATAGTGTCGCCTTGTCCGATCAAATTACCTGTGTTGATTGGCGCGCTAGAAAAATCAGCTGTAAAGGACAAGTAACATCTGCAGAGCTTGAGTTGGTTAGAGCTAAACTAAAAGTGCTTGTTTAAATTTCTATTTATATCGCGTTTTAGCATTTTTTTCTTCTATTCGTTTTGTTAGGTACCCGCAATTGATTGTTACGTTTCCCAATAGTAAATATCAGCTTCATCAGCCATTTCCACCCGCGGGAGATCAGCCGCAAGCGATTGACAAGCTGACGGCAGGAATTGAAGCTGGGATGAAGTATCAAACCTTACTTGGGGTCACTGGCTCAGGTAAAACTTACACCATGGCTAACGTGATTGCGCGCACAGGCCGCCCAGCCATTGTCATGGCGCCGAACAAAACCTTAGCCGCACAGCTTTACTCTGAATTCCGCGAATTTTTCCCTAATAATGCTGTGGAGTATTTCGTTTCTTACTACGATTACTATCAGCCTGAGGCTTATGTGCCATCGCGTGATTTGTTTATTGAGAAAGACTCCAGCATTAATGAGCATATCGAGCAGATGCGCCTGTCTGCTACTAAAGCGCTACTAGAGCGTGATGATGCGATTATTGTAGCCTCTGTGTCAGCGATTTACGGTATTGGTGACCCAGTGGATTATCACGGGATGGTCTTGCACCTTGAACAAGGTGAAAAGATGAGCCAGCGCGATGCGATATTGCGTTTGGTCGGTATGCAATACGACCGTAACGACTTTGATTTCTCTCGTGGCTGCTTTCGAGTACGTGGGGATGTGATTGATGTGTTCCCAGCTGAAAACAGTGAAACTGCGGTGCGTATTTCCTTATTCGATGATGAAGTGGAAACTATTACTTTATTCGACCCGTTAACAGGGCAAATGTTTAATAAGATTGCTCGCTATACCATTTACCCATCCAGCCATTATGTAACGCCGCGTGAGACCACTGTTCGCGCGATGGAGAAGATTAAGCACGAACTTAAATCGCGCGTTGATTTTTACATCAAAGAAGGCAAGTTGGTTGAGGCGCAGCGTATTGAGCAGCGTACCCGTTTTGATTTGGAAATGCTTAACGAGATTGGCTTTTGTAAAGGCATTGAAAACTATTCACGTCATCTATCAGGGCGTGGCCCAGGTGACCCACCGCCAACGCTGATTGATTACCTCCCTAAAAACGCCATCATGATTATGGATGAAAGCCACGTCACTGTCCCCCAAATTGGTGCTATGTATAAGGGTGATAGGTCCCGTAAAGAAAATTTAGTGGATTACGGCTTCCGTTTGCCATCAGCTTTGGATAATCGTCCCCTGAAATTTGAAGAGTTTGAGCAAATCATGCGCCAAACGGTCTTTGTTTCAGCGACGCCTGCAGAGTATGAAGCTAACCATCAGCAACAGGTAGTAGAGCAGGTGGCAAGGCCAACGGGCTTGGTGGATCCTGAAATTATTGTGAAGCCTGCGGATACGCAAGTCGATGATCTGCTCTCTGAAATCAAACTGCGTGTAGCAGTGGGGGAGCGTGTTTTAGCGACGACATTAACCAAGCGCATGTCAGAAGACTTAACGGATTACTTGAGTGAGCATGGTGTCAAAGTTCGATATTTACATTCTGATATTGATACCGTTGAGCGTGTGGAAATCATTCGTGATTTACGCTTAGGTGAGTTTGACGTTCTTGTGGGCATTAATTTGTTACGTGAGGGTCTAGATATTCCAGAGGTGTCTTTGGTAGCTGTATTGGATGCAGATAAAGAGGGCTTCTTACGTTCAGAGCGATCACTCATTCAAACTGCTGGTCGCGCCGCGCGTAACCTAAATGGTAAGGTGATTTTTTACGCGAACAGAATTACGCGCTCAATGAAGCTCGCGATGGATGAAACCGAGCGTCGCCGAACCAAGCAGATCGCCTTTAACCTTGAGCATGGCATCACACCTAAAGGTGTGGTTAAACGTATTAAAGATATTATAGATGGTGTGTACGACAAAGATGATGCTGAACGCGAGCGTAAAGCCGCGCAAGATCAAGCCAACTATGATGTACTGAGTGAGAAGCAATTACTCAAAGAAATGAAGCGTCTAGAAAAGGCCATGCACGATAGCGCTAAGAATCTTGAGTTTGAGAAAGCAGCTGACTTCAGAGATCAACTCAAGAAACTCAAAGAGAAGTTCTATGGTGCAAATGTTGATGATTTGAATGCTTAAACAATGTAAATCACTAAGCTGCTGCTAATCGAGAAATCGGTGTAGCTTTTATTGTAGGGTTCTCTACAAACTTTTGTTTTGCATGCCATAAATCTAAAGCCTCTTGCATGCGCAACCAACTTTCAGGTGTGCCACCAATTGCTTCAGAGATTCTCAATGCCATTTCAGCAGTTACGCTACGCTTCTCATGCAAAATTTCAGAAACACTTAATCTGCTTACACCTAAGTGATGAGCGAGTTGTGCCTGTGTAATGCCAAGGGCTGGTAATACATCTTCACGAATAATTGCGCCAGGGTGTGTTGGCTTCCTATTTGGGTCTCTTAATGATCGCATTAATGATAATCCTCCAATTCAACATCAATGGCATCTTCGCCATTAAACTTAAAAGTCATTCTCCAATTACCTGTCACGGAAACAGCATAAGTACCTTTTCTATCGCCTGTTAGTCCGTGAAATTTAAATCCTGCAAGATTCATATCTTCTGGTTTTGTAGCGGCGTCTAAACGGTCAAGTATCCGCTCTATTCTTGATGCATATTGGGCTGGAATGCCGCGATAGTCGCTTGCAGTAAAAAATAGCCCTAAGCCTTTATGTTTGAAGTTTTGAATCATCCAGCATGATTGTAATCTAGTTAATTACAATGTCAATTGATACATTACATTTTTACTCGGCCTGCGCTAAAACCTCCAAAAAATCATCTCCATAACGCGCTAGTTTTGCCTGTCCAACACCGCTAATACGGCCAAGTTCGATTAAATTGCCTGGTCGTTGATTCATAATCTCAATTAAGGTGCTGTCGTGGAAAATCAAATAAGGCGGAACGCCTTGTGATTTTGCAAGCTCCATTCGTTTAGCCTTTAGTGCTAACCACAGCGGATCGTCATTTGCACCTGCGTAGGCTTCTCGAGCGCGTGAAGCGCGTTCGGCAGTGCTTGAGCGCTTCTCTGGCTCAGCATCTCGGCGTTGCCATACTTCTATTTCGCCTTTTAACACTGGTTTAGCAAGCTCAGTCAGTTTTAAGCCGCCGAATGCTTGAAAGTCTACATCCAAGTAGCCACTTGCTGCCAATTGTCTGTAAACACTGCTCCATTGTGATTGGGTGAGATTTTTTCCTATGCCGTAGGTGCTTAGTTGTTCGTGTTGAAATCGGTCAATTTGGGCGGTTCTTTTACCAAGCAATACGTCAATTAAGTGACCTGCACCAAATCGTTGGCCCGTTCGGTATACACATGAAAGTGCCATTCTCGCTGCTTGTGTCGCATCCCAAGTGTCGGCAGGTGTGAGGCAGTTATCACATTGTCCACAATCACCAGGGTGATCTTCGCCGAAGTAACGCAGTATAGACTGGTGACGGCACGTCGTTGATTCACAGAAGCCAAGTAGGGCATCTAATTTTTGCTTTTCTAGGCGCTTACGATCTTCTGAGGCTTCGCCACCGTCGAGCATTTGACGCATAGAAACAACATCGCCCAAGCCGTAGGTCATCCAGGCGTTCGCGGCGAAGCCATCACGACCAGCGCGACCAGTTTCTTGATAATAACTTTCCATACTTTTGGGTAAATCCAAATGGGCAACAAAGCGCACATTAGGTTTGTCGATGCCCATGCCAAAGGCAATGGTGGCAACCATAATCACAGCTTCTTCACGCAAAAATTGGCGCTGATTTTTCTCACGAATCTTGGCATCTAGGCCTGCATGATAGGGAAGCGCAGGCCAGCCTTTGGATTGAAGCCACTCGGCGGTTTCTTCCACTTTTTTGCGGGACAAACAATAGACAATGCCAGCATCATTTGGATGCTGTGATTCAATGAAATGAAGTAGTTGTTGCCGTGCATTATTTTTTTGGGTGACATGATAGCGAATGTTAGGACGATCAAAGCTGGAGATGAATTGCGCTGCATCCTCTAGCTTAAGCTGTGTAATGATTTCAGCCCTCGTTGCGGCATCTGCTGTGGCCGTTAGAGCGATTCTTGGCACATCAGGAAAGCGCTCATGCAAAATTGTGAGCTGTCGGTATTCTGGTCTGAAGTCATGGCCCCATTGCGACACACAGTGCGCTTCATCGATGGCAAACAATGCTAATCCAACGTGATTGTTAACCTGTTCTAGCAACTGTAAAAAACTGTTGGCCATCAGCCGTTCGGGGGCGACATAAAGAATCTTTAGCTCACCTCTTAAAGCCTGTCTGGTGATTGTTTGAGTATCATCCATACTTAAGCTGGAGTTTAAGAAGGCGGCATTGACCCCCAATTGCTGTAATGCCTCTACTTGGTTTTGCATCAGCGCAATAAGAGGGGAGACGATAATCGCTAGGCCATCCCTTAACAAACTAGGAATTTGATAACAAAGCGACTTTCCGCCACCAGTCGGCATTAGCACCAATGCGTCACCACCTGCAGATACATGGCTCACAATCGTTGCTTGTTGATCGCGAAACGATTTATAGCCAAAGGTGTTTTGTAGGATTTCTAACGCGCTTGTCGACATAGATACTTTTTGCTGGGTAGCTAAAATGAAAAAGCCCCGATGAATTGGGGCTTTTGAGTGTCATGCTAAAACTAACTTATTTCTGCGTTTGAACGATGACTAAAGGCTCATCTTTTGCCGCCTCGTCACCTTTCTTTTGCCATGCGGCTGTTTTGCGTGGTTTCTTTGGAGCTTCTGGCTCAGCAGCAGTTGCTGCCTTAGTTTCCGCTTTGGTTTCTACCAATTGCAAACCGCTTGCAGCCAAATCAACTGGTTTCGCTTTCGCTGCTGGCTTGCGAGCCGGGCGCGCTTTTTTCTCAGCAGGTGCTTTTGCTGATTTATCTTCGCTCACTTCAGGGCTTGATTCTTCCTTAGGTGCTTTCACTGCTTTAGCCGGCTTCTCTGCTTGCGCTGGTTTTGTTGTGACCACTTCAATTGTTTCAGCTTTAGGAGCTGTTTTTGTTTCAGCAACTTCAGCTTTAACGATTTCAACTTTTGGCGTATCTGCTTTAGGTGCTTCAACTGGTTTAACTGTTTCAGTTGCCACAGAAGTGTTGTTTGCATCTAGAAGCTGTTCATTTTCAACAAATGGACGATCACCAGCTGGTCGATCTTGACGAGGACCGCGGTCACGACGACCATTGCGGCCACGGCGGTTACGGCCTTCACGTGGTTCGCGTTGCTCGTTGTTTTGTTCGCCTTGTGCACCTTCAACTTGGTTGTTTTGAACAGCTTGTTGAGGCTTAGCCTGCTGTTGTTGCGGTCTAGGTTGGCGTGGCTCTTGGTTGCGTTGTTGACGATCACCTTGATTGCCTTGTTGACGTTCGCCTTGAGCATTTTGATTGCTACGTTCCGGACGATCACCACGCTCATTACGGTTGCGATTACGGTTGCGATTGCGGTTGTTGTCACGACGGCCGTTGCGCTCAGATTTCTCTTCCTTAGGTGCTTCTGTCGTGGTGAGTGCACCTAACCAGTTTTTAAAACGAGTGAACAATGAAACACCTTTTTCAGCTTTTTCTGTGCTGATCGGTGCTGGCGCTGATGGCGTAATGCCACGAACAGCTGCGACTTGTTTTACCGCTTTTACTTCTGGCGCTGCATGGTTATGAATTTCTTCTTCCGTTGGCATTTCTACCATTTGATAACTACGTGGACCATCTTCCGCACTGTCATCGCTCTTAATGCGAGTGATTGTGTAGTTCGGTGTTTCCAAATGGATGTTTGGAATTAATACAACTTCAACGCCAGTACGTTGTTCAATTTTATGAATGTCCGCACGTTTTTCATTGAGCAAGAATGTGGCTGCTTCAACAGGGAGTTGAACCTGAATCGCTTTGCTGTTTTCTTTCATTGCCTCTTCTTGCGTAATGCGCAAGATGTGTAGTGCTGTTGATTCGATACCACGAATATGGCCTGTGCCATGGCAGCGTGGGCAAGGAATGTGGTTGCTTTCACCCAAGCTTGGACGTAAGCGTTGACGTGATAGCTCTAATAGGCCAAATCGTGAAATCTTGCCAGTTTGAACACGCGCACGATCATAGTGCAAAGCTTCACGTAATCGGTTTTCTACGTCACGTTGGTTACGTTGACTTTCCATGTCGATAAAGTCGATGACAACCAATCCACCTAAGTCACGTAAACGTAATTGACGGGCTACTTCTTCAGCGGCTTCTAAGTTCGTATTAAATGCTGTGTGCTCAATGTCGCTACCTTTAGTTGAGCGACCGGAGTTAACGTCTACTGAAACTAAAGCTTCAGTGTGGTCAATCACGATGGCGCCGCCAGAAGGCAAACGAACTTCACGTGAGAACGCTGTTTCGATTTGGTGTTCAATTTGAAAGCGTGAAAATAAAGGCGTTTCGTCTTGGTATAACTTAACGCGAGCGACATGACCAGGCATCACATGGTTCATGAACTGAATAGCTTGCTCATGGATGTCAGGCGTGTCGATGAGGATTTCACCGATATCTGGTTGGAAGTAATCGCGAATTGCGCGAATCACTAAACTACCTTCTTGGTAAATCAAGAAAGGACCATTTTGAATCGTTGATGCGCTCTCAACGGCAGTCCAAAGTTGTAATAGGTAGCTTAAGTCCCATTGCAACTCTTCAAGGTTGCGGCCGATACCAGCGGTACGAGCAATGATGCTCATGCCATTAGGCACTTCTAATTGCGCCATGATGTCACGGAGTTCGTTGCGGTCTTCGCCTTCGATGCGACGTGAAACACCACCGCCGCGAGGGTTGTTAGGCATCAATACTAAGTAGCGACCAGCAAGAGAGATGAATGTAGTAAGTGCTGCGCCTTTGTTGCCGCGTTCGTCTTTGTCGACTTGAACGATGAGCTCTTGGCCTTCCTTAAGCACGTCTTGAATGCGAGCACGTCCGCCTTCGGCGTCGTTTTGGAAGTAGCTGCGAGCCACTTCTTTGAATGGCAAGAAGCCGTGTCTATCAGTGCCGTAGTTAACAAAGGCAGCTTCGAGTGATGGCTCGATGCGTGTAATCACACCTTTATAGATATTGCTCTTACGTTGTTCTTTACCAGCAGATTCGATATCGAGGTCAATTAGTTTTTGACCGTCGACGATTGCAACGCGCAATTCTTCAGACTGCGTTGCGTTAAATAACATGCGTTTCATTGTGTTGACTCCCGCGCTCATAGCGGGTTTGCGAATGTTGCTATGCGAATAGCAGAGTGGTAAGGCTAGGGTTGAATATGTAGGTTAGTGCCTAACTTCGGCTTGTTGTTAACACTACACCAGCAGTAAAACTGCCAGAAACTTGCAGGGGCTTGATTAAACACTTAATGATTACATTGCTAACATTTACTATTGTCTATGGCTTTTGATCTTGCCATGGTCAGTGAGTGATTCTTTTTATGAAAGTTTTTCACCCGTTAATCTGAACCGTATTGATTCGTATCAGATTGAATTTGTTAACGAAGTAACTCGTTTTATGTTTTTTTAAGCTGTCTTGCTTTTATTCTGTCTTTTAATTTAGATTCGGTTTAGCTGACATATCAGCTAAAATTCAAAGTTCTAGCAATTCCAGACCGCGCCATCGCTTATACTCTAGGTATTGCAATTCATTCGCAGCGGCTTGAGCGCTTTAATATTTAGTACATAAAATCGCTACTTATTTTATTTGGCGAGCGAGATTAACCAAGGTATCTTTTAAGACTTTCAATTCATTCGTTGAAGAAGCGCTTAGCGCATTTACTTCAATAGTTTCGTAGTATAGGTGAGATGACAAATTTAAGCAAAATAAGTAATGAAATTAGTGAATCAAGTGCGGCAATGCTTGAAATTGATGAGGCAAGTGAAGGTCAGCGAATTGATAATTTCCTCACTAAAACGCTAAAGGGCGTTCCTAAAAGTCATCTTTATCGCATTCTTCGTAGTGGGGAAGTGCGCGTCAACAAAAAACGTATTGATGCGACCTATAAACTAGCGATGGGCGACTTAGTCCGTATCCCGCCTATTCGTGCAACGGTTACTCAGGTCGATGTTGAACAACAAAAGCCTGTGACTGCGCGTTTAGAAAAGTGCATTGTCTTTGAGGATGATGCAATGCTCGTGCTCGACAAGCCAGCTGGCATGGCAGTGCATGGCGGAAGTGGGGTGAGCAAGGGCGTGATTGAACAGTTAAGGTTGGAGCGCCCTCAAGCTAAATTCCTGGAATTAGTACACCGCTTAGATAGAGAAACATCAGGTGTGCTAATGGTGGGGAAAAAGCGCTCTGCATTAGTTGCCTTGCATGAAGCGATGCGCCGCAATCAAATGGATAAGCGTTATTTTATGTTGGTGAAGGGTCATTGGACTGAGAAAAAGAAACATGTGACCTTGACCTTACAAAAGTATTTGCTTGAAAACGGCGAGCGCCGTGTGAGTGTGGTGACAGGGCGCCCAGACCCAAGAGCTGAGGATGAAGGTCAAACGTCAGAGACGATTTTTCATCTAAAAGCGCACTATGGCGATTTTAGTTTATTAGAAGCGCAACTGATTACAGGTCGAACCCATCAATTGCGTGTGCAGTTGGCCCATTTAGGTTTTCCAATCGCTGGGGATGATAAGTATGGTGATTTTGCTTTAAATAAAGCACTTCAAAAAAGCGGGCTTAAACGTATGTTTTTGCATTCAGCTGAAACCAATATTCGACATCCGCTGACTGCTGAAAAACTCAAACTCATTGCGCCTTTGCCGCCAGAGCTAGATAGATTCCTCAAAAAACTCGCTTTAGAAAATTAAGATATCAAGATGCAGAATAATTACGATTTAATCATTTTTGATTGGGATGGCACTTTGGCCAATTCTACGCAATTGATTGTAGATGCAATATGTAAGGGTAGTGTAGAGGTCGGTTTGCCAGAGCCAACCCAAGCTGCAGCAAGTGGCATTATTGGTTTAGGCTTTCGGGAAGCGGTTTATGAACTGTTCGGCCGTATTCCTGACGCCCAATTAGCCGAGCTGACAGGCCGTTATACCTATTACTATGGTTTAGGTGAGGACAATATCCCGCTGTTTGACGGCGTACCTGAAACCATTGCACATTTAGTTCAAAAGGGCGTTCCTTTGGCTGTTGCAACAGGTAAAGGTCGTCGCGGCCTCAATAAAGCGCTAGCTAATAGTGGTATCGCACATCATTTTATTGCGACTCGCTGTGTGGATGAGTGCCACTCTAAGCCGCATCCACAAATGATTTTAGATTTGATGAGTGAAGTGGCGGCGTCACCTGAAAAAACATTGATGATTGGTGATACAAGTTTCGATTTGCAAATGGCAAAAAATGCGAACGTCCCGAGCTTGGGGGTGACGTATGGCGCACATCCTTTAGATCGTTTGTTGCCGCACGAGCCTTTAGCGCACTTTGATGAATTTTCGCATTTAAGTACATGGCTTAAAGCCAACGTTTAGGGATGTCTAATCAGCGTATTATTTGCAAAAGCGAATCGCTACTTGAACGCGAAAAAGGTGTTCGTTTTAATTTGCCTGAGCTAGGTGAGCGGGTGAGCGCATTTGTCATCAGGTTTAATGGCAAGCCTTATGCTTATTTCAATCAATGCGCGCATTTGCCAGTTGAGCTAGATTGGAATGAGGGCGATTTTTTTACGAGAGAGCAGGATTACCTCATTTGTGCGACCCATGGTGCGCAATATGAGCCTCATACAGGGCATTGTGTACTCGGCCCTTGCCAGGGTAAACGATTGCGTCCGATTTTGGTGAATGAACAAGATGGTGTGATTTCAATTACACTAGACGAAATTTAATTTTATACATGATAGAGAGAAGAGCATGTCCGATAGTCAGCAACCTAATTGGGAACGTGAAGTGTTGGAGAAGTTAGCATTTCAATCGCTAAAAGAGCAAAAGCGTAATCGTTTTTGGAGTGTGCTTTTTAAATCGCTCACCTTCATTTGGCTATTTTTAATGTTGTTTTACATGCTCAGTTGGATAGGTGGCACAAGTGGCAATAGTGCTGAAGATCATACTGCCCTGATTGATATTCAAGGTGAAATTGGTGCACAAGACCAAGTCAATGCAGATTCAGTCATTTCTAGCTTGCATGATGCCTACGACAACAAACACACTAAGGGTGTGATTTTGCGTATTAATAGCCCAGGCGGTAGCCCTGTGCAAGCAGGTATTATTAATGATGAGATCAAGCGTCAGCGTCAATTGCATCCATCAATCCCTGTTTATGCGGTTGTTGAAGATATTTGTGCTTCAGGTGGTTATTACATTGCTGTTGCCGCAGATAAGATTTATGTAGATAAAGCCAGCATTATTGGTTCTATCGGCGTGTTGATGGATGGTTTTGGCTTTACAGGTACCATGGAGAAGTTTGGTGTTGAGCGTCGATTAATGACCGCGGGGGAGAATAAGGCCATGCTCGACCCATTCTCACCAGTGAACCCAAAACACAAGGTATTGGCGCAAGCGATGTTGAATGAAGTGCATCAGCAATTTATTAGCGTGGTGCGTGAAGGTCGCGGTAAGCGCTTAAAAGAAACGCCAGAAACTTTTAGTGGCTTGTTTTGGAGCGGTGAAGCGGGTATTAAAATGGGCTTGGCTGATGAACTAGGTAGCTATGAATATGTCGCGCGTGAAGTGATTAAGCAAGAAAACATTGTGGATTTCACTGCTTCAGAAGGACTTGCTGATCGTGTTGCTAGAAAGTTTGGCGCATCCATGACACAGTCTTTGTTTAAAGGCATGGGCTTACGTTAACGCTCTTGCTAATTGAAAATAATAAAAAAGGCTGATATTAATCAGCCTTTTTTATTGCGCAATCTTTACATTTCTTAATGCTGCGTTTTTTCTTTAAAGTAATTAATTAAACTGTTGGTTGAGCCATCATGGTCGGTGATTTTATTGGCGCTTGATAGTTGCGGCAAAATCTTTTGTGCAATTTGTTTACCAAACTCAACACCCCATTGATCGAAAGAGTTGATATTCCAGATGATGCCTTGTACAAAAATTTTATGCTCATAAAGCGCAATCAGCTTACCTAATGCTTTAGGTGTGAGTTCATCAATCAAAATGGTATTGGTAGGGCGATTACCACCAAATACGCGATGTGGCATGAGCTCCATAATGAGGTGATGATCTAAGCCTTGCTCCTCTAGCTCAGCTTTCACTTCTTTGGCTGTCTTGCCTTGCATGAGGGCTTTGGTTTGCGCAAAGATGTTAGACACTAAGATCTTGTGATGCTCATTGCCATTTTCACCAATTTTATATTGGCTGCGGAGTGGCACTAAGAAGTCACAAGGGATTAGCTTGTTGCCTTGATGAATCAGCTGATAAAAAGCATGTTGACCGTTGGTACCAGCTTCCCCCCAGATAATTGGCCCTGTGCTGTAAGTGATTCGCTCGCCGCTACGATTAACAAACTTACCGTTGCTCTCCATGTCGCCTTGTTGCAAATAGGCTGGAAATCTTGATAGGCCTTGGTCGTAGGGTAAAATGGCCTGTGTTTCGGCTTCAAAGAAGTTGTTATACCAAACGCCTAACATCGCCAAAATCACTGGCATATTCTTTTCTAAAGGGGCAGTTCTGAAATGGTTGTCCATTTCATGCGCGCCTTCTAGTAGTGCTTCGAAATTATCCATGCCTACATACAAGGCTATTGATAAGCCAATCGCTGACCATAATGAATAACGGCCACCCACCCAGTCCCAAAACTCGAACATATTGGATGGATCAATACCAAATTCTTGCACTGCCATTGCGTTTGTTGAAAGCGCGACGAAGTGCTTAGCAATGTGCGCATGGTCTTTAGCTGATTTTAAGAACCAAGCACGGGCAGAGCGAGCATTGGTCATTGTTTCTTGCGTAGTGAACGTTTTTGATGCAACGATGAATAATGTCGTTTCAGGATTGCAGACTTCTAACGCTTGCGCCAAGTGTGTGCCATCAATGTTTGATACGAAATGTACGTTGAGGTCTTTTTGTGCATAAGCTTTGAGTGCAGTGCACACCATCACAGGACCAAGATCCGAGCCACCAATGCCAATGTTAACGATGTCAGTAATGCGTTTGCCTGTGTAACCAAGCCATTGGCCATGACGAACGCTATCACTGAATTTACGCATTTGTGCTAAAACGCGATTAATCTCTGGCATTACGTCTTTGCCATCTACTAATACAGGTTTATTGCTTCGGTTGCGAAGTGCTGTGTGTAAAACTGCACGGTTTTCAGTGAAGTTAATCTTTTCACCAGAGAACATTTTTTCGCGCCAAGCTTCAATTTCGCTCTGACGTGCCAAGCTGATGAGTAAATCCATCGTCTTTTTAGAGACGCGCTGTTTGGAGTAGTCTAATAAAAAGTCATTGAATTTTAATGAGAAATTATTAAATCTTTGAGGGTCTTCTGCAAACATATCACGCATCTGCAAAGGAAAGATTTCTTTAAAGTGCTCGTTAAGTGTTTGCCATGCTGGCGAATTAGTTGGATTAGTCATGCTTTATTATTCGGTTGATTTTGCAATATTATAATTTATTTAGGCTTATTTGATTTGTAAAATTACACCACTAAGTGGTGGCACTGTAATTTGGATGGATTGCCCATGGCCCATCCAACTGATTTGTTCGGTTTTTATCGCTGTCCCATTGCCAGTATTGCTACCGCCATAGCACGCAGCATCACTATTGAAAATTTCTGCATATTCACCAGCTTGAGGTACGCCTAAACGGTAGTTTTCCCTTGGTACAGGCGTAAAGTTCAGTAATATTAATACAAAACTGCCATCGCGTGCGCGGCGGATGTAGCTTAACAATGACTGATCAGCATCTTGGCAGTCTATCCAATCAAAGCCTTGCATCTGGAAATCTAAATCATGAAGTGCAGATAAGTCTGCATATAAATGATTAAGGTCGTGGTTTGCAAGCTTGATTCCTTGATGCCAATGAGCGTCTAGTAAGTGCCAGTCTAAGCTTGCGTTGACATTCCACTCGCGCCCTTGCCCAAATTCATTACCCATAAAATTAAGCTTTTTGCCAGGGCTACACATTTGATGGGTAATTAATACACGTAAGTTAGCAAACTTTTGCCAAGCATCGCCTGGCATCTTGTCTAGCAATGAGTGTTTGCCGTGTACCACTTCATCATGTGAGAAGGGAAGAACAAAGTTCTCACTGTAAGCATATAGCTGGCCAAAGGTGAGCTTGTTGTGATGGTAACGACGATGGACAGGGTCATTTTCGAAGTAGGCGAGGGTGTCGTTCATCCAGCCCATATTCCATTTCATGGAGAAGCCTAATCCACCAAGGTAAACAGGGCGTGAAACCATTGGCCATGAGGTTGACTCTTCGGCGATGGTTAATGCGCCGGCAAACTCTTCATGTACCATCGTATTGAGTTGCTTTAAGAACTCAATCGCATCTAGATTCTCGCGACCACCAAATTTATTGGGTAGCCATTCATCTGCTTTACGTGAGTAATCTAGATAAAGCATCGAGGCGACTGCATCAACTCGTAACCCATCAATATGGAACTCATTGAGCCAGTAATGGGCGTTGGAGATTAAAAAGTTGCGGACTTCATTGCGCCCGTAATTAAAAATATACGTTCCCCAGTCTTGGTGTTCACCAAGTCGTGGGTCTTCATGTTCATACAAAGCCGTTCCATCAAAGCGTGCCAGCGCCCAATCATCTTTAGGGAAGTGGCCAGGCACCCAATCTAAAATTACGCCAATATTGGCTGCGTGGCATGTATCCACAAAAAATCTGAAGTCGTCTGGCGAGCCGTAACGATTGGTGACGCCAAAATAACCTGTGGTTTGGTAGCCCCAAGATTCATTCAAAGGATGTTCAGAAACAGGCATGAGCTCGATATGCGTGTAGCCCATCTCTTTTACGTAGCTGATGAGTTGGGTGGCTAGCTCGCGGTAATTGAGAAAATGGCCTTGTGCATCACGACGCCAAGAACCCAAATGCGCTTCATAGCAGTTAAATGGTGCATTTAACCACTCTGATTCTGCACGCTGTTTGAGCCAGGATTGATCTTGCCATTGGTACGAATTGAGCGAGCTGACTTTAGCCGCTGATCCTGGGCGTGGTTCAAAACAAAATCCATAAGGGTCTGTTTTGACTAAAATGTTGCCTGTATGGCGTTTGCGGATTTCAAATTTATAGAGTGCATCCGCTTCAAGGCCTGGGATGAATATTTCCCATATACCGCTTGATCCGTGAACACGCATCGGGTGAACGCGACCATCCCATTGGTTGAACGTGCCAATAACGCTTACGCGTTCCGCATTAGGCGCCCATACTGCGAAACGCACACCATCAACACCTTGATGTTTGCAAAGCTGCGCGCCGAGTGTTTTGTATGCTTGCTTTAAGTTACCTTCGCCGAATAAATGTAATTCGTCACTGGTAATCATTGGGGCAAATGAATAAACATCGTAAGTTTCTACAATATGTTCATTTTGATGAATTTTAATTCTGCATGGCGAATTTATTTTTTGACTGCCTTGCCATTCAAAAAAACCGTGATCGTGGGTTTTTTCTAGTGCCTTCCAACCATCAACTGTATCAACCTCTACCCCTGTCGTAGATGGAATAAAGCATCTAAAAGCATATGTTTCTAAATCACTTTTTTCTAATTTTTCTTGATGAAGCCCCAAAAATGAAAAAGGATCATGATGTGTTGCATCAAGAATCAAATTAATTTGGCTGTTTTTAGTTATTTTTGACAAAGTATTTTTCTAAAAAATTTTCAAGAAAGCCTGATGATTCTACTAGATTATGGCTGACTAACGTGCCTATAATGGCCTCAGGAGAAACAATATACCGCAATTAAGCACATGACATGTGAATGATATTTAGGGGCTAGTGAGCCTTAATGTCAAGTGTGAAAAAAACGATAAGTCAGGAGCGGAATCATGCAGCAAGAGATGTCGTCACCACGTTTTGTAAGTAACCTCACTAAAAATACTGTTGCGCTGATATTGGCAGGAGGCCGTGGCAGTCGCTTGAAAGACTTAACAGACCTTAGAGCAAAGCCTGCGGTGCCCTTTGGAGGCAAGTTTCGCATTATTGATTTTCCTTTATCCAATTGTATTAACTCAGGCATTCGTCGAGTAGGGGTTGCGACCCAGTACAAATCTCATAGCTTGATTCAGCATGTTCAGCGTGGTTGGGGCTTCTTGCGCGGCGAGTTCAATGAATTCGTTGAAATCTGGCCAGCACAACAACGTGTGGCTGAAGACTGGTACAAAGGGACCGCGGATGCCGTGTTTCAGAACTTAGACATTATTCGCAATATCGGCGCTGAATATGTATTGATCCTTGCTGGGGACCATATCTACAAGATGGACTATGGGCAAATGTTGGCGTCACATGTGCGTAACAAAGCGGATATGACAGTTGCTTGTATCAATGTGCCGATTGAAGATGCTAAGGCTTTTGGTGTGATTGCGGTGAATGAGGAGGATAGGGTTGTTGATTTTAAAGAGAAGCCCGAACATCCTGACGCGCTTCCAAGTGATCCAACCCAAGCTTTCGCAAGTATGGGGATTTATGTTTTTTCAGCCGCTTTTTTGTATGAACAGTTAATTCGAGATGCTGATGATCCGAAATCTGAACATGATTTTGGTAAAAACATTATTCCTGAAATTATTAAAAAGTATCGTGTTTATGCGCACCGATTTACCGATAGCTGTGTAGGTGGGAGCGACCAAGGCGTTTACTACTGGCGTGATGTTGGAACAGTAGATGCTTATTGGGAGGCGAATATGGAGTTGACTAAGGTCACGCCAGAGCTCAATTTGTATGACAGTGATTGGCCGATTTGGACGTATCAAGAACAATTGCCGCCAGCTAAGTTTGTGTTCAACAACAAAGATAGATGCGGCGCAGCGACAGATTCTTTGGTATCTGGCGGGTGCATTATTAGTGGCTCAACAATTAATCAATCTGTACTTTTTTCAGATGTGCGTGTGCACAGTTTTAGTTCGATTGAGGACTCGGTTATCTTGCCTCAAGTTGAGATTGGTCGAAATGTAAAGCTTAAACGCGTAGTCATTGATAAGGGTACAACGATTCCAGATGGGATGGAAATTGGTTTTGATTTGGCGTTGGATAGCAAGCGATTCCATGTATCAGAAAAAGGAATTACTTTGGTGACAGCTGCCATGCTTGGCGCGCCGACCCATCGAGTTAGATAATTTTAGTCACAAAAAGGGCAATAATGTCAGCGGTGCAACCTAAGCTTTACCTTAATCTTTATTGGCACATGCACCAACCCGATTATCGGGATACCATTACAGGGCAATATGTTTTGCCTTGGACTTACCTCCATGCCATGAAAGATTACACCGACATGGCTTATCACTTGGAAACTAACCCCAAGGCGCGTGTGACATTTAATTTTGTGCCTGTTTTATTAGATCAACTTGAAGACTATGTAGATCAATTCAAAACAAGCCATGTTCGTGATCCTTTGTTAGCTTTGTTAGTGCGTGACAATCTCGAATATCTATCAAAAGAAGAGCGTTGTTTAATCGTTGATAGCTGTTTTAAAAGCCATCATGAAAAAATGCTTGAGCCTTTTGCGCATTATCAGCGTTTGTTGAATATCTATAATGCCTTACGCGTACAAGGATCTACAGCTTCAAATTATTTGTCAGGCCAATATATGGCTGACTTGTTGGTTTGGTACCATCTGGCTTGGACGGGTGAAAGTATTCGCCGCAACAATACCTTTGTGCAAGCTTTGATGAAAAAGGGTAGCCAATTTAGCGTTGAAGAAAGGCATGGTTTGTTTTCTTTAATTGGTGAATTAATGAGTGAATTAATCCCGCGTTATAAGAAGCTACAAAGCACAGGTCAAATCGAAATTTCGACTACGCCGCATTACCATCCTATTTTGCCGCTGCTCTTGGATTTTAAATCTACACGCGATGCTATGCCATTTGCGCCTTTGCCTTCATGCCAAACTTATCCTGGCGGGCGTTTGAGAGCTAAAGCCCATATTCAATCAGCTCAAGCCACGCATCAGAAACGTTTTGATCAGGCGCCTGTTGGTATGTGGCCAGCTGAGGGTGCGGTTTCGCAAGCTGGATTGCTACTAATGGCGGAGCAGGGTGTGAAATGGGCAGCGACGGGCGAGGGTGTGTTGGCCAATAGCCTATACAAGTCTTCAGAGTCAGGCGCTATTCCAAGTCGTAGCGACTATTTGTATCAGCCTTACCTAGTATCCGATGGCGCCAATGACATTGTGTGCTTTTTTAGAGATGACAACCTGTCTGACAAGATTGGCTTTGAGTATTCTAAACTGCACGCAAGCGAGGCCGTGATTGACTTCATAAGCGCTTTGGAAGAAATTCATGTAAATAATAAAAGTGGCGATAGTCGTGTTGTGAGCGTCATTCTCGATGGTGAGAATGCGTGGGAATATTATCCCTATAACGCGTTTTACTTTTTGAGTGAGTTATACGAAGCATTGTCAGCGCATCAAGATATTGAAATGACCACCTTTAGCGATATTGTGGCCTCGATGAATAAGCCATTAACGCCACTTCCTCAAATCGCAGCGGGTAGTTGGGTCTATGGCAGTTTTAGTACATGGATAGGTTCACCGGATAAAAATCTAGGTTGGGATTTGTTGTGTGATGCCAAGAAAAAATACGATGAAGTGATGCAGTCAGGCTTATTAAATGCTAATGAGATGAAGGCGTGTGAGCATCAATTGTCTATTTGTGAGGGCTCTGATTGGTTTTGGTGGTTTGGTGACTACAACTCATCCGTGAGTGTGGATAGTTTTGATCGGCTGTATCGCCGCAACCTAAGCAATTTGTATCGTTTGTTAAAGCTGCCCGCACCACAAGCACTCAGTCATCCGATTAGTCTTGGCGGTGGTGATCCTGCTGTTGGGGGTACGATGCGTCGCGGTCAAGAAGGCGAGTGATTTGGCCTATATTGCACAGGTGTTAAAGCAAAGGCGCGCTGGCGTTTTATTGCACATTACCTCTTTGCCCAAGGCTGACTTGGGGCAAGATGCATTCAAGTTCGTTGATTTTTTATCGAGTATTGGCGCAACGGTATGGCAAACTTTGCCACTTAATATGCCACATGCTGATGGATCACCTTACCAATGCTTATCTGCACATGCAGGTAATCTAGATTTAATTAGTTTAGATGTGTTGAAACAACAGGGTTGGTTGTCAGAAAATGACTTGGACGCGAGTGAGGATAAGTCCGTATTGCTCGCAATGGCTTTTACTAATTTTAATCGTCTTAACATTCCTCAGGCTCAAGCTAGTTTTGAACGCTTCACTAAGCAACAAGCCCATTGGCTGGATGACTTTGCTTTGTTTATTGCATTACGTCACTATTATCAACATGTTTCTTGGTGTGATTGGCCAAGCGCTTTGAAATTGCGTCAGCTGGAAGCAATCAAGCAGGCACAACATGAGTTTGCAGATGCTGTTGAGTTGGAGCGATTTAAGCAGTTCCTTTTTTTTGAGCAATGGCATGCTTTAAAAGAATACGCAAACAGTCGCCATATTGCTTTGTTTGGTGATATTCCAATTTTCATTTCCTATGACAGCGCTGATGTATGGGCGCAACCTGACATGTTTAAATTAGATGCCGATTTGAATATGACCGTTGTGGCTGGCGTTCCGCCTGATTACTTTTCGGAAACCGGTCAGCACTGGGGGAACCCGCATTACAACTGGCCGGCGATGCAGGCGGATGGATTTAAATGGTGGCTTGCCCGCATGCGCACTCAAAATGCTTTGTTCGACATGGTGCGCATCGATCACTTTAGAGGCCTTCAAGCGGCATGGGAGATTCCTGCGGATGCGCCAACAGCGATGAATGGCGAATGGGTTTTGGCACCTGGCGAGGCTTTGCTAGATGCGATTACCAAGCATTTACCGCTCATTACCTTGGTGGCTGAAGATTTAGGTATTATTACTGATGAAGTCAATGCGTTACGCGAAAAGTTCGATTTGCCTGGCATGAAGATTTTACAATTTGCTTTTGATGGCAGTGCTGAGAATCCTTATTTACCTGAAAAAATTACTGAGAATAGTGTCGTTTACACTGGCACACATGATAACGATACCAGCTTAGGCTGGTATGAGAACTTGAACGATCATCAAAGAGAAATTTTTCATCGTTATTTAACTGAGCATGGTTATGTTGAACATGATGTGATTGATATGCCGCTAGTGTTGATCCAAATGGCACTCTCATCCAACGCCACGCTCGCCATTATCCCAATGCAAGATATTCTGAAGCTTGGAAGTGAGCATCGTATGAACACGCCAGGCACCATAGAAGGTAATTGGCAATGGCGCTTTGATTGGGTGCAGCTTAAAGATGGCCTGGCAGAAGCCTTAGAATATTTAGTCTTGCAGAATAAACGCAACCCCTTGGCGATAAGAGGCTAGCAATGACCTTGCGTATTGGCGTTGACATTGGCGGGACTAACCTACGTGTTGGTGTGGTTGATGGGCTGTCAATCATTCACGAGCATCGTTGCCACGCAGACTTTTCTGGCATCTGTGGTGCTCATGACCCAAGCACTGCTTGGCGTTCCATTATCGCTTCTATCAGTGAAGTCTTAAATGAAGTTTTACTCACATATCCAGAGGTCACTTCGATTGGTATTGGTTTTCCAGGTTTTATCGATCCTCATAATGGCCATGTTGCGCAATCTCCCAACTTACCAGGCCTGCTGAATGTTGATTTGGCAGGTGATTTGTCTACGAAGATTAAGAGGCCAGTGGTTGTTGAGAATGATGCATTGGCTGCAGCTTTCGGTGAGTACCAGTTAATGAAAGTTCCACTAAGCGAAGGCTTGATTTATGTGGGGCTTGGCACTGGCGTTGGCGGTGGGTTAATTCAAGCTGGGAATCCTGTGGTGGGTGAGCATGGCTATGCAATGGAAGTGGGTCATATCATTACAAGCCCTAACGGACGTTTGTGCGGTTGTGGTAATCATGGCTGTCTTGAACAATATGCTTCTGCCACCGGCATTAGCAAAAACTATCAAGAGTTAGCAGGGGCTCATTTAACCGCACATGAGATTGCCAAACTGGCAACCCAAGGTAACAGCCATGCCAAACAAGCTTATGAAATAGCCGCAAAAGCTTTAGCGCAGAGTTTGGCGCATATTCTAAAAGTGGTGGATGTGAAGCGCGTGGTGATTGGCGGAGGGGTTAGTCGTGCTTGGTCGTTGATGGAGGAAGTTTTTGATCAACAATTAAACACTGACCTTATCCCAGTTTTGCGTGGTCGCGTTCAAATCGAAACTTCCTCTACAGGCGACAAAGCTGGCATTGTAGGCGCCGCTTTGTTGTCTGTTTCAGAAGCCCAAGTCTCTTAATTATTTAATCGGTTGGTCAGGGCGCTGCGCAATAATCTGACAGGCGAGTGCGCTTGCATAAGGTAAAGATTGCAGCGTGAGCATTGTGACCCATAGCTCTGCGTCGATATTCGTAAAACCGCGCGTAATCAGCATTGCAAGACTGCAAATAATCAACAAGACAAGTAGGGTCACTTCTTCAATAATTGGACTGAGTATTTGAAGTTTGTTGATTTTTACTTTGCCTTTTGCGGTGACTTTAAATACGCCATCTTTCTTGATAATACCCATCATCACACCGCGTGCAATCGCATGAGATAAGCCTAAGCTTGCCAGAGAGGCACCAAAAATATCTTTCCAGCTGCAGTTCATGGTCTTGCGATATAGCACAGGCCCAAGCGCTGCTTTGATCGCTAAGAAGCACAAGATCGGCGTAATCATAATCGTGACAGGTAAGCTGAATGCGGTTGGGAATGCCAGCATCGCGACTGTCCAAGCAATAGAGCCTATCGTGAAAATAAGTTGTAATGCATCGCCCAGCCAGCCAAACCAACCCGTTAAGAAGTGATAGCGTTGACCAAACGTCAGCGTCGAATCGCCAATTAATTTTGGTAAGTGATGTTTCAGGATTTGCATGGCCCCAAAAGCCCAGCGGAAGCGCTGAGACTTCAATGCTTTGAAGTCTGAAGGGGTGAGGCCACGACCGAATGTATCATCGATGTAGCGAAGCTCGTAGCCGTTTTCTAATAAACGTAAGCCTAGCTCTGTATCCTCACAAATGCACCATTCAGACCATTTGCCGAAATCAACGAGGGGTTTGTGACGAACAAGCGTCATGGTGCCGTGTTGAATTAATGCATTGCGTTCATGGCGGTGATGCATGCCGATGCGGAAAAAGCCTTCAAACTCCCAATTACTCATGCGGCGGAAGAAGTTATTTTCCCAGTCGCGGTGAGCTTGGGGCGCTTGTACGACCGCCACTTTAGTGTCTGCAAAATGCGGAACTAGATCGGATAGCCAATCTGGTGTGACTTCATAGTCCGCATCTACCACACCAACGACTTGTGCTTTGGGGTTGGTTTGGTCGAGCGCAAAGTTTAATGCGCCTGCTTTGAAGCCTGGCCATTGTGGCAAATGGAAGAAACGGAAATTGTCAGGCATCTTGGCCATATAAGCTTCTAGCGGTTTCCATTTAGCTTCGTCTTTGGTGTTGTTGTCGACCACAATCACTTCAAAGTTGGTGTAATTAAGCTTAGCCAAGCTTTCAATCGTGGTGATCACCATTTCAGGAGGTTCGTTATAACAAGCTAGATGCACCGATACAAAAAGCTCTTGGTCAGCAGGCACTGGCTTTGCACGCTTGTAAGCACGGTTCCATTTACCCTTGAACATGACCTCACTAAATTCAACACCGTAAATCATCAGTACGGCAGAGGTGAGTCCCATGCCAATAATCAGAGCAATAAGCACGACAAAATCACGCAAGGTATAGTAGTAGTCGCCCGGCAGATTCCAAGCAACCACTAATGTGGTAATGCATGCTTGAAGTAATATCGCCATCGAGAAACGACCGCCTAGCCCCCAATGCCTAAAGCGATAAGCAATAAATAGGATAGGGAAGAAGCCTAGCAAGCTTGCCCACAAAGCTTTTTCTTCCCAGCGGTCATCTTTCGCGACGGCACCTTGTAATGAATATTTTTCATTACGCTCTGCATCAAACATGCCCCAATAAGCACCGGCCCAGCCTTCAAGCTTTTGCTTCCAAGGTTGGTCAAATGCTTCCATC
Source organism: uncultured Methylophilaceae bacterium (assembly GCA_903870995.1). GTDB lineage: Bacteria > Pseudomonadota > Gammaproteobacteria > Burkholderiales > Methylophilaceae > Methylopumilus_A. The sequence continues at coordinate 25,021 of CAIQFD010000061.1, read as the reverse complement.
AGGAAATAGTCATAATTTTTGTGTGCGGTCTTCGCTAAAAACTCACGTACGAATCTTGCTTGATTGACATCTGAAGCAACAGCCGCACCTAAAGTAGGGCCGTGGCTAGGCCAGCCAATTTCAGTGATGACGATTTTTTTACGTGGATAAGCCTCCATGAGCTCGTCATAGCGCTGTAAGGCATAATCCACAGCTTTGTCGACCGGTACGCCTTCGTGGTAGGGTAGTAAATGCACAGCGATGTAATCAACGTGTTTAACAAGGTCTGGGTTCTTAAGCCATACGTGCCAAGGCTCAGCTGTAGAGATTGGCAGTTTCGACGACTTTCTGACTTCATCTAAGTAGCTAAAGAGCTCTTCAGCAGGCAAGTCGTTGCGCAACAAAGACTCGTTGCCAACGATTGCACGTTCAATATGTGGGTAGTTTTTGATTTTTTCTTTTAAAGCATCCACTTCGCGGCGATTAGCGTTTAGATCGCCACTAATCCAAGCGCCAGCAGTAACTTCAAAGCCTAAATTAGACGCTAGCGCAGTGACTTCACTGTTTTCTAGCGCGCCGTATATACGAATGCGATTGGTGAGTGGTCTGAGTATTTTTAAGTCTTGCACCAATTCTGCCGTGCTTGGGTATTCTTTTTCTAGTGGGCTTTGGTTTTCTTGGAATCCACTATAAGCAAAGCCATTGACGATAGGAGGTGCATTCATCGCAGGCAGAGCGCGATTTGAAACGCTCCAAATCCCAAAATGAATAAGCGCAATCAAACTCGCGAAAAATAAGGGTTTGATATAACGATTGAAAAATGGAGGCATGAACGGTGTGGGTTTTCTTAATAAATTAAATGGAGGGGGTGCGCTTGATTGGCCAGTTGGCCCAAGCAACGAGTGCGCAAAGTGCAAGCCAGAACATGGCTAAAACATTGCTAGGCTCTTTATATAAGCAAAATGCAGCACTGACTGTGAGTAAGATACCTAAAAGCCGATAAGCCGAAAAGCGAGTTTTGAGGTTTTGTTTGAGTATCATTAAGCCAATAGATAGCTGAATAACAGGTAATGCATATAAGCTGATTGCAAAGTCGCGGTAACGACCATCAGTCATTAGTAAGTAATTGGCACTAAATGCCGCTAGCAAAATGACCAGTAAAGTGATCTGGATGATTCGCTTTGCCGTTTGGTTGGCTTTAAATACATAGGCGGGCAGGCTAAGTAAGCTGATGAGACCTAGCGCACAAAGGCCACCAAGCGCCAACCATTCACTTTGAACGCGGCATGCCGTGATAAGGTACTCAACTTGTATCAAAGTTGAAACCCCAGCGAGCCCACCAAGAAGCGTCATGCTGACCAATGAGTTTTTGGCACGGATATTAAGGGCTAGTGACCAAACCAATAGTAGTAGAGCGCCGATAAGGCCTGCATAGATCGCTTTTTTGCCATCATGTCTTTCTGCGATGTCGTCGGTAAAAGAGAATTTGGCTTGTAAGTCTGTGTTGAAAATACCCCAATAACCGCCAACAGTACCCTCAAGGCCTCGCTTCCAAGGCTGATCAACCGCTTCGATTAAGTTGTAATTCCAATGCTTTTCATCGGCAACCTTCAAAAAGCTACGCATATATAAAGCTTGGTTGATTAGGCTGGGTTGAGAACCTTCCCTTTGTCTACCTGCTGAAGGCCAACCAGTTTCGCCAATAAGAATAGGTTTTTTGAACGTGCTGGCCAATAAATTCATCACATTTTGTGTGTGCTCAACAGCACGCTCGATAGGCTGAGGATCATCTTCCCAATAAGGCAAGATATGAACGGTGACAAAATCGACAGAGCCTTCAAGCGCAGGGTGCTTGCGCCAAAACTCCCAAACGTCGGCATAGGTAACAGGCACATTGGTAGCAGCTTTTGCGCGCTCAATGTAGGTTTTCATGGCGGATTCTGATTGTTCCCCGCGCAACAGGACCTCGTTGCCGATGACAAGGGCTTTTACAGTGTCAGGGTATTTGTTCGCCACGGATATCGCGAGCTTCAACTCTTTTTCATTGAGCTTTTTAATCCAGCCTATCCATGCGCCGACATAGACCTTCATCCCAAGCTTGGACGCGGCTTCGGGCACGTAATCTAAACCTTGTCCAACTGAGTAGATGCGCACGCAATCAAATTGTGTTGATAGTTTGGCTAAGTCACGGTCAATCTGGTCATGGCTAATGATGGTATTAATGTTGAGTGGTGTTTGACCTTTGTTGTAATAAGGCGAGTAAGAAACACATTGCAACTTACCATCAGATGGAATGGTTGGCACCGGTAGCGCGATCGGTTGATTTTGTTGCCATAGCCATGCTGAAAGCAACGACAATAGCATGAGATTAAAGGCGCTGTAACGCCAAATAGACCTTGATGTCGGTTGGTGACTTGATGTCGTCATAAAATCCTGAGAATAGGGCGTCAGCGGCATCAATTCAAAGCGTAGCTTTTAGATCGCTGGCGAAGCGCTTATGATAATCTACGCCACCCTCAAAAACAAAAGAAAAACATAAATTATCAAAAGAAATACAGTTCATCTACTACGTAGGCTTGCATCACGCTACAATAGTTACTTTGTTAAATCCCTCTAAGAAAATCGCATGAAAAAACTGTCTTTAGTTGTTTTGTTGTCCATTGGCTTGAATGTTAGTGTTGCTGAAGCTAAAGAGCAGTTTATTGGATCAAACTTTAGTGGTGTTTATTTGTGTAAAGGTACGAATAATAAAGTGGGTGAGTATGAAGTAACCGCCACACTTAAGCTTAACCGTATAAGTAGTCATGGCAGTTTTGGTATGTATGACTTTAATACTGAAACAGAAAACGCACTTGTATATAAAGGCCAGGCGATTGCCAACGGATACAAGTTGGCGATGACTTTTAACATTACCGATGGACGTAATGCCGAATATAGTACTGGTATCGCCGATATTCAACGAATCTCAAATACTCGTTGGGCTTATACCAATCATTATTACGAGCCAGATGAAAATGGTGGCGATTATGGTTCTGAATATTGCGTGATGAAAAAACCAACCAAAATGGTTAAATTAAGTAACAAAATTAAAAAACTACCTGCAGTTGTGCCAGCACAAAGCTAGTAGCACCTGGGCAAAGTTAATCGGCTGGGCCTCTCACCAAACTAAAGCGCTTTAAATCATTAGCGAGTTCATCACTCGCCAATGCCCAATACTCTCTCACTCTCGCTTGGTAAATGACGTCATCATTATTCTGACCATCGTCAATTGCTGGATGACACATTAAAACCGGCGTCGATCCATTGCTCCCGACTTCTTTTAACCAATCTTTAAAGCGTTGAATGTACGCTTCGCTTGAACCATTAAAGCCGTAAGCGCCTAGCAAACTTCCCGAGCAAACAAACCCTAATTTTTTGGCATTCTTTTCGAGCGTATTTGCGCCTAAGGCTCGAATAATCAGGCCTTTAAGACCATCGGCGATTGGTGGTTTTGCAATTCTTACCCAGGGTAATTGTTTGGGGTAACGCGCTATCAAGACTTCGAGTAACGCATCTCTAATTTGTGGCAATTGGTGCACATGCTGATGCCCATCAATATACTCTGGAGGAACGCCTAGCGAAGCTTCAAAAGCATCTAGCTGATGATGAATGCTTTGCTTAATGTGTTTTTTTGAAAGTTGACGAGCCAGACTTAGTAGGACTAATTTGGGATGCGATGTCGCTTCACCAAAATGCGTGAAGTCTAGGTGTAAGCCTAGGCTCGCTTTTTCCCTGATGCTAGGTGTGAGTTTCTTTGCTGCGTCTGGCCAGCGAGGGCTGAGCGTCATACAAGAAGTGGCGCTTAAACGATTCTTTTTGATGAGATTGATAATGCCTTGATCAATAGCCTCGCTTTGTCCAAAGTCATCTGCACACAAAATCAACTTCATCGCTTACCCTTGAAAGCCCAAAACTTACTCAATAGATATGTGCTAACGGCAACGACGACCATTACCAAGCCCAATGCAAACCAAAATGGTAGTTTTGTATATTGAAGTGCATTCAGGACTAACGTTTGATTAGCTAAAAACCCAAGGACTGCGACTGAGAGGAAGCGCGGTAAAGATTGAAAGTGGCTTGCATCTTGGCCCGCGAAACTGAACTTTCGATGTCCAAAATAACTCACCGGAAATGCGGCCACAAACCCTGCAATATTGGAATGTGATGCAGTCAGTAGCGCGCTATACTCAAAACCAACTGCGGTAACGTAATGTGTTAGCGCAGCCAGTGCCCCAACGATAGCAAACCATGAAGCGGATTGTGAGTGCCCTTGTGACATTAACCCAGTAAGTCTTTTTCAGCAGGTTTGACAGCTTTTGGTTTTGTTGATTTAGATTGTGATGGGCTTTTTGAAGCAGGCTTGCTTACTTCAGCTACGATGTAGGAAGGGCGGCCTTTAACTTCGTCGTAAACACGCGCTAAATACTCGCCTAAAATACCAATGAATAGAAGTTGAACCCCTGCAAAGAACATCATGCTTGCCACCACGGTTGGCCAACCAGGAATAGATTCGCTGAAAAACATTTTATCGATGACTACCCAGACGCCATAGATGAAAGAAAGAAAAGCTAACCCCGCACCAACGCCGCTTGCTAAACGAAGAGGCATTACTGAAAAGCTTGTCACACCCGTCCAAGCAAGTTGTGCGAGTTTCAATTTTGAGAAGGTGCTTTCGCCGTGCGTGCGGTCTAAAGGGAAGTAAGGAATGCCAATCGACTTATATCCCACCCAAGCATAGATGCCCTTCATAAAACGGTTACGCTCAGGCAGGGACAATAGCGCATTGACGACTTGCCTGTCCATGAGGCGGAAGTCACCAGCATCACGAGGAATATTGATTTGTCCACCAAGGCTCATGGCGCGATAAAAGAGGCGAGATCCAAAGCGTTTGAATGCAGACTCTACATTTCTGTCTTGGCGCACGGCATAGACCATGTCGTAGCCCTCGCGCCACTTAGCTAACATTTCACCCAATAACTCGGCTGAGTGTTGACCGTCAGCATCCATACAAATAACGAGATCCCCTTCGGCGTGTTCTAGGCCTGCCGTTATGGCATATTCTTTACCAAAATTACGGGAAAAACGCACCAAGCTTGTGTTCAAATCTTTGTCTAAATTACGCACAACATCTGAAGTGTTGTCACGGCTGCCATCATCAATCACTAAAATATCCCAATCGCGGCTTAGCGCCTTGAGATGCTGCGCGATATGGTTAACCGTGTGCGCAATCGCCGCCGCCTCGTTAAAGGCTGGCACGATGATGGTGATGTGAGGATTGGCGTTGGTTCTATTATTCACGGAGGTTCCGTTCTTTAGTATTAATCTTGAGGCGCTGCGTGTGGGCGTCTATCCTCGCCCAGTAAGTTCCGGCGATCTTTCACTACGGCCAAAGGCGCACCCAAGCGCTCGACAGTGCCGATGATATTACCTTTTAATACTTTATCGCAGTTCATGTGCGTGCTTGAAATAAAAAAGTCTGCACGCACCCAATTTTCGGTGATGTTGAAGCGATCATCCAGATATGCGCGACCTTGGAAGGCTTCAGCGCACACAGCTACGTAGTAGGGACCTTGGTGTTCTGGCGGCCAGTTCTTTTGCTCCACATCTAAATAGTTTTCTAGCATTTTCGTCGCATCAATTAGGCTGCTAGACCAGTAATCTGCTTCCCATTTATGTTCAGCTTGCTTGAGGTTTTTGCCAGCAAAGTGATTGTAATAGATGTATTCGTAAGGACGTAGTTCAAATAAAATGTAAGCCGTATTAAGCGCTAAAGCTGTGCTTAATAATACAAAACCAAGCTGCCATTTGGGATGTGATGCAAGCTTATCCCAAGCTTGCGATAAGCCCATTCCCGCTAAGACCGCAAGCGGCGGGATAATAAAGGTGAAGTGACGAACACCGTTATACAAGGCTGGTTTGTCATAGAGTACAAATAGCAATGGGAATAAAATCGAGATGGCGAGCGATATTTCTGGGAGCTTGTTTTTAAAAAAGCCTTTGTTCTGCTTAAAGCTCCGCGGCATGGTTAGCAATAAAATGATGACCATGCTGAGTACGCCAATTAAAAAAACTTCAGGCAATCTGATTGCTAAATACTCAAGCAAGTAGGTTCTAGGAACCTCACCGATGCTAATAAAAGTCCCATCGACGATAGTGTTCATGTTGAATGCGAAATGTGAGAAAGATTTTGCAGCAATCAGAATATGGTTTGCACCCATCAGTGCCCAAGGCCAAAATAAAGCCATGAGTAAGAAAGCCACAACACCCGCCGGCAATAAGCCTAAAACCGCGCGCTTGTAAAAAGCGACTTTTTCTTTAATCGATGTGGTTTGAATGAAGCTCGCAATGAGTAGAAGAAGTAATAAATAGATGACCGCAAAAGCACCACCAATGCGCAAGCCAATCGCACAGCCAATCGCGATCCCTAGTAGTACACTCGATTTGAATGGAATGCGATCTAACTTATCTGAGATAAGTGTTGTGTAATAAAGCGCCCACGCCATGCATGCACCAAACGATACATCTTTGGTGTGAGTGAACATTGCGCCAGTCCAGGCGCCCGTCAGCGCAAGCAATAAGGCTGCGAGAAACGCAGCGCGCTCACCAGCGAGTTTTAAGGTGATTTTGTATACGGCGACAATGCCGGCTAATCCAAAGATCGCTGAGAGTAGGTGACGAATGTCCCACACCCAAATCGGTAAGATTTTTTCTAATGAAGCGGCGACTAAGTCAAAGAAACCGCCGTATAAATATAGATTTTTGTAGATAAAAGCTGATTGGTCTGCAAAGCCTGAGCTGTAAAACTTGAGTAACAGCTGTCCATACACATGCTGAACTTGTTCATCATTGCTGATGCCGTATTGCTTAAAGGTCAGTAGGATGAAAATTGCAAGTCCAGCAAATAGGGCGTAGCTGAGCTTTTTAAATAGGCTTGAAGTCATTAAATCAGACTTTCTAATGATAAGTCGCTGGATTATACCGTGATGTTGTGCTGTTGTAATGCCCAAGCCACATGCTCACGCACAAGGTTGGAAGAGTCATTTGCACGCGATTGAAGTGCTGCCACAATCTTGGGTGAACTTGGTGCGTTGCCTAAGCCTACCGCTATATTTCTTAGCCATTGTTCATGACCTATCCGGTAAATAGCACTCCCAGCCATTTTTTCCTTAAATGTTACTTCGTCCCAGTTAAATAACTCAACGAGGGTGATGTCATCTAAGCCATGTCTTACGTGAAAATCATCTTGCTGGGTAATTTTTCCAAAGCGATTCCAGGGGCAGGTGAGCTGGCAATCATCGCAGCCATACACGCGATTGCCAATCAGTCGCCTGAACTCTTCGGGAATGCTCGTTTTAAGCTCGATGGTTAGGTAGGAAACGCAGCGCCTTGCATCCACTTCGTAAGGCGCAACAATGGCTTGTGTGGGGCAGACATCAATACATTTGGTGCAAGTGCCGCAATGGTTTTCGCTCGGCGTATCGATAGGGAGAGGTAAATCAGTATAGATTTCACCCAAAAAGAACCAAGATCCAGCCTCGCGTGAAAGTAGCAATGTGTGTTTTCCGCGCCAACCTAGCCCGGCCTTCTCGGCAAGTGCAACCTCTAGAACAGGTGCGCTGTCGGTAAAAACGCGATACTGAAAGCTTTCTAATTGATATGTCGTTAATTCGGATTGAATTTTGTCACATAACTTTTGCAAACGATTGCGCAGCACCTTGTGATAGTCTCGACCTAAGGCATAACGGGAGATAAAAGCGTTTTCAGTTTCTTGTAATACTTGCTCTGCATCCTTAGTCTGTGGGGGCTGGTAATCCATTCGCACAGAAATAACACGCATCGTGCCAGCAACTAATTCGGCAGGTTGAGTGCGCTTAATGCCGTGTTTTGCCATATAATCCATAGCACCATGAAAGCCTTTTTTTATCCAAGCTTGATAATGCGGTTCAGCACTTGCCAAATCGGTATCTGTAATACCCACTTGGCTAAATCCCATTGCTTTCCCCCAGCCTTTGATGGACTTGGAAAGGGATTCTAGATTGTTGGTTTCGTCAAACATGGCACATGATATTACACTTAAGCTAGCGGATGAACAGGCGACACTTAAACTAGGTGCAGATTTTGCACGTACACTTTGTGCTGGCATGAACGTCTATTTGCATGGAGATCTAGGGGCGGGCAAAACGACCTTGGTGAGAGGTTTGTTGTATGGCTTGGGTTTTGTAGGCAAGGTGAAAAGTCCTACTTACACATTGGTTGAGCCATATCAAGTGCTGATTAATCAAGTTAATTCACATTTATATCATTTTGATTTGTATCGATTTATGGACGAAGAGGAATGGGATGCTGCGGGCTTCAGGGATTACTTTAATCCAAATTCTGTTTGCTTGATTGAATGGCCAGATAAAGCAGGTAGCTTAATTCCTCAAGCGGATATTGATGTTTGTCTAGACTTGGCGGGCGAGGGTAGAAACGCTCGTTTAATTGCGAATACAACGGCAGGAAAGAAATGTTTAGAACGCTTTTTAGAATCTCAATAGTAGCTTGTTTAACTCTTAGCTGCGCCGACGCTGGCTCAGCTGCTACCGTCACAGCCGCTCGCGTGTGGCCTGCAGCAGACTATACGCGCATCACCATTGAGGCCTCGAGTGAAATCAGCCAAAAAATGATGGTGCTTAAAGACCCTGATCGCTTGGTGCTAGATTTAGAGGGCGTGGATTTAAATGCCAATCTGAAATCACTTGCAAACGCTGTCTCACCTAATGATCCCTATATTAAGCAAGTGCGTGTGGCTAATTTCAAGCCGAATGTTGTGCGTGTTGTAATTGATTTAAAAATGCCCATTAAGCCGAACATTTTTATGTTGCAACCAGCGGGGCAATATCAACACCGCCTCGTGCTTGATGTTTATCCATTACAAGATCCAATTTTAAGCGTCATTGATAAAGCGAATAAGCCTGCAGAGACTTCATCCGTATTCGCAGAGCAAAAGCCCGTTGAAGTGAGGCCTGTTGAGCCCTTGGCAGCAACAGTGCCAGCACAAGCTGAGAGCAAAACATTAGAAGCGCCCCCCATCTCTGAAGTGCCTGTGGCTGAGAAACCACTCGATAAACCAATTACCAATAAGCCTGCTAGCAATAAAGCAGGTCGATTAATTACTATTGCGATTGATGCTGGACACGGTGGTGAAGACCCTGGCGCAAAAGGTGCTAGCGGATCTAACGAAAAGGACATCACCCTTGGTATCGCAAAAAAACTTAAAGAGCGTATTGATGCGGAGCCAAACATGCGTGGCATTTTAACTCGTGATGGCGACTACTTTATTCCCCTGCATGGTCGTGTTGTCAAAGCGCGTAATATGCAGGCAGATCTATTTATCTCAGTGCATGCCGATGCCTTTGTGCGTCCCGATGCCCGTGGGTCTTCTGTTTTTGCTTTGTCAGAAAAGGGTGCGACCAGCGCCTCAGCACGTTATTTGGCGAAGAAAGAAAACGAGTCTGACTTAATTGGTGGCGTAAGTTTGGACAATAAAGATGCAAATTTAGCCCGCACTTTGCTGGACTTATCGCAAACCGCCACAATTAATGACAGCTTGAAGCTGGGCAAAGCCGTGTTAACGCGCATTGGTGAAATAAACACGCTACACAAGGGCTCTGTGGAGCAAGCTGGATTTGCTGTGCTTAAATCACCGGACATCCCATCTATTTTGGTGGAAACAGCGTTTATCAGTAATCCAGAAGAGGAGCGCAGGCTAAACGATGACGGCTATCGTGAAAAGTTAGTTGAGGCGATTATCGCTGGCGTTAAAAAATATTTCTCTACTAATCCCGCTTTAGCCAAAACTAAAGTGGCGACTGAATAGACTTAAGGCATCCATATGAAACTCACATTCTTAGGTGCCACAGGCACGGTTACAGGGTCTAAATACCTACTCGAGGTAAGTGGAAAGCGTATCTTGATTGATTGCGGCTTATTTCAAGGCTTGAAGCAGCTAAGGCTCAAAAATTGGGCGCAATTGCCAATTGATCCTGCGAGTGTCGATGCGGTGATTTTGACCCACGCCCATATTGACCATACTGGCTATTTGCCGCTTTTCGTGCGAAACGGTTTTGCTGGTAAGGTTTACTGTAGCTTTGGTACACGAGATTTATGCGAGATTCTCTTACCGGACTCAGCCCATCTTCAAGAGGAAGAGGCGCGCTTTGCGAATAAGTACGGCTTTTCTAAGCACAGTCCCGCATTGCCGCTTTACACCAAGGATGATGCAATTAAAGCCTTGGATTTGCTTGCGCCTGTTGAGTTTGAAAAAGACATTGCTTTGGGTGACGGGGTAACCATGCGCATGTCACCTAATGGCCACATTTTGGGCTCCGCGTTTGTGCGTATTCATGATGCGAAAACGTCTATTTTGTTCTCGGGCGACATTGGTCGGCCTCATGACGTATTGATGAAGCCCCCAGCGCAAATTAAGCAAGCCGATTATATGGTTTTAGAATCAACTTATGGTGACCGTGAGCACGATAAAACCGACCCCAAAATCAAACTGGCAGCAACGATTAATCGAACAATCTCTCGTGGTGGCAAGGTGATTATTCCTGTGTTTGCGGTGGGCCGCGCGCAAGAGCTGTTGTATTACATTCACTTGCTCAAGGTTAAAGGTAGCATTCCTGATGTGCCTGTCTATCTGAACAGTCCAATGGCAATTGATGCGACTGAGATTTTCAATCGTCATCGCGGTGAGCATCGATTGTCCGCGAGTGAATGTGAGGCGATGTTCCATACGGCACACATGGTCAATACGGTTGAGCAGTCAAAAGCGCTCAATGAAAATCGTCATCCGATGATTATCTTGGCGGCGAGCGGCATGGCATCTGGGGGGCGGGTGGTACATCACTTAAAGGCGTTTGCACCTAATCCCAACAACACTATTTTATTTGCGGGTTTCCAAGCTACAGGCACTCGTGGTGCTGCAATGATTAACGGCGTTGATAGCATCAAAATTCATGGTGAATATATTCCAGTGAATGCTGAAGTGGCCCTAATCTCCAACCTTTCTGCACATGGGGATTATTTGGAGATTTTAGATTGGCTCCGCGGTTTTGAATCGGAGCCAAAGCGCGTGTTTATTACGCATGGTGAACCTATCGCTGCCGATGCGATGCGTCACCATATTGAAGAAGAATTGCATTGGAATACTTGCGTACCTGATTACTTAGAAACGGTTGAGCTTAATTAATGGCGGCAATACGTTTACTCCCTAATCAGCTGATTAGCCAAATTGCTGCGGGTGAGGTGGTTGAACGTCCAGCGTCAGCACTCAAAGAGCTGCTTGAAAATAGCTTGGATGCAGGCAGTACTGACATCAATGTGTCGCTTTTGCAGGGCGGCGTTAAACAGCTACGTGTGGCTGATAATGGTGTTGGTGTGCCTTTGGATGATTTGGCGCTAGCCTTAACTAGACATGCTACTAGCAAGATTGCTTCATTGGATGATTTGGAGAACGTCGCGAGTTTAGGTTTTCGTGGAGAAGCTTTAGCTAGTATTGCTTCAGTTTCCCGAACCGATTTTATTAGTCGTCATGGAAACGAGAAACACGCTTGGCGTATCACCTCTGATGGCAACCACATCGAAACACCACAGCCTGCAGCATTGGATGTAGGCACGATTGTTGAAGTGAATGATTTGTACTTCAATACCCCAGCTCGCCGGAAATTCTTAAAGACAGAGGGCACCGAATTTGGGCACTGTGAAGATGCTTTTAAACGTGTGGCTTTATCTCGTCCTGACGTGGGCTTTATGTTGCAGCACAATGGTCGCGCCTTAATGCGTTTGAGTGCTTCAGAGCCACAAAAAAGGTTTACTGATGTATTGGGCGCGGACTTTGCCGCAGAGGCTTTGAGTGTAGATGAGTCAGCTGCTGGTCTTCGTTTTTGGGGAATGACGGCCAAGCCGACCTTTTCACGACATACCCGCGATACGCAATACGTCTATGTGAATGGTCGATTTGTGCGTGATAAATTGATTTCGCATGCCATTCGTCAAGCTTATCAGGACGTGATGCACGGTGACCGCCATCCAGCTTTTGTATTGTTTTTAGAGCTAGACCCGAGCTTGGTTGATGTCAATGTACATCCCGCGAAAACTGAAGTGCGCTTTAGGGATGGGCAGGCGATTCATCGATTTATTTTTCACGCTTTGCATAAAGCTTTGGCAACCCCAACAGGTGCTTCTAACTTTGTGACAGTAAGCCAAGCGCCGAGTAATCCATTTGCTAGCAACAGTTTTAACGCCGCCGGTGATAGCGCGAGGCCTTATCCAACTTTTCAGTCGCAAATGGACTTACGTGCCAAACAATCCAGCCCCGACTTTTATCAAACCCTGTTTGGCGGCATTAAGCAGGAGTATCAAGCACAAAGTTTTGCTCCACAAGATAGCACTCAAGCTGGCGACGTTGTTAACCAAACACACCAAGACTTTCCATTGGGTTTTGCGGTAGCGCAAGTCCATGGTGTTTATGTGTTAGCCCAGAACAGCTTAGGCTTAGTGGTCATTGATATGCATGCCGCACATGAGCGCATTATGTATGAGCGGCTTAAAAATGCACTTGATGTTGAGAATGTGCCTATGCAGCCTTTGTTGCTCCCAGTGAGCTTTCAGGCGGATAGGCTGGAAGTTGCAACGGTTGAAGACGAACTATCAAATGGGCAGGGAAACTTGCGTCAGCTGGGCTTTGATATTGCAGTGTTGTCACCCACGACATTGGCTGTGCGGGCCGTCCCTGTGATGTTGCAAGATGCTGATTCCGTCGCGTTGGCACGTGATGTGCTGCGAGATTTGCGTGAGTATGGCGGAAGTAGAGCACTTACTGAGCGCCGCAACGAAATGCTCGGCACAATGGCATGTCACGCAGCTGTGCGGGCGAATCGTACCTTAACAATCCCTGAAATGAATGCATTATTGCGCGATATGGAAGCGACTGAACGTTCAGGACAGTGTAATCATGGCCGTCCTACTTGGTTCCAAGTCACGATGGGTGAGTTAGATAAAATGTTTATGCGTGGTAAGTAAAATGTCCGCTTTGCCACCTGCTATTTTTCTGATGGGCCCGACCGCTAGTGGTAAGACTGGTCTTGCGGTTGAGCTTTACAAACATTTGCCCGTAGAGTTGATTAGTGTAGATTCTGCGCTTGTATTTAAAGGGATGGATATTGGCACAGCCAAGCCTGATGGGACAACGTTGGCGCAGGCGCCGCACCATTTAATAGACTTAATTCCACCAACTGAAGTGTATTCAGCTGCGCATTTCCGAAACCATGCTTTGAAGTTAATGGCTGATATTACGGCGCGAGGTAAAGTACCTCTATTGGTGGGCGGCACCATGCTTTATTTTAAGGCGCTTCAGGGTGGGTTAAGTGCTTTGCCTGAGGCCAATCCAGGTGTGCGCGCAAAGTTGGACGCTGAAGCCTTGCAAGTTGGCTGGCCTTCGATGCACGCCAAACTCACCAAGATAGATCCTGAAACGGCAGCTAGACTTGAACCTGGAGATGCGCAGCGTGTTCAGAGGGCATTGGAAGTGTATGAGATTAGTGGTAAAACCATGACCGAGTTGCACAACGCATCGAGTGGTGATGACCTTCCTTATCGCTTGCTCAAAGTGGCTTTGGTGCCTTCCGATAGAGCTGTCTTGCATAGCAGAATAGCGGTTCGATTTGACGATATGTTGAAACAAGGCTTTTTAGAGGAAGTGAAAGCCTTACTTAATCAATATCCATCGTTGACGGCTGAATTGCCTTCTATGCGCTGCGTAGGTTATCGCCAAGCATTAGAACATTTGGCAGGTGATTACGATGCAACTGAATTGCGAGATAGGGGAATTTTTGCCACGCGCCAGTTAGCGAAAAGACAGCTGACTTGGCTACGTGGCATGGGTGATACTGTTGAGGTCGATTGCCTTAATCCGAATATGATTGATTTAGTTTTTAATGAAATAAATCAATTAATTAAAAACTAATTATTAAAAATCACATTAAGTTTTTAATGCGATTTGCCGCTTCAATGCATTCATCCAATGACGCCACTAAAGCTAATCTAATAAAGTGCTTCCCTGGATTAACTCCATGCGCTTCACGTGCTAAAAAGCTACCTGGTAACACCGTCACATTAAAGTCTCGATATAAACGAATCGCAGCTTCAGTATCGGGCATATCAGTTTTGGCCCAAAGATAGAAAGCAGCGTCAGGCATTTCAACATCTAACGTATTTTCGAGCATTGGCGTAATGGTCTTGAATTTTTCTGCATAAAGCCTACGATTTTCAACCACATGAGCTTCGTCATTCCAAGCGGCAATACTTGCTGATTGCACAGAAGGGCTCATTGCACAGCCGTGGTAAGTGCGGTAAAGCAGGAATTGTTCAAGAATTTGAGCATCGCCTGCTACAAAGCCTGAACGCATGCCTGGAACGTTAGATCGCTTAGATAGAGAGCTAAATACCACCAAACGTGAATAATCACGACCTAATTTTTGTGCAGCTTCCAGAGCACCCAAAGGCTTAATGGCTTCATCAAAGTAAATCTCGGAGTAGCATTCATCTGCCGCAATCACAAAGCCGTATAAGTCGGACAGCTCGAAGATTTTTTTCCATTGATCTAGGCTCATCACTTTGCCGGATGGGTTGCCCGGTGAGCATACATAGACTAACTGTGTACGATTCAAAATCTCAACGGGTACGCTTTCGAAATCCATCGCATGCTGGTTTTCAGGCAACGTATTGAGGAAGTAGGGCTCGGCGCCTGCTAAAAAGGCTGCGCCTTCATAGATTTGGTAGAACGGATTAGGGCAAATCACGATAGGATTCGCTATTTTTTTTGTATTAATCACTGCTTGCGCAAAGGCAAACAAAGCTTCGCGACTGCCATTGACAGGCACAATCTCTTTTTCTGCATTAAGCAGTGGAATGCCATAGCGGCGTGATGCCCAGTTCGAAATCGCTTGCCTAAGTTCAGGCACGCCAGCGGTTGTCGGGTAGGTTGCTAAGCCAGCAAGATTATCAATCAAGGCTTGTTTAATCAGTGCTGGTGTATCATGCTTAGGCTCACCTATGGAGAGATTGACAGGCTTGAAGGCGGCATTCGGTGTAATGCCGCTAAATAAGTCACGCAAACGTTGAAATGGATAAGGCTGTAATTTGTTGAGATTTGAGTTCATCTGGTCATTATAAATGAAGCGGCATGACGCTTAAACACTCATGCAACAATTCAAGCAAATTAGAAAGTATAGATTGAGTCACTCATTATTAAAAAACCACGAAAATCAATTCGCCATTTTTGGACTTTTGTTTGGCGCCGTTTGTTGGGGCGTCATTTGGTATCCTTACCGCATTATGCAAGAAGCGGGCGTTTCAGGGGTGGCCTCTAGCTTTTATACCTACGTCATTGCAGTTGGTATTTTTGCCGTTATCTTGTTTAAGCAATGGCGCGCTGCTATTCATCAACCCAAAGTCATTGTTTGGTTGGCCATCGTTGCTGGTTGGACTAATTTAAGCTATGTCTTAGCGATTATTGATGGTGAAGTGATGCGGGTGATGTTGCTGTTTTATTTATCACCGCTTTGGACACTCGTCATGGCGCATTTTTGGCTCAAAGAGCGCACCAATAGGCGTGGTGTTGCAGTGATTATCCTTTCATTAATTGGTGCATTTACCATGTTTTGGCAAGATGGCGCCTTGCCATTGCCTAATAACAATGCTGAATGGCTTGCCTTGTCTGCTGGGATGGGCTTTGCATTGACGAATGTGATTACACGATATGCCTCAAATTTGACGCTCACAGCCAAATCCATGGCGGTTTGGATTGGCGTACTTTTGATGTCTCTCGTGTTTATTGTGTTTCAAGATGCGCCGTTTCCAAACCCGATGGACATGAATGTTACGCAGTGGCTGTTGATGGTTTTTATCGCACTTTTGTTAATGGGTGCCACTTTGTTTGTTCAGTACGGAATTACCCACATCCCAGTCACTAAAGCCTCTGTTTTGTTTATGTTTGAGTTGGTTGTTGCTGCAGTTGCTTCATACTTTTTAACCGATGAGACCATGTCTGCAAGAGAATGGTTAGGGGGTGCTTTGATTGTTGTGGCAGCTTTGTTCGCTGCGACTAATGAGCAGGCTTGATGCGCTTATAGAGACTTTCTAAGTCTTTAACAAATTGTGGGGTATCAAATAATGGCAACCCCTCACGATGCGCTAATAGATGGGCTTTGATACGCGTTAAATCATTGGGATTGCTTGCGAGTGCCAAGGCTTTATTTTCGTAGTCACTTAATGAGTAGGTAATTAACTCATCCAAATTCGCTGCCTTGAGCAAACTCCCAGCCACTCGACTTGCAAAAGTATCTCCGGCACAAGTTAACACTGGCAAGCCCATCCAAAGCGCATCACTGGTCGTGGTGTGTGCATTGTATGGTTGAGTGTCTAAAAATAAATCAGCGCAAACCTGTCTTGCCATATGATCAGCCATGGAAAGGCGCGGTGCAAATATTAGACGATCTTTGTTGACGCCGCGTGCTTCTGCCTCGCTAATTAAATTCGCCTTTGCCCATTGATTACATTCCAATAGCCATAAAACGCTGTTTGGCACTTGTTTGATCAGACGCATCCAACAATCAAATACCTCCGGTAATATTTTGAATGTTTGGTTAAAACAGCAGAATACGAAAGCATCTTTTGGTAAGCCACATTCCATTCGCGTCTTGGCTTTTCCTACAGGGCGCTTTCTATCATTAGGTTGGTAAGTCTGCGGAAGTAATGCAAGATTTTCTGAATAAATATTTGCTTTCGTTGGCGAAGTGATAAACGCATCACTCAGTAGGTAATCAAACAGCGGCTCGCCATTCAAATCTCCCATCGTGCCAGGAAATCCTAGCCAGCTAACTGTGATTGGTGCAGGGCGGAGTGCCACGATTTGACTCCGGCTGGTTTGGGTAAAGCCTGTTAAATCTACCAAAATATCAATTTCGTCTTGGTTAATCTTGGTTGCAGCATCTAGTGTTGCTAAGGGGCGGATATCTTGAAAGTGATCAAAAGCCTTTTCAATGCGTTTGCGCTCAGCGCTTTGGTCATTTAGACCATATGAATAAGCATGAATTTCAAAAGCATTTCTATCGTGCAACTCAATCAATTCAGAGATGAGAGAAGCTAAGGGGTGTAATCTAAAGTCAGCAGATAAATAGCCAATGCGAAGCTTTTGATGGTTGTTCGTATATTTGAAAGTTAATGCCTTGCCTTGATTAAAAGCTGATGAGTAGCGGTTTTTAAGCCAATTACTGGCGCATTTTTTTTGCTCATCTGCTGTTGTGCCTGGCATTGCGAGAAAAGCGAAAGGGGAGATTTGTGCTTCTGGCACATCCTTAACCCATTCGCGTATTTCGCTAATTTCTTTATTTAGGTCTTTCCAGTCGCAAATATGCTGCTTCTGATGTACTAAGTGCACTTTGGCGTGATAAAGCTTGGGGTTGATATCTAAAGCTTTTTGATAGGAGGCAATTGAGGCGGCTAAATCACCCAATTCCCGTTGCACATTGCCTAAGTTGTTATAAGTATCAGCATCGTTGGGGTTGATTTGAATGGCTTGTTGATAGTGTGCTGCTGCTTCTGAAGCCTTGCCGAGTTCGCGCTTTGCGTTCCCTAAGTTGTAATGAAGGTTGGCTTCATTGCTGATGATAGATATTGCTTCTTGGTAAACGGCTTCTGCCTTAGTGTATTGCCCAGATTGTTGATAGTCATTACCCAAGTTTTGTAGCGCGTAACATAGCGCCTGTTTCAAGTCCTCGTCTTGAGGGTATTCTTGCAGAATACGTCGATAGCACTTGGCTGCCTCTTTATATCGATGACATTCAGTATAAGCGTTACCTAAGTTGTAATGAATTTCTAAATCATCACGCGCGAGACTTAAGGCATGTTGTAAGGTGTTAATTGCATCTTCTAAGCGCCCTGCAGCTTTGAGCGCAAGCGCCTGATTGCTTAAAAAGTCGGCATTATTAGGAGCTATTGCAAGTGCTTGGGCGATGGTTGACACCGCCAAATCATGACGGCCATTTTGGTGGTAAATAACACCCAAGTAATGCAAGGCATCTGCATGATGTGGTGACGCTTCCAATACCTGACGATAAAGCTCCTCAGCTTGTGCTAACTGCCCTTGCTGATGATGTTGCAATGCTGTGCGGTAGGTTAATTGGATGTCCATGACTAGATTTTACGCTAAATGTTCTGAATGTTTTGCGCCAACCGCTTTAAGCCCAGAGCACGCAAAGCAAAGCGATTGGGGTCTAATGCCGACAAAAGCTTGCAATCAACGGGGGCTGGCTCATTGCAAATTAGGCTGGCAATGATTTCAGCGCATAGCGGCGCGTTGACCAATCCTTTTGCCCCATGTCCTGCATTAATATATAAGCCCGTTAACCAAGGAAGGTCGCTAGGTTGGGCGTTGTATCGAGGCGGATGATCTTTGAGTTTGGCAACGTCTAAAATAGCTCCGGCAAGTGGCAGATAGTCGCTGGTGGTGGCGCGAATCGATGCTCGGCCTTGCAAGGCTTGCATGGCATATCCTGTTTTAGCCCATTCAGGCGCAAGCGATTTCAGCATGTTGAGATTGCTTAGGTGGTCAACTTCTCTGATATCTGTCGATCTGTCGTTTGGTGAAAAAGTGGCGCCTAAGCAATGCTGGCCATGTCTTACTGGGCTTAAGTAACCATCGGTGCAAATAACAGTTTTAAGGGCGCTTGAATTGTCAGTTGAAGTGAGTAACGTGATTTGTCCGCGGACTGATTGCATCTCACACTGGCTGGTCTGTTTGAAGTCTTGCGCATCAATTGCGCTGGCAATAATAAGGTTTGCACCTTCGGCAATACTTCCTTGTTGAGAAAATACCTGCCAGCCTTCGGATACTTTTTCGATATAGAGTGCTTCGGTATTGGTGAGGCGCGTAATGTTCGGATGTCGGGTAAGCACCTCACAAAAGGCAGCAGGGTTTAGCCACCCAGCTTGCGGTATAAACATACCATCATGATCAATGAAAATCCCTGATAATTCAGATGCGATATTTTTATTAACTTCATGAACTAATTCAGGATATTCATCAATGATGGTTTTTATTCTTTTGCGTTCCCGCTCATTGAAAGCCAGTTGCAAAACGCCACATTGCTGATAATCCTCATCATTTAATTTAATGTGATTGAGTAAACCTAATGTGTACAAAAAACCTTGTAGTGCTAACGTATTGAGGGCGGTCTCACCCCCTATAAGTCTCGGATATAGCACGCCAAGTGGATTGCCTGATGCCTCTTGGGCAAGTGATGTGTGTCGTTCAATCAACGTGACTTGATAGCCGCGCCGCGCCATTGCTTCGGCGCTTGTTGAACCCGCTAGGCCGCCACCAATCACGATTACTGTTTTGCTTTTGGTTTCAGATTGCCTGTCTTTTGATGCGCCTTGGTATCGTCCAAAAAGCATTTCACGTTTTTTGCCATATCCTGACGCTTTTGACACTTTAAAACCAGCGCTCTGAAGGCCACGTCTAATATCACCAGCGCTAGTAAACGTCGCAAAAGTGGTTTCTGAATGAGAGTGTTTAGCCATTTCTTCAAATAAACTGGTTTGCCACATGTCAGGGTTTTTGGCAGGTGAGAATCCATCTAGGAACCAAGCATCTACTCTACCTTTTAGCTTTGGCAGTGATGTATTTGCATCACCAATCAAAAGCGTAAGCGTCACACGGCCGCCATCGAATATCAGTCTGTGCCAGGTATCTGAAATGAAGTGATATTGCTTGATTAGCTCAACACTTAAATTGATGAGACTTGGCCATAGCGAAAGCGCCGCTTTTAAGTCTTTAATGCTCAGCGGAAATTTTTCCGTGCTAATGAAATGAAGTCTTGCCGAAGATGGTGCATTTTCTCGCCATAGTTTCCAAGCACAAAGGAAATTTAATCCGGTACCGAAGCCTGTTTCAGCAATAGTAAAGTGATCTTTTTTTAGATTTTCCCATCGCAATTTTAATTGGTTGTGCTCTAGGAAAACATAATGCGTTTCATCCAAGCCGCTGTCACTTGAGAAGTAAACATCGCCGTACTCACTGGAGTAGGGCTGATTATCGTGCCATTCAAGTTGGGCGTATTGTTGACTCATCTTCGTATTTTAATGGATTTCATTAGCTTTTGACGGTAGTCATGCAATATACCAGTCTGTATACTGTGGTTTTAATTTTAATCAATGGTGTTTCATCATGCGTCATTTAAATAAAAGTATTGGGTTGTACGCAGTAGTTCTTGGAGTTAGCCTGCTAGCAGCTTGTAGCAGCATTCAAAAGCATGATGCCACCACGAGTAGTATCATTAATTCAGTGCATCAGCAGGGCGCTAATCAAGACTGGCCTAGCTTTGGTCGTGATTATGCCAATAAGCGATTCTCAGAAAACGCTCAAATCAATCGTGAAAACGTTCAAAACTTAACAACGGCTTGGCAATATAAAAGTGGTGTTAAAGCGGCTTTTCAAGCGACACCGATTGTTGTTGATGGTGTGATCTATGTTTCTCTTCCGTTTAACCATGTGGTTGCTTTAGACGGAAAAACAGGTAAGGAGCTCTGGCGTTACAAGCACGACAGGCGCACGGATTGGAATATGTGCTGTGGACCAGCGAATCGCGGTGTTGCAGTTGGGTATGGCAAGGTTTTTATTGGTACTGTAGATGCGCGTCTGATTGCATTGGATGCTAAAACAGGCATGAAACTTTGGGATATCAATGCAGTTGATGCTGATGTAATTACTGAGGGGCAAGACTCCCTTAATAAGAACGACCCTAACAAAACAGCAAAAACTACAGGTGGCACAGGTGTAGGCATGGCCATGGCGCCAGTGGTTTATAAGGGTAAGGTGATTATTGGCATTACTGGTGTGGGTTATGGTTTGCATATCGACAATCCTCGTGAAGATGCACCACTAGGCGCGGTCATTGGCGTAACAGGGCGTTATGGTCGTCCAGGCTTTTTGGCGGCGTTTGATGTGAACACAGGTAAACGTGTTTGGCAGTTCGATACCATTCCAGACAAAGGCTGGGAGGGCACATTTAAAGAAACAACGACCGATGGCATTTCTCTTAATCGCAATACCGAGGCTGAAAAAGCTGCTTTGCCTAAATTTCCTGACTCAGCTCGTTTCGGTGGTGGTTCGGCTTGGAGCACACCAGCGATTGATCCTAACTTAGGGCTTTTGTACTTCGGCACAGGCAATCCATCGCCACAGATGAACGATGTCTCTCGTCCTGGGGATAACCTCTACACCGTTTCTTTGGTGGCGTTAGATGCTGATTCTGGAAAGTTACGGTGGTATTACCAACAAGTGCCACATGATGTTTGGGGTTACGACATCGCTAGTGCGCCTATTTTGTTTAATTACAAAAAGGATGGCAAAACGATAGAAGCTGTTGGTCAGGCAAGTAAATTAGGTTGGTTCTTTGTGAATGATCGCAAAACAGGCGCACTATTGATGAAGTCTGACGCTTTTGTTCCGCAAAAAAATCTGTTTGCTAAAGCAACGTTTGAAGGCGTGACCCTGTATCCAGGCATCTTAGGCGGCTCTAATTGGTCACCTGCTGCCATTGATGAATCAACCCAACATGCTTTTGTTGCTGCCATTCATGCGCCAATTAAATACACCTTGCATGAAACGCCAGGCAAAGATGGTGCACCACCTATTCGCTATGCGGCTTCAGAACCAGCTGATGAGCCTCGTTGGGGGGTGCTTTCATCTATTGATTTAGCGACGGGTAAAATTGCTTGGCAAAACAAAACCGAACAGCCACTTGTTGGCGGCGTTTTAGTAACGGCTGGCGGATTAGTTTTTACTGGCGAGGGTAATGGCCACTTTAACGCTTATGATTCAAGCAATGGCAAACTGTTATGGCAGGGAAGTAATGATTTTGGCGTGAATGCACCACCAATTACCTACCAAATCGATGGCGAACAATACATTGCTGTAGCGGCAGGAGGTAGCTCAATATTTGGATACAAACAAGGCGACCACTTGTTGGTGTATAAGCTTAAAAGATAGATGCTCTGTAAATGCGTAAGTAAATATGGTTTACTTACGCCATGGTACTTATCAAAACTAAAATCCAAATTTTCAATAATGACTCGAGCGCTTTTGGTCCTGGTAAGGCGCTATTGCTAGTTGCAATTCTTAATCATGGATCAATTTCTGCTGCTGCAAAGAGTATGAAAATGTCCTATAGGCGGGCTTGGGATCTAGTCACTGCAATGAATGATAGTTTTAAAGAGCCATTGGTTATTACAAAAACTGGCGGTTCTCATGGTGGCGGGGCAGAGGTTACAGTATTCGGCAATCATGTCTTATCTACTTATCAAAATGCCTTAAAAAAATCTGAGTGCTTCATTGATGCTCAAATGTCAGACTTACTAAAACTTCTTAAATAACCTATTAATGAGCGCTTTTATCCTAAAGCGCTTTCATTATACAATTCGTTATATTTTATAAAATATAACGTTGCAAATATTCAAGCGGAGTGGAGAATGAAGGTAAATAAAATGAAGAAAATTGTTTTAGCAGGGATTGCTACAACAATAACTTCAACAACTTGGGCGGGTGATGCTGAGCTAGAAAATCGTATTAAACAGCTTGAAGAAACGTTAAAGGCCATGCAACAACAGCGTGCCGAACAAGATAAGCAGTTAGAAGTTTTAACTAGAGAGTTAGTGGGTGTTGAAAATCAGCTAACACAAAAAAAGAATGCTAAAGCTGACGAAAAAGGTAAAAGAAAAGGCAATCCAGTTTTTGCCAGCACCAAAGATGGCTTAGTGTTTGATGATGGCACAGGTGATTGGAGCATGCAGTTTAATGGACGCATTCAAGCGGATTACAGAAGCATAGCCCCGCATCAATGGAAAAATGATTCTTGGGATATTCGTCGCGCACGTTTAGGCGGCACGTTCAACTTTCTCAAGGATTTTAGCGTACGCATAGAAGGTGAGTATGCAAACACAAATGACGGTAGCAAAAGTACAACAGCTTTGACCTACGGTTATTTGGATTGGAAACATTTTCTAGGTGCCAAAGTTCGTGTGGGTCAATTTAAGCCTATTTTTGGATTGGAGCGTGGCGAGAGTACAAACTTCACAGACTTCCAAGAGTTGTCTATAGCGACGGCTACAGGCGCTGTATTTAACTCAACTTATGATCGTGGTGTGATGTTGTTTGGCTCACCAATTAGAGGTATCAATTACAACGCTTATTGGGTCAATGGAAGCGGACAAAATAACGATGCCACACAAAATGGTAAAGATCTCGGTGGTCGCGTCGCGATTAACTTTGCTGAGTACCTTGATGCGAATAACAGCGTTATCCATGTTGGCGTTTCAGGTAGTGAAAATACAGTTCAGAAATCATCAGTCTCCTCGTCTGGCGGCGACACAAAACTATCAGCTTATACAGAGGCTAGTGGCGTGACATCAAACACTTCTGCCTACGCTAATACAATAGCTACCAAATACTTTTCAAGCTCAGCATTCGGTGACGGTAATGTACAAAAAACAAGATGGGGCTTAGAAACGGCTTTGTCATATGGAGCAACTAAGTTCCAGGCGGAATATATTGGTGCTAATTTTGACGGACAAAGTATTGATAAGAGTATCAATGCTTGGTACGCAAGCCTAACTTGGATGCTAACCGGTGAATCCTATATGAACGCATATAAAGACGGTATGTTTGGCAGAGTAAAACCCATTAATGATTTTGGGGTTAATCAAGGCGGGTGGGGTGCATTTGAGCTAGGTCTTCGTTATAGCGATTTCGATGCATCTGACTTTAAATTGGTTGCAAATGGTTGTGTTGCAGGATCAGGCTGTCTAGAGTCGGCCAGTTACACAAACAAAGCCAATGCTTGGACGGGTGGTGCTAAGTGGATACTTAATCCTAACGCGCGCATCTTGTTGAATTATGTTCATACTAATTTTGATACACCTATTACCATGAACAGCAAGTCTAGTAATCACGAAGATGCCGTAACGATGCGTGCACAATATGACTTTTAGGAGCCAAAAATGCATTTTCAAACAATAGATTTAGTTATTAGCCTGTGCTTATTGCTTGGCGCTATCCTATACACATCCGTTGGTCATGCGGGCGCATCTGTATACATTGCGATCCTCACCTTATTTGGCATATCCACGCCTGTTATTAAGCCGACAGCGTTAGTGCTTAATGTTTGTATTGCAACATATACAAGCTGGCGATTTATTAAGAAGGGTTATTTTGATTTAAAAGTGCTCATGCCTATTGCGATTGGTGCAATCCCATTTGCATTTTTAGGGGGTTACATCAATGCGCCAAGTCATGTTTATAAAGCGATTGTTGGGATTATCTTAATCTTTTCAGCAATTAGCTTGCTCTCGAAAAGAAGTGAACGCATTGACTTAAATGTCCATCAGCCTAAATTCTTATTGGCCATGGCATCCGGTGCGGCAATTGGCTTCTTAGCAGGACTGACAGGCACTGGAGGCGGCATATTCCTTTCGCCGCTCATCCTGTTTTTAGGTTGGAGTAGCACAAGAAAAACGTCTGGCATTGCGGCAGTATTTATTTTGTTAAACTCAATGTTTGGATTGGCAGGCAACTACGCATCAGTACAAAACCTTCCGCCCCAGTTACCATTATTTGTTGCCGCAACGATGATTGGAGCCGTGATTGGTACAACGTTGGGCATTAAGTTTTACTCTGCCAGCGCAATCAAAAAGGCATTGTCGATTGTGTTATTGATTGCTGGATTGAAGTTGTTATTAACGTAGTATTTAGATAACAAAAAAGCCGCTATCGTATGATAGCGGCTTTTTCTTTTGTGGCGTCCCCACGGGGATTCGAACCCCGGTCGCCTCCGTGAAAGGGAGGTGTCCTAGGCCTCTAGACGATGGGGACATAGAGGTCAAAATTATACTTAAAAACACT
>CAIQFD010000060.1 GCA_903870995.1 uncultured Methylophilaceae bacterium | reverse complement strand
TTAATCTCTTGCTCGATTTCAGCTTTTGCACCAGTGATAATGCGATCGCCTTCAGCTTTAGCTGTGCCCTTAGCATCTTCAACGATTTGAGTCGCACGCTTCTCAGCAAGCGCTAAAATCTCAGAGGCTTTTACCTTAGCTTCAGCAAGTGCTTCAGAAGCACGCTTTGAAGACTGCTCTAATTCAGCACGGCCTTTTTCACCAGCAGCCAAACCATCAGCAATTTCTTTCTGACGTGTTTCGATTGCATTTAGCAAAGGTGGCCACACAAATTTCATGGTGAACACGATGAGCACAAAGAATGCAATCGCTTGTGCTACCAGTGTAAAGTTAATATCCATTTTTGCTCCCAGACTCCAGTTAAGCTAATAATTTATCTAATAGCTTAGTGAGGAACAACGCTTAATAGTGGGTTAGCAAATGCGAACATCATTGCAAGACCAACACCGATAATGAATGAAGCATCGATAAGACCCAATAGCAAGAATACTTTACCTTGCAATGCTGGGATCATTTCTGGTTGGCGAGCTGCGCCTTCCAAGAAGCTAGCACACATGATACCAATACCAATACAAGCGCCAGCAGCGCCCAAACCGATGATTAGGCCAATGCCAATGCCAGTGTATGCTTGAATTGTTGCTAAAAATTGAACAGCTTCCATTACGTTTCCTTTCAAATTGAGGGATATTACAAGTACTACAATTACAAACTAAATTACTAAACTACTAAAAAACAAACAAACTATTAATGACTTTCTTGCGCCATTGCTAAATAAACTACTGTCAGCATCATGAAGATGAAGGCTTGCAACGCAACAATCAGAATATGGAAAATTGACCATCCAGCGCCTAAAATTGCGCCAGCGATTGTGCCCGTTACGCCTGTAGCAGCCCATAAGCCTAACAACAAGAAAATAACCTCACCCGCATACATATTGCCGAATAGTCGCAATGAGTGTGAAAGTGGTTTAGATACGTATTCGATTAGGTTGAATAAGAAGTTTGCTGGCCAAATCAGTGGGTTTGTTCCGAATGGTGAACAGAACAACTCATGAATCCAACCGCCAAGACCCTTCGCCTTAATAGCAAAGTAGATCATCAAGAACCATACGGTTAGTGCTAGTGCGAATGTTGTGTTGATATCAGAGGTAGGAACAACGCGCCACTTAGTATGCTCGCCACCAATTTTAGCAACCAGGGCAGCAACCCAATCCACCGGCAAGAAGTCCATGGCGTTCATCATTAGCACCCAAACAAACACCGTCAGTGCAGCTGGCGCAATAAACGCATGGCGGTCGCCGTGGTAGATGTTTTTAACTTGGTCATCAACGAAATCAAATACCAATTCCATGAAAGCTTGGCGTTTAGTTGGTACGCCAGCAGTAGCGCCACGTGCAACCCACCAGATAAGACCCAGTGTAATCACACCCAACACCACTGACATCACAAGCGTATCAACGTGCAATGACCAAAATGATCCATTACCAATTGATTGGCTGTTAAATGAAAGGTGATGCTCAATGTAGCTAGATGGAGTTAATGCGTGTTCAGTTGCCATAAATCAAACCCTTAAAAACTTGCGTCTATCTTTATTTTTTATCTAAACCAAAAAATGCCGCACCAGACAATATTGCTGATGCCGCCAGGCCCAAAATTAAAGCGATTGGAACCAAATGTTCGTTGTATAACTTAAATGTTAAGAACAGTAACAATGCGATGATAAAGATCTTCACCGCTTCTGCCTTAAGCATTGTGATGAGGATTGCACCTGCGTTATTTTTCTTATCGCCACTCTTAGCAATCAGTGCACCAGCCAGGCCGCCAAGTACCGCGGACATCCCACCAGCGAGGGCTGAAATGGCTGCGTGCTTACCTGAAACCGCGCCAGTACTTTCAGCCAACACAAACGCCAGCACCGCTACTGAAATGGTCGCTATAAGCTGCCACTTCACCATCTGTTTGTACACCTGTGCTGTTTTAATGTTTTCCATTTTTTGTTAATTTTTTGATAAAACAGCACAAATCTATATGTGTGAAGTCCGCGATTGTCTTGTTTTATTCAATTCAAGTCAAGTCTAGCAGAGCACTTTTAATGAATTTTAGAAAGAATTTCATCCAGCTGATCTAAGCTGGCATAGCGTATTTTCAGGGTACCTGAACCGTTTTTACTGCTATCAATCGCCACCGCAGCGCCTAGGCGTTGTGCGAGGGTTTCTTGCAACCTCAACACGTCGCGATCCTTCGAAGGCGCTTTGGTCTGCGCACTCACTGCACTGGATAGCTTCTTCACTAATTGTTCTGCCGCACGCACTGACAGCTGGTTCTGCACGATCTCTTCTGCTGCCGCAATCTGCTTCGCGCCATCTAGCATGAGGAGGGCACGCGCGTGCCCCATATCCAATTTGGCTTGGGCCAACATCTCCTGCACGACGCCGTGTAGGTTCTGCAATCGAAGTAGGTTGGTCACGGCACTGCGTGAACGTCCTACGGCTTGGGCAGCACTTTCGTGCGTCATGTTGAACTCTTCAATCAGGCGCTGAATGCCGTTTGCCTCTTCGATTGGGTTGAGGTTTTCACGCTGAATATTTTCAATAAGCGCCATCGCGAGGGCGACATCATCCGCAATCTCTCGGATGATGACCGGCACTTCCTTAAGTCCAGCTAGCTGCGACGCTCTCCATCTTCTTTCACCGGCGATAATTTCATACTTCCCGCCATCCACAAGGCGGACAACGATTGGCTGCATGATGCCCTGGGCACGGATAGAATCCGCCAAGCTCTCTAGCGAGGCCTGGTCCATGTGCGTTCTTGGTTGGTACTTGCCGGGCTGAAGATTCTCTACCGGCAGAGTCCCTAAGCTATCTGGCTGGCTGCTGGCACTCTCATCATTCGCCAACAGCGCATCCAGCCCACGTCCCAAACCTTTAAGTTTCACCATTTTTTGTCCAATTCACCTGATACTAAAGTATTTATTGTGTTGCTTTTTGTTTCGCGTTTTCTCTGTCGAGAATCTCTTTAGCGAGCTGCAGATAAGCTTGCGCGCCCTTTGAAGATTTATCGTAAATCAGCGCCGGCATCCCGTAGCTTGGCGCCTCAGCTAAACGCACGTTTCGAGGGATTAGAGTGCTGTATACCTTGTCCCCAAAGTGGCCCACCAACTGTGCCGAAACCTGCTGCGCGAGCATGTTGCGATTATCGAACATGGTTCGGAGGAGCCCCTCTATCTCTAGTGTTGGGTTGAGGTGAGTACGCACTTTCTTAATCGTATTGACCAAATCTGAGAGGCCCTCGAGCGCGTAGTATTCGCACTGCATCGGGATCATCACCGCATGCGCCGCCGTCAAGGCGTTCACCGTCACGAGGTTAAGGGCAGGGGGGCAATCCAGCAACACATAGTCGTACTGACCCTTGATTGCAGCTAGCGCCACCTTCAACTTAGTCTCGCGTCCAATCTCGTTCACAAGCTCAACCTCAGCACCGGCGAGATCTCTGTTGGCCGGCAACACATCGAAGTTACTTTTTTCTGTTTTCTGGG
>CAIQFD010000059.1 GCA_903870995.1 uncultured Methylophilaceae bacterium | reverse complement strand
TTAAATAGTGATAACTTCATTAAGTTGACAGTGTAGCGCTTTATCTTGATAATTGCGCCCCTCAAGGGAGATTAGCTCAGTTGGTAGAGCAGCGGACTCTTAATCCGTTTGTCGCGAGTTCGACCCTCGCATCTCCCACCAAATACTAAAGCGGTTTAGAGAAAAATTCTCTAAACCGCTTTTTTTATTTTTCTGATCGTTGGTAGGATGCACTTAGCGTTTTTTGCATGCTTCAAATAGTTTGTCATGAATATACATTCCAACAATCATCGCTATCACAAAAATAAAAGCTTCCTTGCGGCCTGCACCTAAAGCTACAAGGGCAGGACCAGGACAAAATCCAGCGATTGCCCACCCTGCACCAAATGTTAGGCTGCCAATAATAAGTTCTTTTGAAATGTGCCTTGTTCCTGGTAAGTGAATTGGGTCATCGAAAGTCGTTTGTTTTTTATTTTCGATGTATTTAAACCCAAAGAATGCGCTTGAGATTGCCCCGGCCATCACAAAAATAAGGCTTGGGTCCCAATTGCCTTCAAGGTCGAGAAATCCAATAACTTTTGCGGGGTTACTCATCCCGGAAATGATTAATCCAATTCCAAACAAAAGACCTGATAATAATGTAACGATATTTTTCATGATTTAGATCACATGTAAGAGTAGATAACAAACGATAAACCCTGAGAACATAAAACTGATGGTTGCTACTAAAGATCTGAAAGAAAGCCTGCTGAGGCCGCATATGCCATGACCGCTGGTGCAACCCGAACCCATTCTTGTTCCGATACCGACCAACAATCCTGCGATGATGAGTTTGCTCGTGGATGCCGAAATGATTGATTCAGGTAGTGGGGCGAGAAATTGATAAATAAAGCTTGAGCTAACAAGGCCAGCAAGAAATAGTATTCTCCATAAATGATGGCCTGATGGAGTGTTTTGTGTTTCCATTAAGGCGCCAAGTATGCCGCTAATGCCGGCAATTTTTCCTCTAAAAATCACCAATAAGCTTGCTGCTAAGCCGATAAGTAGTCCGCCAATTAAGGATGAGCTGGGTGTGAAATTAATCCAATCAATGGTTGGTTGCATTTTTGCCTTTAATTAAACGGTAAAATATATTTCTATATAACTATATACTCATGTAATATTAAATTGTGTATTTTATGGATAGAAATTTTCATGAGCCAATTAGACGATCAAGCGTTTATTCATATCGCCAAGTATTTTCAAGCATTGGCTGAGCCTATGCGACTTAAAATATTGAATGGCTTAAGAGATGGCGAAAAAAATGTCACTGAGCTCGTTGAAATCTCTGGCGGGACTCAAGCAAACGTTTCTAAACATCTTAATATATTAAAATCATCGAGATTAATTAAGCGAGAGTCGCGAGGTACAAAAGCATATTACAGCATCTCGGATCAACGCATTTATGAGTTGTGCAATCTCGTATGCGGCCAGATTGCCAGCCAAATGAGTATAGACGCAGCCGCAAATGAAGCATTTATTTCTACGCTTCAAGTGACGCAATAAGCCACGCCATTCTAAAAAATAAAAGTGATTGAGGATAACGATGATTTTTAAAC
Organism: uncultured Methylophilaceae bacterium; assembly: GCA_903870995.1. GTDB lineage: Bacteria > Pseudomonadota > Gammaproteobacteria > Burkholderiales > Methylophilaceae > Methylopumilus_A. The sequence goes on along the minus strand of CAIQFD010000059.1, from coordinate 61,378 downwards.
AATATTTTGAGCCAGAAACTAGCACTTTCACTTATTTGTTAGCTTGTGAAAAAACCAAGCAAGCGGTACTCATTGATACAGTCGAGTCTGAAGTGCCTAAGTATCTAAAAGTATTAGAAGCGGAATCGTTGAAGTTAGTTTATACGCTCGAAACCCATGTGCACGCTGACCATGTGACAGCGGCTGATGCCTTAAGGCAAAAGCTAGGCAGTAAGAGTGTTGTGCACCGTGATGCTGGTGCAATGTGTGGTGATTTGTTAGTGACAGATGGCGTACATATTATTGTTGGTAGCATTGATTTGGAAGTGCGATACACGCCAGGCCATACCAACGGATGTATTAGCTTTTTTGCGGGAGATCGCATATTTACGGGAGACTCGTTATTGATCGGTGGTTGTGGGCGCACGGATTTCCAAAGTGGTGACTCTGCCCAGCTTTACGACAGCATTCATGCACAAATTTTTAGTCTCCCTGACGAGGTGATTGTTTATCCAGGGCACGATTACAACGGCAATACGCAATCTACAGTAGGTGAAGAGCGTAGGCATAATAAACGCTTGGGTGATAACAGAAGTCGAGAAGATTTTATCAAAATAATGAGTGAGCTTAAGTTGGCGTATCCTAAGTATATTGATGTGGCACTTCCAGCTAATCAAGCATGCGGAAGGGTAGTGCCAGCGCAAGCGGCTTAAATATAGCAGTAAAAATATTGGAGAGTAAGACAGATGAAGTTGGCCAATTTAGCAGATGGTGTTTTAGTTGCAGACCAAGTATTTGTGGGAGATTTAACCGATTTAGCAGCGCAGGGTGTTAAAACGATCACCTGTCATCGGCCGGATGGAGAAGGTGCTGATCAGCCTAATTTTGAAGAGATTTTAAAAGCAGCTAAAAAACTAAACATCCAAGCGTATTACTTGCCAGTGGTTGCCGGAAAAATATCTGACAGTGATGTGGCTGCTTTTGCAAAAACATTTGCTGAAGCAGAAAAGCCAATGCTGGGCTATTGCCGATCCGGTATGCGTGCAGCCTCACTTTGGGCGTTAAGCCAAGCGTCATCTGTGGGCTTATCAGAAGTGCTGAGTGCAGGCAAAAATGCAGGCTACGATTTGTCTGGCTTAACTGAGAGGATAGCTGGAGCCAATCTAAATCGCTCAGATGTCATTCATCACGAGATCGTGATTGTTGGTGGCGGTGCTGCTGGCATTGCCGTGGCTTCAAGCTTGCTTTCGAGAAATTCAAAATTAGATGTTGTGATTATCGATCCAGCGGATATTCACTATTACCAACCGGGCTGGACGATGGTGGGCGGCGGTATATTTAAGCCGGAGGTCACTGCAAGAGAAATGGCTGCGGTGATTCCATCAAAGGTTAAATGGATTAAAGCGGCTGTGGCGGGGTTTGAGCCAGATGCTAAGCAAGTCATTTTAGAGGGCTGCCGCCCGATTAGTTACGATGCACTAATTGTTTGTCCTGGTATCAAGCTCAACTGGCACGGTATTGAGGGTTTGGTGGAAACGCTTGGAAAAAATGGCGTGACTTCAAATTATCGATACGATTTGGCGCCATATACATGGGAACTCGTCAAACAGTTCAAAAAAGGTAAGGCGATATTTACACAGCCACCAATGCCAATTAAATGTGCTGGGGCGCCGCAAAAAGCCATGTATTTATCTGCTGACCATTGGTTGAGATGCGGACATCTCAGCGACATTCAAATCGACTTCTATAATGCAGGCCCAGTGTTGTTTGGTGTTAAAGAATATGTGCCAGCATTGATGGAATATGTGAAGCGTTATAACGTAAGTTTGCAATTTGGACATCGTCTCACAAAAATTGATGGCCCATCAAAAAAAGCTTGGTTTGCAGTGACTGACGTAGATGGTAATGTGAGCACGCTTGAGACATCCTTCGACATGATTCACGTAGTGCCTCCGCAACAAGCACCAGATTTTATTCGTGCAAGTAAGTTGGTGGACGCCGCTGGCTGGGTCGATGTCAATCAAGACACCCTTCAACATAAAACTTATCCAAGCATCTATGCTTTGGGGGATGTGACCAATTGCCCGAATGCCAAAACTGCCGCGGCAGCGCGTAAGCAAGCGCCAGTAGTTGCAACCAATGTTTTGTTTGACCTCAATAAAGGTAATCAGCGTGCTGCGTATGATGGCTATGGATCATGCCCACTCACCGTTGAGCGTGGAAAAATTGTACTGGCCGAATTTGGTTTTGGGGGTCGTTTGCTACCGAGCTTCCCTAAATGGTTGATTGATGGGGAAAGGCCATCTCGGCTTGCTTGGATTCTGAAAGAGCGCATTTTGCCACCTATCTACTGGTGGGCGATGCTTAAAGGGCGTGAGTGGTTGGCGAAGCCAAGAAAATTAGAGGCTGATCAATAGTATGGTGAGTCATTAATGATAGATCCTGTTTACATGAGTATTTTGCTAGGGTTGTTTGTTGGCTTTGTGCTGGCAATCACAGGCGCTGGCGGTGCAATTCTTTCATTGCCACTTTTGGTATTTTTCCTACACCTAAAAATGATTGAGGCTGCACCCATTTCGCTCATGGCAATCATGCTTTCAGCAGGTCTCGCCGCAGGCTTAGGGCTTAGAAGTGGGCTAGTGCGATATAAAGCCGCTACTTTATTGGCAGTCTTTGGGATTTTATGTGCGCCGCTAGGCGTCTTTCTCGCACATCAGTTGCCTGAAAAAGTGTTAGTAGCCCTTTTCTCAATTGTTTTGTTGGTTGTTTCATGGCGATCATTCCAGAAATTTCAAACCCCAACCTTGCTAATTGGTGATGATTGCGATGATCCCAATGGCTGTGACGATGCTGAGAAAGCAGAGCCAGCATGTGCCGTTAACCCGGCGACATCTAAGCTGTTTTGGACTGCTTCTTGTACTAAGCGACTGATATTAACTGGCGGGTTTTCAGGATTTTTGTCAGGGTTGCTTGGGGTCGGGGGTGGTTTTATCATCGTGCCAACGCTGCACAGTATTAGCAATTTAGAAACAAAAATGATTGTCGCAACTTCGCTTGCAGTGATTGCTTTGGTTTCAATGGCTAGTGCATTTTCTTATGCTGGTAATGGTGTTATTTTATGGGCTATTGCATTGCCGTTTGTAATTGCTACAGTTGCCGGCATGTTGTTGGGTCGAATGGTGCATCACAAAATATCAAGCCATGTCAGTGTGCTTATTTTTGGGATTTTCTCTCTAATTGTTGCCATCTCAATGCTGGTTAAAACACTAGTCTAACCATCCTTTCATTTGTTTGTTTCGATTGCTTTCTTATTACTATTTTTGTCACATTGGTGAAATTTGTTTGAAGCTTAAATAGATTAATTTCACCTGTGTGATATCTTAATTATCATCACTTTTCTGACGTAGTTAATTGTTGATTTTTCATAATAAATACACCAAAAATCGCCTTAAAATCGACTATCTTATTTTATCAAAATACCCAAATGGGGATTTTGAACGGGGTCTGTTTTTAATATAATCTTTTTGCTGTATTTAGGCTGTTATTCTGATGTAATTAGCCCAGATTTTCTGTATTAGTTCACTGTTTTTATGATTTGTAACGTTTGCCGTTTTAGGAGACCATCGTGGTTTTTAACGTAAAGAAAAAAGCATTATTAGGCCGCTCTGTAGAGAGCTTTGAGAGCATTATTGGTAAAACTTTACGTATTGATGGCAATTTGATGATTTCTCAAGGCGTTCGTATCGATGGTTTATTAAATGGGAATGTTTTTCAGGAAGAAGGAAAAGCAGCCACAGTTGCAATTTCTGAGACTGGTTCAGTTAACGGTAATATTCAAGCGCAACATGTCATTGTCTCCGGTCATGTAAAAGGCAATATTTTCTCATTGGATAGGGTTGAGTTGTTGGCAACAGCCCATATTGAAGGTGATATTACTTATGGCAGTATTGGCATTGAAGTAGGTGCAAAGATACTGGGTAAATTAAACCAAGTAAATGAGCAGAATGCGGGTGATGCCGCTGATTTGCTGATCACCCAAGTTAAGCAAAAAACAACTGCTTAATTTCTGTATTAAGCATGCAAATTTTTTGGGTATCGGGTGCGGTTGGTCAAATTAAAACTGTAAATTTGACTTTAAAAACATTGGTTGTCGGCTTGTTTTTATTTGCAGTGTTGTTAATTACGCTTGGTAGCACGTTACAGTTTTTCGGTTTCCGTATGGCGATTGAATATGATCCTTCGATTGCGAGAAGGTTAGGCAATTTACATACGGCTGTTGAACTTGAGAACTTACATGCGCTTTATGAAGCTAAGTTGGGCGATGTTAATGCTCAGCTAGATACCAACCGCACCAAGATTAAAGAACTTGATGCGTTGAATCAAAAACTCGCTGTCATGGCCACGCCTGCAGTTATTCGTAAAGATAAGTCCAACTTGACTGGCATAGGGGGTCGGTTCGAACCACTTGAGCCAACACAATCATTAAGCCCTTTGAAGCTATTTTCTCATACTGCCCGTGATATTGAATTGCTTAATAATCAAGTAAATCAATCTGTTGTGAATACCAAGCGATACATGGATTGGTTAGAGTCAAAACCAATTAATTCCCCTATTCATGGCCCCATTTCATTAGCAAGTGGCTTTGGTGCGCGCACTGATCCTTTTACCTTTGCTCAAAGCTTTCATCCTGGCTTGGATTTTCCTTCAGCTATAGGTACGCCTTTCTTTGCTGCAGCGAAAGGTAAGGTAGTAGAGGCCGGCTGGCGTAATGGGTATGGCAATCAAATTGTAGTCGATCATGGGGATGGCTATAGCACGCGATATGCACATGCTGAGCGTTTGTATGTCAAATTGGGGGAGGTTGTTCAGCAAAATACATTGTTAGGCGCAGTGGGCAGTACAGGACGCTCAACAGGACCCCATTTGCATTATGAAGTGATAGTCAGCGGTGAAAAAGTTGATCCAATCAAGCTACTAAGGATTCAGCCATAAGTTGCCTTGTCAAGCTTTAATTAAGTCTGGGAGCTCACGTGAGAAAGCCTCAATACAAAAGGAGCTGGATTTCTCTAGCTCCTTTTGTATTCTTTAATCATCAAGCGCCTAACTATTTACTGCAGCAGCTTTTGCTTTCTTTGTCACAGCTTTCTTGTTTTTGGTTGCAACAACCACAGCCGCATCCGCAAGGGCATTTTCCCTTGATTAGGTATTTGATTAAGGCAGCGATTGCTAGCACTAAAGCAACATTCATTAAGATGCACATTGCAATTGCGTGAACAGGAATAGTGCCGTTGAATATCTCTAGCATGATTTTCTCCTAAGGTTAATACACAAGCTAGACTAAGTTTAAGTCTAGGTGTTTCACTTCAATAGATTGGGTAGCTTTGCCCAATTTTTAATAGCGTACACGTGAATAATAGTACGCCTTAAACAAGATTTTTATTGTGAATAAACGTGGTAATTGCCTTGCCAAACGCTAAATGTTGATCAATATCAAAATGCACGCCATCAATCTTGCTGGATGTAGTGACAGAAGCGGCATCGAAGAAATGGCACTTAAGCTCATGGCATAGTGCTTGATAGTTTCTGGCTAGGCCAACACACTTATTTTCGGCACCTTTGAATTTTGCCGCAATATCCCCTTGCGGCAAATAAATGGGTGGGGGAGCGACCACTAATATTTCTGGCATTAACATTCCCGGCTCAAGATTGGTATTTCTGATGGCATTAATTAACGCACGCATGCCGTGTTGTGCATTCATCGCTGTATGGTCATGGTTCGCTTGAAAGTCATTTGTTCCAAGCATTAAAACAACTAGGGACAGTGGGGAGTTAATCTCTATGCGCTGAGGCAAGCCAACCAAGCCGTTTCTTCCAGGCTTAATGGGATCTTCATACATCGTGCGTCTACCATTTAAGCAATCTTCAATGACTCTAACGCTTTTTCCCTGCGCATTTAGACTGAGTTCAAGAATCCCCGGCCATCTTTGATTGAAAGCAAAACGATTGCGCGTCATGGGGATAATGCCCCATGAAAGTGAATCAGAATAGACCAGTATCTGCTTCATTGATGGATCTCTTTTTATAACAAATCAACTCCAAACACTTTAACAATTTTTGCAAATACATAAAAACAAACAATGGTGAGCACCATAGAGATGATGATTGTTGGCCAGAAGCCCATGCGCTTTAATAGATAAGGAAAAGCTAAAAACATGGGTAGGGTTGGGATGACATACCAAAAAGTATACCAAGCGTGATTTGCTATTTTCTCAGACGATTGATTTTCCATAAATAGCCAAATGAGGGTGAGCAAGGTGACCAGTGGGAGTGCTGCAATCAGACCACCAAGCTTGTCACTGCGTTTAGCCACTTCTGAAATTAACACTACCATGCTAGCGGTAATTGCATATTTAATAATAATCCAATTCATTGCTTTTCCCTTATTTTAGCTTGGATCTAACGAGTTGAATGTTCGCACGCAGTTCGTAAATATATTGTGAGAAGCTAATTGGCATATTGATATCTCTTACTCGCTCCTCTATGTCATCCAGTTTTTGCTTTAAATCCTCATTTGTCATGCCAGTGTCTGTTTTTAATTGCATTTCTAAAAAGCGGAGCTCGCCGTAATACTTAAATAGTCTAAACTTTAAAAACCAGTTGTAAATGGACGGAATCAGTTTGATTAACGGAATCAAGATGGCCAATATAGGAAGCACAACGATTAGGGCTCTGCTGACAAAAGTTGCCGCCCAAAAAGGCAAATACTTATCGATGAATGGCGTGCCTGACTTATAAAAATTAAGGGCTTGGCTACTTGGAGTTATTTCCGAAGTTTTAATGGATGGAAACTCATTGTTAGCATTTAACAGGCCTTCGCTACGATGTACCTGCGTAATGACTTTCATCATGAGATAAATCAAGGCTGGGTGAAGGTCTTTGTTCGCGACTAAAGTCACTGTTGGTGAAATGAGGCTCACGTTGGTTGACGGAATATTACGTTTGATATCAACGGCCCCTTCAGCAAGTTTTAAATGATGCAAATATGAAAAGTGTTTGCTATAGGCTTCTGCATCATCCAAGCTGACTAAGTGAAGATCTTTTTGCGAAAGTGCTCTTTTAACTGTCGCTGACTCTATGCTATCGACCAAAATGGCGACATCTACTTTGCCTGCAATGAGAGCATCTACCGCGGCTTCACTGCTGAAAGTTAATAGCTTTGCGTTGCGATGATTGAGCCCACTTTCTTGCAACAACTTGAGCTCTAAAAGGTTAGCACCTTCACCTTTGTTGGCGATAGCAATTCTCTTTCCACGAAAACCAGCAAGATGATTAATGCTAGTTTCGCATCTGCAAATAATCCATACAGGCTCGTAATATAGACTTCCCAGAGACTGAAGGTTGCCAGCACCTTGGCTACGCGTCACGCCGTCTTGAACAAAAGCTAAATCAACGCCAGAAGATGAGTCTTTGAGTAACTCTACATTTTCCACATCGCCCGTGGTTTCTTTGATTTCAAGGTGAATGCCGTCCTTTTGTAGTAGTGCGTTGTAGATGGAGGCATAGACTTTTTCGTTGGCTGATTGCGTGCTAAAAGCAATCACCATCTTCTTTGGAGGGGCTGTCGATTCAATTAGCTTATAAGCAATAACAGAGGCGATTACTACCAAAAGAACAATTGGAGCAATGGTTTGAAACAGCTCTTTTGTCAGGGCGTTGTTGATTTTTTGAAGGCGACGATCGATGTGTTTTTTCAAAGTAATCTTCTATTCTTTGTATTTTTATTAAACGTGCTTTTTAGTTTGAGATCGAATTGGTTTTCGATGCTACAACCAATTTAATCATGATGCCAGTATCTTCTTACCTAACTTGTTATTTCGAAGCATGGTGAATTCTCCCCTTTTAAGTGCGGCAATTTCTCGCCCGCCCTCATTTTGTGCAGATAGACTAAAAAGTGTCTTAAATTCGGTCTTTATCTAGGGCTTGATAGATGGCACGCGGATTGCTTTTAGATTGGTAATACTTCAAAAGCCAAGTGGTGAGCCATCATGAATAGCCAAGTAAGAACCTATTTCGACGAGATGTATAGTAGCCCAACAGGGGTGCGTGATTTATATGCCAATTATGCCAATTGGTTGCGTGATGTGCCGGCTGAGCAATTAGAAAGCAAACGACAAGAAGCTGAGCTGTTGTTTAGACGTGTAGGGATTACTTTTAATGTTTATGGTGAAAATGCAGGCACAGAACGCTTAATTCCGTTTGATGTGATTCCACGACTGCTGGCTGCAAAAGAGTGGGATGTGCTTTCCAAAGGTGCGATTCAGCGTGTGCGGGCGCTCAATATGTTTCTGCATGATATCTATCATGACCGTGAAATCATCAAAGCGGGCATTGTTTCTGAAAACATCTTAACTCACAGTCAATATCGGCCAGAAATGTTTGATGTGGATGTGCCAAGTGGAATTTATGCGCATATTGCGGGCATTGATATTGTCCGGACTGATGAAAGTCAGTTCTATGTGCTGGAAGATAACTTACGCACGCCGTCAGGGGTTTCTTACATGCTAGAAGATCGCAAGATGATGATGCGACTCTTCCCAGAGCTCTTCCGTCGTTATTCTATTGCCCCTGTAGAGCATTACCCACAGGTGCTTAAAAACAATTTACGGGCTGTTGCCCAAAGTGGCGTAAAAGATCCGACAGTCGTCTTACTTACCCCAGGCGCTTATAACAGCGCATATTTTGAGCACGCATTTTTGGCTCAGCAAATGGGCGTTGAGTTAGTGGAAGGCCAAGATTTGTTTGTTCGCGGCAATGCCGTGTATATGCGGACAACAGAAGGCCCTAAAAAAGTAGATGTTATTTACCGCCGCTTGGATGATGAATATATCGACCCGCTTGCGTTCAATCCTGACAGCATGCTTGGCGTGCCAGGCTTATTTTCTGTTTATCGCAATGGTGGTGTCACGCTAGCTAATGCAGTTGGCACCGGCGTTGCTGATGATAAGTCGACCTATATTCGCGTGCCTGAAATGATTAAGTTCTATTTGGGGGAAGCGCCGATTTTGTCCAACGTGCCGACTTATGAACTAAGTAAGAAAGATGATCTGGCTTATGTACTTGATCGCTTGCCTGAGTTGGTGGTGAAGGAAGTGCAGGGCTCTGGCGGTTATGGCATGTTGGTGGGGCCAACTGCAAGTAAGCAAGAAATTATAGATTTCCGCGACCGTATTTTGGCTGACCCGAGTAATTACATCGCCCAGCCGACCTTAGCACTTTCCACTTGTCCAACTTTGGTAGAGCAGGGAATCGCACCGCGACATGTGGATTTGCGTCCATTTGTGTTGTCTGGCGAAACGGTGACTTTGGTACCTGGGGCGCTTTGCCGTGTGGCGATGAGAGAGGGCTCGTTGGTGGTGAATTCATCGCAAGGTGGTGGCACCAAAGATACATGGGTGTTGCAAGAAACGTCTCCTCAAGAGGTTGTTGGTATTGAAGCGACATTAAAAGGTGAGGTGGCTGTATGTTAAGTAGGACCGCAAACCATTTGTTTTGGATGGCGCGCTACATTGAACGTGCCGAAAATATGGCACGTATTTTGGACGTGACAGCGAATATGGCAATGGTGCCAAACGCAGCGTTGAGTGAGGCGGCATTATGGCAGCCTGCTTTGGAAATCTCTGGAAATGCCAATGCGTTTATGGAGCGTTTTAGCGATTACACAGCAAGCAATGTGATTCATTATTTGGCAATGGATCCAGCAAATCCATCGAGTATTTATTCCGCTTTGCACAGTGCACGTGAAAATGCCCGTGCAGTTCGGGTGGCGATGACTTCTGAGACCTGGGAAAACATCAACTCCTTATGGTTGGAGTTTAGTCAGTTTGACGGTAAAGACTTGGCCGAAGAGGGCTTGCGTGAGTTTTGCGATTGGGTAAAAGCGCGTTCGCATTTATTTCGAGGGGTGAGTTTCGGCACAATGTTGCGCGACGATGCCTTTCAGTTTTTACGTTTAGGTACATTCATTGAGCGTGCTGACAATACAGCACGTTTGCTCGATGTGAAATATCACTTATTGCTCCCCAAGGAAGAAGAGGTCGGTGGTGGGGTGGATTATTACGAATGGAGTGCTATTTTGCGCTCTGTGTCAGCTTTTCAGGCATACCAAAAAGTGTTTAATGACACCATTCAGCCCTGGCGCGTGGCTGAGTTATTGGTGCTACGCAAAGATATGCCCCGTTCATTGCATGCTTGCTTTACCGAAATCACTGCAATATTGGAAAACCTCACCACAGGCCGTCATGTGGAGTGTAGGCGAATAGCGGGTGAGATTAACGCCAGTTTGCAATATGGCCGTATGGACCATATTTTTCAAAATGGTTTGCATGAATTTCTCACTGAGTTTATTGAGTGCAACAATCAATTAGGTGCTGAAATTCAACGTAGCTTTCTCAATATTCATGCAGCTTAATTTTCACCCACGCGCTCCTAAAAAGATTGATTAAACATTATGCAATTAAGCATCCAACATACAACTCAATACAGTTATAGCGATCCGCTTAATTACAGTATTCAGCAATTACGCTTAACCCCTCACGATGGCTTTGGACAACGTGTTAAAAACTGGACCATTTCAGTCAATGGTCAACTTAGCCAACACTTTGATACTTATGGCAACGTGGTTCACACCATGGTGTTGGATGGCAATCACAGCGAAATTACACTTGTAGCCAAAGGTGAGGTGGAAACGGGTTTTCCATTAGAAGCTGGACAAGAGCGGCTGCCTTTAACCATTTTTTTACGCAACACCGAACTGACCGCAGTAGATGCTCAAATTAATGGCTTTGCTTCACTACTTGGCCCTCTCAAGACTATTGCTGATTTAGAAAGGCTGAGTGCTGCGATTATCGAACGTGTGCCTTATGTGAAGGGGGCGACGGGTGTTTATACAACGGCGCCACAAGCTTTTGAGGCGAGCACAGGTGTTTGCCAAGACCATGCGCATATCTTTATTGCTTGTTGCCGTAGCTTGGGTGTGCCAGCGCGTTATGTAAGCGGATATTTGTTTACTGATGACGGTCACTTGTTAGAAAGCCATGCTTGGGCAGACGCTTGGCTAACAGATATTGGCTGGGTGAGCGTGGATGTTTCGAATCGCTGTCTAGCGAATGCTGCTCATGTTCGATTGGCTACAGGGTTAGATTATCGCGACGCCTGCCCGGTGAGTGGGGTGCGAGTGGGTGGAGGCATGGAAACCATGCAAGTTGGCGTGCATGTCTGGCAGCTTGGTGCTGATGGAAAAGCACGTGATATCAAAAAGCAAATTGAACAAATACAGCAGTAAAAATATAAATATTAAAAAGTCTAGGACGGAGAAAAGTATGACTTATTGTGTTGGCTTATTGCTTGATGAGGGCTTGGTGCTTGCCTCGGACACTCGCACAAATGCTGGTGTAGACCAAGTGGCCATTTTCCCGAAAATGCATCACTTTGAAGTACGCGGTGAACGTATGATTACTTTGCTTACCGCAGGTAATTTAGCCATCACTCAACTCGTGGTGAATCGTTTGCGTGAAGCCATTCAGCATGATGATGGACCGCATCTTAATAATGTTAGTAGTTTGTTTGATGCTGCAAGTTTAGTGGGTGATGAGGTACGCTTCGCCTTTGAACGCGATGCCGAACACCTTAAAAATCATAACGCAGACTTTTCCGCCAGTATTATTGTGGCAGGTCAAATAAAGGGTGAAAAGCCAAGGCTTTTCAATGTGTATAACGCCGGCAATTTTATTGAGCCAAGCATTGAAACGCCTTACTTTCAGATAGGCGAAACTAAATATGGTAAACCGATTATTGACCGAGTAATTAGACATGACACCGAGATGATGGACGCTGTGAAGTGCCTGCTCATTTCTTTTGATTCGACTATTAGAAGCAACATTTCCGTTGCTGCTCCGATTGATATGATGCTCTACCGTAAAGATAGCTTTCATGGAGACTGTTCACAGCGCATCACTGAAAGCGACCCCTATTATGCGGTGGTGCGAAAAGCGTGGTCTGAAGGGCTTAAAAGCGTATTCCATCAAATCCAAAATCCTGATTGGTGCTAGGAGTTAATGCCAATGATTCTGCCTGCACCTACTGATATTCGTGATGTTTCACTTGCTATTCGAGATGCTGTCGCGCCTGTATTCTTGCTAACAGGCATAGGTTCGATACTTGGCGTGTTAGTTAATCGGCTGGGTCGTTCAATTGACCGTGCACGTGCTATTAATGCCATGGCTGACGAGCAGTTTTATCGGTATTTAGAAGAACTGAATGTGATTGTGAGGAGGACGATGTGGATGCGCTGGTCCGTTGGCTTGTTTATTTTTGCGGGCTTATGCGTTGCGTTGTCTATTGCATCAGTATTTATTAGTGCCGAATTGAAAGTTAATTTACCTCACTTTGTACTGATTGCATTCATTACCGCTATGTTTTCTTTAACGATAGGTCTTCTTTGTTTTTTGAGAGAGATTATCTTGGCAGCGCAAGAAAACATTACCTCTGAAAGACAACAGCGGCCTCGATAGAGGCTGTTGTTGTTTAGCGGGCAGCGCAGGTTTCTATGCCAAAATTCCCACCCTTAAATTCAGGTTCGTAATAGAACTTTTTGAATGTCCACTTCCCTGATTTATTCTTAACAAAGCTCGCAATGCCTGTCCCAAAATCTTTTGTGGATGGGTCTATGTTGGCAAAGTAAATCGCCATGTTGTTCCCATGGGCCGCTGCATGGCCAGGGTACGCGCCAAATCCGGGCACTTCTAATTTGAATCTATAAGCGCCGTATTCTCCGGTACTTTTTTCCTTTACTAAGTTAATGGTTACCTTTCCTTTATACGTGCCCTCACTATTGTCTTGTCCTGTGCAGTCGTAGATGCCACTAAAGTTTTTGCCACTAAAAGATGTTTGTGCATTTGCATTTGCGCAATAAAACATAAAGGAAAGCAACCATAAAAATTTCATTTAATTTGCCTTGGACGTTGGAAAGATAAGCAATTTTATACCCCGTGATATTCGCTAATCAAACGTTATATTCGCATATTTTGAGAAGGAGACTCTCTTTGCTGGGGAATCATCATAAGAGGAATTACATTAAGACGCTTTTTTAATTTCCCATTCGGGTATTGTTGAAAAGTCTAGTTTTGGGAAGATGGTAGTTTAGTACATGGTTGGAAGCCCGCCATCTAATTTTTAGATGACGTAAATGAATAGCAGCGCAGTAATGAGGATGACAATAAAAGTGATTAGCTTGCGCGAAGTTTAGACCCTAAGCTTCAGATGTTGATTAATTGCAAACCGTCAGAGTAAGTATTAATAGGTTTCACACATGCCAATAAATTCAATTTTGGCATGCGATTTCCCATTCTTGAGAATTTCGTAAGTATCGCTGGTGTAGCCAGTGGCTTTGTTGATTTCTAGTGTGCGGTTAAATTTTTTGCTGTGGCAGTGAATCATTTTTTGATTCACTTCGCATTTAATTTTTTCTGAATAAAAATCTGTTTCATTGCCGATAAACGCATAGGTTTTTGTGTCGACCTCTTCAACGTGCGGCCCATCTCCGATTGTGCTGGTGGTTTCCCCATCGCAATAGTAATTAACATTCTCAGCCTGCACGGCTGAACTGAGGGCTAATATAAAGATGAGAAAAATTATTTTCATATTATAGACGTTGTTTAAGTCTTCAAATCAGTCATGTTAAGTGCCATCTTACGATAAAATGTCCTCGTTAAGCATAAAACCTCAGCAAGTCATATCAATCATTTATAAGATGCAAACTAATTAACGCTATGACCAATCAAGTAAGCCCTGAAAAAGATAATCTCACGCCGTTTATGCGTCAGTATCTTGCCGTGAAAGCCCAGCACCCCGATATGCTGGTTTTTTACCGTATGGGCGATTTTTATGAATTATTTTTTGAAGATGCTGAAAAGTCATCGCGGCTATTAGGCATTACGCTGACCAAGCGCGGTACCCATAATGGTGAGCCTATCAAAATGGCAGGTGTGCCATATCATGCGGCTGAACAGTATTTAGCCAAACTCACCAAAATGGGTGAGGCTGTCGCGATTTGCGAGCAAATAGGCGATCCAGCTAAAAGCAAGGGCATCGTTGAAAGGCAAGTAGTCAGAATCCTCACACCAGGCACGCTTACCGATAGCGCTTTACTCGATGACACGCGAGACAATTGGTTATTAGCGCTTTGTTTTGGCGAAGGGTTGGTTGGCCTGGCACGCATTAATTTAGCGTCTGGCGATTTAATCTTGAGCGAAATTGCCCCCGGCTTATTAGCGCAGGAATTAGAGAGAATCGCTCCAGCAGAATTGTTGTTTGCAGATAATGTGAATCATATTGCGGTTCATCATGCGGCTTGCTCCAAAAAGCGTTTAAGTGCTTGGCAGTTTGATTTGGATTCAGCTAAAACACTGCTCACCAAACAATTTAATACGCATGATTTAGATGGCTACGGCTGCGCAGATTTAACTTTGGCAATCGCCGCTGCAGGGGCCTTGCTAGACTATGTGAAGCATACCCAGCGAACCACATTGCCGCATATCAATGGTTTAAGCGTTGAGCAGTCCTGTCAGTTTGTGCAATTGGATGGTGCAACGCGTCGCAATCTAGAAATTGACCAAACCATTCGTGGTGAAGCATCACCAACCTTATATTCACTCCTAAACACCACACAAACGGCAATGGGCGCGCGTTTGCTGCGTTATTGGTTGCATCATCCATTACGTGATTTAAATACGGTTTCGGCACGTCACAATGCTGTTTCAGCGTTGATTAAACTAGATGAAAGTGTGATTCGTGATGCCTTAAGGAGTATTGGCGATATTGAGCGTATTACCACCCGCGTGGCATTGAGAACAGCACGACCAAGAGATTTGTCAGCATTGCGTGATAGCTTGGCACAATTACCTGCTTTGCAAGCTTCACTGAATAATGTTGGGGCTGATTTAGTAAGACAAGTTGCTCAGCAATTAAACGTGCCACAAGGTGCGTTACATCTGCTTTTGCAGGCAATTAAGCAAGAGCCATCCAGTGTGCTGAGGGAAGGTGGCGTGATTGCTGATGGTTATGATGCAGAGTTAGATGAGCTCCGTGGCATGCAAGCGAATTGTGGCGAGTTCTTGCTGAAATACGAGGCGGAAGAGCGAGAGCGTAGTGGGCTTGCAAATTTGAAAGTGGAATATAACAGCGTGCATGGCTTCTATATTGAAATTAGTCGCGCACAAGCTGAAAATGCGCCCGCTGAATATCGCCGTCGCCAAACGCTTAAAAATGCTGAACGTTTTATTACGCCCGAATTGAAAGCATTTGAAGATAAAGTACTTTCAGCGAACGATCGTGCTTTAGCGCGCGAAAAAATGCTATATGAACTGGTGCTTGACCAATTAGCGCCAGAAATTAACGCCCTTCAAGCCAATGCAGTAGCAGTTGCTCAGCTTGATGTATTAAGCACATTTGCCGAGCGAGCGAAGTCGCTTAAATATCTGGCGCCTGAATTTGTGAATGAGGACGGCATCAATATTGTGGGTGGTCGTCATCCTGTGGTGGAGCAGATAGCTCAACCTTTTATTGCTAACGATGTAGCGCTTTCCCCTTATCGACAATTGTTACTGATTACTGGCCCGAATATGGGTGGTAAATCCACATTTATGCGTCAGACAGCGCTGATAGTACTGCTCGCGCATTGTGGCTGTTTTGTGCCCGCGCAGTCAGCAAAAATCGGCAAGATAGATCGAATATTTACCCGAATTGGCGCTTCGGATGACTTGGCGGGTGGGCGTTCTACCTTTATGGTGGAGATGACAGAAACTGCGAATATTCTGAATAATGCAACAGCGAATAGTTTGGTCTTGCTTGATGAAATCGGGCGAGGCACATCAACCTTTGATGGCTTAAGTTTAGCTTGGGCATGTGCCAAACAGTTGCTTGAAAAGAATCGTAGCTATACGCTTTTTGCGACGCATTATTTTGAATTAACAAGATTGGTTGAGGAGTTTAAGCAGGTCGCCAATGTGCATTTGGATGCTGCTGAGCATGGAAATGGAATCGTGTTTTTACACAGCGTGCAAGAGGGCGCGGCAAATCAAAGCTATGGTTTGCAGGTTGCAGCACTCGCAGGTATCCCTAAAAGCGTTGTTGCATCCGCCAAGCGTAAACTGACGCAACTCGAAAAGCAAAATGTTGATGCGAGCCCTCAAGCGGATATGTTTGTCGCTGATGAGCCGCCAGAGGCGCCTTACCATCCAGTCGTGAGCGAACTAGAGACTTTAGATCCTGATGATTTGACGCCTAAACAAGCGCTTGAGACTTTGTATAAGTTGAAGGGCTTGTTGTAAAGCCTGAAGTGGGCAATAAAAAAGCGCCATTGATTTAACGGCGCTTTTTAGTTGGGGGTGATGAAAGTTTAGTGGTGATGTCCGCCAGCGCCATGCACATGGCCGTGAGCGACTTCTTCTTCAACTGCTTTACGAACGCCAGTCACTGTTGCTTTGAATAACACGCGCTCCCCAGCCCAAGGATGATTGCCATCCACAACTACTTTTCCGTCATCGATGTTAGTGACTGTGTATAAAATCACATCGCCAGTTTCGTCTTCACCTTCAAACTGCATGCCAACTTTTAAGTCTTTGCTTGGAAACGCTGCGATAGGTTCCATTTGTACCAATGTTTCATCGTACTCACCAAACGCATCTGCTGGCTCAAGAGTGATTTCAACTGAGTCGCCAATTGCTTTGCCGTGAAGCTCTTCTTCAACGCGTGGGAATATGTTGTCATAACCACCGTGTAAATAGCTAACAGGATCTGCACTTGATTCAAGCACTGTCCCTTCGCTGTCGCGGAGTTCATAAGTCATCGATACTACGGTGTTCATGGCGATTTGCATGATGGTTTCTTTCAAATGGAAAAAATTAACGTGAAATTTTACCTGATTTATTCTTGGATATCGCAATGCGCTATCATACAAACATGAAAAAAAATTCAAATAGTCATTCAAAACCACTTACTTTGCTTGGTGGCATTACTGCCGAATCTTTTCTTAAGGAGTATTGGCATAAGAAACCCTTATTGATTCGAGGAGCGATTCCTGAGTTTAAGGGATTTTTAACGCCAAATGAGTTAGCTGGCTTGGCTTGCGAAGAAGATGTGCAGTCGCGGTTAATTACGTATGTCAAAAAAGAATGGAAGTTAGAGCAAGGGCCTTTTGCTGAAAAGCGTTTTGTTAATTTGCCAGAGCGAGATTGGACATTACTAGTTCAAAGTGTGAATCATCATCTCCAGGAGGCCAATGATCTGTTGCAACAATTTAATTTTATTCCTTATGCGCGCCTAGATGACTTGATGGTAAGTTATGCTCCAGATGGTGGTGGCGTTGGGCCGCATTTTGATTCTTACGACGTATTTTTATTGCAGGGCTGTGGGCAAAGGGTTTGGCGCATTAGTGAGCAAAAAGACTTGAGTTTGTTGGATGGGGCACCTTTACGCATTTTGAAAAACTTTAATACTGAGCAGGAGTTTACGTTGTCTGCAGGCGACATGCTCTATTTGCCGCCACATGTAGCGCATTGGGGTATTGCGGTTGGGGATTGTATGACTTACTCCATTGGCTTCAGGGCTCCAACCGCCCAAGAGTTGGCGGGAGAGTTTTTAAATTATCTTCAAGAACATCGCAGTTTCTCAGAGCGTTATTCAGACCCAAATTTATCCGTGCAGGAACATTCAGCTGAGATAAGTGACGATATGGTTAAACAAGTGTCATCAATGTTAAATGGCTTAAGATGGAATGATGCAGATGTGGCGGATTTTTTAGGCCAATATTTATCAGAGCCTAAGTCACATATTGTCTTTGATATACCTAAAAATATGAGTTTGCCTGCTTTTGAAAAGCGCATGAGGGCGGATGGCATTCAACTAAGTTTTAAAAGCCAACTATTAAAAGCAGCTAATTGTTACTACCTGAACGGTGAAGTTATTGTCTTTGACGCAGACTCAGAGCGCTTAATCATGAAATTGGCTGATGATAGAGTTTTGTCTTCGCATGATTTTTATGATGATGCAAATATCAGTGATGCTTTTGTGGCTGAAATGCATGATTGGTATTTGGCAGGCTGTATTACTTTTCAATAATTATTGTTGAATTCATGATGAATTTAATGGGTAGTAAATGAAATTTTGCAGAAATATGACATTTACTCAATTAAAACGGCATTAATTGTTAAAAAAGTAGTGTTTTTTTTAAGGGATGCTGTTAAAATTTTCTCACTCGGTGCTTGTATGTGCCGTACTGGTTTATTTTTTTATATATGTTAAGGGAATTTAAAATGACACGTTCTGCTATCCTTGCTGCTTTGTTAGCTCTTGCTTTAACTGCTTGTGGTCAAAAAGAAGAAGCTGCTCCTGCTGCTGATGCTGCTCCTGCTGCAGAAGCTGCTCCAGCTGCTGATGCTGCTCCAGCTGCTGATGCTGCTGCTCCAGCTGAAGCTGCTCCAGCTGCTGAAGCTAAGTAATTTAGCGAGAGTCTAAAGCTAGTTTACTAGCTCAAACTCAACAAAAAAGCCGACTTTTAGTCGGCTTTTTTGTTTTTATTGTTCATCACAAATAGCTAAAAATTAAATTTCACGCCATTCGAAGCCGGATTCTTGGCTGGCAACGCCTACCCAGTTTTTTTCACAGTTGAGCGCATTGCTAAGTGCGGTAATAGCCAATTCTGGGCTGTTATTCTTTTCACTTAAATGTGCCGCAACAATATGTTTGAGTTGGTTGTTATCAAGATTGCTTAATATGTCAGCTGCGCTTGAGTTGTCTAGATGGCCTAGTCTTCCGCTGACGCGTTGTTTTAGTGATTGTGGATAGATACCATTCATTAGCATGTCAATATCATGATTGCATTCAAGCACAAGTCCATGGCATCCACTCAACATCTTTTGAATATATGGGGTAGAGCAACCCGTATCGGTTAGCACGCCTAGTTTTTTAGCACCATTTGAAAATACATACTGCACGGGCTCACGTGCATCATGGGGGACTGGGAAGGGCATCACTTCAATATCATTAATATTGAAGGTGCTGTGGCTGTCGATGATGTTGAGTGTAAGAGGCTCAGCGGGTAATATTTTCTCAAGCATTTTGAGTGTGCCGTGCGTAAGCCAAATGGGAACACGGTATTTCCGAGCTAGCTTAAACACGCCGCCTGCATGGTCTTCGTGTTCGTGGGTAATTAAGATACCGGTGAGTTGATCTGGTATTAAGTTGATGCGGGCTAGGCGTTGCTCGGAATCTCGCAACCCAAAACCGCAGTCCAGCAACAGCCTAGTTGAACCCTGTTCAATCACTAAGCCATTGCCAGCACTTCCGCTGCCGATTGAGGAGAACCTCATGAATGGCGCGCTTGGATTATTTTAGTTGCTCATAAAGCAGGTTGATAATGACGTTGGCAGTACTTGATTTGTTGAGATTGCCTTCTTTATCAACGATCGTTACTTTTGAGCCAGTCTCGCCATTTTCTTCAACTTTTACGCGATATTGTTTTGATGGATCAACCGTATTTTTCTCAGCTGGTTTCCAAAATTTTAGTTTGTCTGAAAGTGAAGACTCTTCTTTTTTAGGCTCTAGAGCTGGCTCAGGTTTTTTCTCTTCTTTATCATCACCCCAGAACTTCAAATTATCGAGTAGACCTTTTTTGTTTTTTGGTGCGGTATCGATATCCACGTCTGTATAACGAACAAAATAAATACCATTCGCTCTGTTTTTGTCTTCTACAACAAAGCCTACACGGTCTAGTGCCAAGCCAACACGTCTCCAGGCGCGATCAAATTCATCGTTAACAGCTAATATCAGCGTGCCATCAGTTGCTTTACTTAGTGAGGCGCGAAGTTGGGTTGTGCTATTGGCCATGATGCTACGAGATTTTTGATCTTCAACACCTAGTCTGACCATTAGGCGGCGGAGTAATTCAGCATCTAAATCTTCTGCATCAGCACGCTCTTTGTCGGCAATTGTTCGTGCTTGGTTTTGTGGGGCATAGCCAGTATCAAATTCACCAAGTCTGTTACGTACTTTTACTTTGCCATCATCAGGCGTTTCAGAAACTGCGCGATGGCTCATGTAGATTTCAGTGGTGCTTGAGTCTTCGCCTCGATCAAGACGTGTGCGGAATTTTTGACGATTAGCCAAGGTGTTGAGTCTATCCAACCAACCTTGAAATTTATCTAAATAGTTGCCCTTGTCATCTTTTGTGAGACTGCTTGGATCTACCCATTCAGTTTCCATCACGCCCGTGTCTGTGTTTTCAACACGTACTGCAAAGCCAAGCTCTGCCCAGAAGTCACGAATGACTGGCCAGATTTTTTCAGGAGGCGCTTGAACAACTAGCCAGCGTTGTGAGCCAGCACGTTCCAAACGAACACTATCTGGCGTGGGTAAAATCTTTTCTTTTTCAGCAGGGCTTTCTTGGCCTTGGCTGAATTCAGAGTAAGTTGTTGAGCCGCCTGGTACTGTGTAGGTGTCATTGGATGAGATCGAAGTTAAATCAGGGGGTACTTCCAACGGTCTTGAACGGCCTGCACCTTTGTAGTCTGGTGTGTTGTTCATGAACGGGATGGAGTCACAACCGCTCACTGTTAGCGCTAATAAGCTAGCTAGAATGATAGGTTTGATTTGGTTTTGATTCATGCAATATCTCTTAAAAGTGATGCGTTGCTTAAAGTAATTATTTTGGTGAAATGCCAGCATTTTTCATCGCGCTTAACAACACTGCATGATTCTGCGAGGAAAGTGCTATCAATGGCAAACGAATGCCTGTGCCTATTAATCCCATTTGATTTAAGACCCATTTCACAGGAATTGGATTGGCTTCTACAAATAGTTTTTGGTGAAGTGCAAAAAGCTTGCCGTTAATCGCACAAGCTTCAGCAGCTTTGCCAGACATTGCAGCGACGCACATTTCGTGCATAAGTTTTGGTGCAACATTCGCTGTGACTGAAATCACCCCTTTGCCGCCAATGAGCATTAATGCCATGCCCGTTGCATCATCACCGCTATAAATTGCAAAGTGTTTTGGCGCGCGCAAAATTAAATCTGTTCCTCGCTCTATGCTGCCAGTGGCATCTTTAATGCCCACAATATTGGCAATTTCAGCAAGACGTAGAGTGGTGTCATTGCTTAAATCAACACCAGTTCTGCCAGGTACATTGTACAAAATCTGTGGGATATCTACGGCCTCAGCAACTGCTTTGTAGTGCTGATACAAGCCTTCTTGTGTTGGCTTGTTGTAATAAGGGGCAACCAGTAAGCAAGCATCCGCGCCTAAATCTTTGGCGGCTTGGGTTAACTCAATAGCTTCGCGAGTTGAGTTTGCCCCAGTCCCTGCAATAACAGGAACGCGGCTCGCAACATAATCCACGGTTGTTTTGATTAGCTCGCGGTGCTCATCGTAATCCACAGTTGGCGATTCGCCTGTTGTGCCAACGATAACGATACCATCTGTGCCCGCGTTGATATGAAAATCAATCAATTGGTGTAATGATGGAATATCAAGACTACCGTCCGCATGCATTGGGGTTACGATAGCGACAAAACTGCCTTGCAGCATGATTAAACCTGACAAATTAATAAAATCGCTTCATTTTAACTGAAAGTGACCTAACTAGAATACGTTTTATTGCGGATATTGATGGAATTATTCGCTTAATCATCAGTCATTATAAACTTATAAGTAAATGCGATTTGAGCGTTTGTGCTTTCGCATTATGATATAGGCCTCAAATATGGCTAATATCCGCGCCCCTCTAAACGAAGGGGCATAAAAAGCTGTATAATTATTCGTTTTTCACCCACATCTTAAATTTTAAGCTGAGGCTATGGTACAAAACTATATTCTGTTGTTCATCGGCGCCGCTCTTGTGAATAACATCGTGTTGGTCAAAATCTTGGGTTTATGCCCATTTATGGGGGTTTCTAAAAAGCTCGAAGCCTCTGTTGCCATGGCAATGGCGACGGCCTTTGTATTGACGATAGGTTCGGGTACCAGCTATTTCATTAGCGAGTATTTGCTGGGTTCGGATTTGTTCTATTTGCGTACCGTTTCATTCATTGTTGTGATTGCAGGTGTGGTGCAGTTCACTGAAATGTGGATGGAAAAAAACTCTCCAGTGCTCTATCAGGTGCTTGGTATCTATTTGCCCCTGATTACGACTAACTGCGCTGTGCTTGGTATTCCTTTGTTAAATGTTCAACAAAAACATAATTTATTTGAGTCATTGGTGTTTGGCTTCGGCGGGGCAATGGGATTTTCACTGGTGCTTATTTTGTTTGCTTCTATGCGTGAGCGTTTAGAAGCGGCAGATGTGCCGCCAATATTTCAAGGTGCGGCCATTGCAATGGTCACAGGCGGTTTGATGAGTCTTGGCTTTATGGGGTTTGCGGGGCTCGTGCGCTAATGTTGACGGCTGTTTATGTGATGATCGCTTTGGCCTTGGTGCTTGGCATTTTGCTAGGCTACTCTGCGCTCAAATTCAAGGTTGAGGGTGATCCCTTAGTGGCGCGTATCGATGCCATTTTGCCACAAACGCAATGCGGTCAATGTGGATTCCCCGGTTGCAAGCCTTATGCGACGGCGATTGCCGCTGGTGAGGCTGATATTAACCAATGCCCACCAGGTGGTGATTCTGGGGCACGTGCTTTGGCAGATTTAATGGGCGTGGAATATAAGCCACTTAATGCAGAGCATGGCTTGCCTAAGCCTAAATCCGTGGCATTGATCGACGAAAATACGTGTATTGGTTGCACACTTTGTATTCAAGCTTGTCCTGTAGATGCCATTTTAGGTGCGGCAAAACACATGCACACCATCATTGCTTCCGAGTGCACTGGTTGTGAACTCTGTCTCGCCCCTTGTCCTGTAGATTGCATCACGATGGAGCCGATTGCAGAGTCGCCAGATAATTGGAAGTGGCGCTACCCAGTTTTTGAGATTAAGCCTGCTAGTAAAGCCAGCAACGCACAAACTGGTATGAGGCATTAGGAATATGAGTTCATTACTAAATATTATGAAGCAAAGTTTCGGGTTGGGTGCAGTCACTGTCACAGGTGGTGTTCATCCCCCGGAGCACAAGCAAGAATCAACCACGCAACCGATTACTCAATTAGCGCTTCCTAAGCGCTTGGTATTGCCTTTACGTCAGCACGTTGGCAACTTGCCAAAGGTGTTGGTGGTGCTTGGCGAGAAAGTGCTTAAAGGGCAGTTGTTGGCAGAAGCTGAAGGCAATATCTCAGCCGCGATTCATGCGCCGACTTCTGGTACGGTTGTTGCGATTGAAGATGCTTTAATTCCACATCCGTCAGGCTTGCCAGATCGTTGTATTACGATTGATGTTGATGGTAAAGATGAGTGGATTGCGCATGATCCAACCGATTGGCGTAATCAAGATAAAACACTTTTGTTGAGTAGCCTTCGTAATTCAGGGATTGTTGGCCTCGGCGGTGCAGCATTTCCAACGCAAGTAAAATTGCGTACCAATGCTAAATCACATGTCGATACCTTGGTGATCAACGCTGCAGAGTGTGAGCCTTACATCACTTGTGATGACATGTTGATGCGTGAGCGCGCAGACCAAATCTTAAAAGGTGTGGAGATTGCTCAGCATCTTTTAGGTGCTAAGCAGTGCTTGATTGGCATTGAAGACAATAAGGCTGAAGCTGCTGAAGCCATGCGTTTAGCTTGTGCGAATAGTCCTTTGAATAAATTGGTGAGGCTCAAGGTTGTCGTCGTGCCAACCCAATATCCAAGTGGCGATGCGCGTCAGCTTATTCGTTTAGTCGCAGGCATTGAAGTGCCAGCGGATAAGCGTTCAACGGATGTTGGTGTGCAATGTTTTAACGTGGCCACAGTGTTGGCCTTGCATCGATATTTCGACTTTGGTGAGCCCGCTTTGTCTCGTATTGTCACGATTACAGGTAATGTGCAAAAACCGGCTAACTATGAAGTGTTGTTTGGCACACCCGTACCTGATTTAGTAAAGGCTGGCGGTGGGGCTTTGGCTGGCACTGATGATTACATTATGGGCGGCCCAATGATGGGATTTAGCCTGCCATCAGTCGACGTGCCGCTTACCAAGGCATCTAATTGTATTATCGCGAGTTCGCCTAATCTTTTTGCTCCAGCACCGCCTGCCATGCCTTGTATTCGTTGTGCACGCTGTGCCGATGTTTGCCCGGTTAGTTTGCAACCGCAAGAGCTTTATTGGTTTTCTAAATCTAGCAATTTAGAAAAAGCCCGCGATTATAATTTATTTGATTGTATTGAATGTGGATGCTGCACTTATGCATGTCCTAGCAATATTCCTTTGGTGCAATATTATCGTTTCGCTAAGAGCGAGATTATTGCGCAAGATCGTGCAAAAGAGTCGGCTGACTTGGCGCGTGAGCGTAATGAATTCCGCTTGATGCGTATTGAACGTGAAAAACAAGAGCGCGCAGAAAAGCATGCACAAAAAGCTGCTGGGGCAAAAGCCGAGGCTGCAAAGGCAGAAGCAGCGCCAGTAAATGAATTGCCAGAAGATGCGGCAATGGCCGCGAAGAAAGCTGCGATTGCCGCAGCGATTGAACGTGCCAAAGCACAAAAAGCCGCTGCGATGCCTCAGAATGTTGCGGATGCAAAACCTGCGGTGCAAGCTGAAATCGCAGAGATTGATGCAAGACGTGAAGCTGCAAAACAAACAGTAAGCGAACAACCTAGTGATGATGGTACCAGTCCACAGGAAGATAAATGAATCGATCCCCATATTTAAGTAGTGCGCCTAGCGTCAGCGTCATTATGGTTAAGGTAATGCTAGCCCTTGTGCCAGCCATCGCCGCCTATGTCTGGGTGTTTGGTGCTGGCATTTTGGTCGTGCTTGCACTTGCTTCGGTGACTGCGCTATCTGCAGAAGCGTTAATGCTTAAGTTACGTAATCGGCCAATCAAGCCGTTCTTGATGGATGGTAGTGCTTTACTCACCGCATGGTTATTGGCACTTTCATTGCCACCGCTCGCACCTTGGTGGTTGGTCGTCGTTGGAACCCTGTTTGCAATTGTCATTGCTAAGCAACTTTACGGTGGTTTGGGATACAACCCATTTAACCCAGCGATGGTTGGGTATGCAGTTTTATTGATCTCATTCCCCGTCATCATGACACATTGGCCAGCCCCGCTTGAGCTGGCACAAGCTAAATTAAGTTTTGCAACTCAGTTGCAGTATATTTTTGGCGTGACTAATGGTTTGAGTCTCGATGCTGTGAGTATGGCGACACCGCTTGATTATCTAAAAACGCAATTGATGCTTCATCATACTGTGCAAGAGATTGCTGTATCCCCTCAGTTTGGACTGCTGGGTGCCAGAGGCGGTGAGTTGGTGGTTGGCGCTTATTTATTAGGTGGTTTGTATTTATTGCAACAGCGTCTGATTACATGGCATTTACCAACAGCATTTTTAGGTGTTTTGGCCTTGATGGCGGGCGCATTTTATTTAGTTGATGCAACACATTTCGCACATCCGCTTTTCCATCTATTCAGTGGTGCTTCGATGTTAGGCGCGTTCTTTATTATCACTGATCCTGTGAGCGGTCCAACCACCCCTAAAGGCAAGATTGTGTTTGCGGCAGGGATTGCGGTGCTGACTTACTTGATTCGTGTTTATGGCGGATATCCGGATGGTGTTGCATTCTCGGTATTGCTGATGAATATGTGTGTGCCATTGATTGATGCTTGGACGCAGCCTCGCGTATTTGGGCATACAAAATGAACTCAACTATCTTAAAGCACGCGGTTAAAACTGCTTGGGTGATGATTGCCTTCACTGTTGTTAGTACACTTGGTTTGGCGATTATTCACTATACAACTAAAGCGCCTATTTCTAAGGCCGAAGCGGCTGTTCGTATGAGTCTCTTTGGGCAGATTTTGCCAACGAATTTGTATGATAACGATTTGCTTAAAGATGCGATTAAACAGCCTGCTGGTGGTGACTTGGGTAATCGAGATGAAACCATGATTCACCGTGCGCGTCTAAAAGGTCAGCCTGCGGCAGTGATTCTAGAAGCGACTGCGCCAGATGGTTATAGTGGTGATATTAAGTTGTTGGTGGCGATTACATCAACAGGCGAAATTGTGGGTGTGCGCGTGTTAGATCACAAAGAAACACCAGGGTTGGGTGATTATATTGATATTGCGCATAGCGACTGGATTAAAAACTTTGATACGCAATCGCTAGAGAAGACAAATGATGATGCTTGGTTTGTAAAAAAAGATGGTGGTCAGTTCGATTTCACTACGGGTGCAACGATTACACCACGTGCTGTCGTTAAGGTTGTGCACAAAGTGCTTAAATTCTACCTTGTCCATCAGCAAGCTATTTTTGAAACCGGATCGGGCCAGGCGTTGGCGAAGTAATCGCCAACTGCATAAAGGAAATCAGATGAGTGAAGTTAATCAAGAAACAATGCAAGAGACGGAAGTAAAATTGCAACCTAAAGTCTTTTACGGCGAAATTGTCCAAAATGGCTTGTGGAAGCAAAATCCAGGTTTGGTTCAGCTCTTGGGTTTGTGTCCAACTTTAGCGATGACAGTGAGTTTAGTGAATGGTTTTAGCCTGGGCGTGATGACAGCAGTGGTAATGGCCGCAAGTAATGCGAGCGTTGCGCCGATTCGCCAATGGGTGCCGACAGAAATTCGTATCCCAGTGTTTATTTTGATTATTGCTGCTTTGGTGACCATCATTGATTTGTCTATGCACGCTTATTTACAAAGCTTGCACGCGGTGTTGGGCATCTTTATTCCGTTGATTGTGACCAATTGTATTGTGCTTGCCCGAGTGGAAGCCTTCGCTGCTAAGAACCCTGTGACGCCATCTGCGCTAGATGGCTTCATGATGGGTTTTGGCTTGGCGCTTGTCCTTGCAACGCTTGGCGGCATTCGCGAAATTGTTGGTAAAGGTACCTTATTTTCGGGTGTTGATTTGGTATTTGGCCCAGCTGCAAAATCGATGATCTTGACGATTATTCCTAATTATCATGGCTTCTTGCTGGCCATCTTGCCACCAGGCGCGTTTATTGGTTTGGCATCATTGATTGCAACGCGTAATTGGCTAGCACAACGCAAAGCGGCCTTAATGCCTTCAGCCACGCTTGTCGCGCACTAAAACTATCTTTTCAGATGAATGCAGAAAAACGCTATGAGATTTTTCGTCGATTAGCGATTGCCATTCCTGAACCAAAAACGGAGCTTAATCACAATAGCGTTTTTGAACTGTTGATTGCCGTGATTCTTTCTGCACAAGCGACCGATAAAGGCGTCAATATCGCGACAGCAAAGCTATATCCAGTGGCTAATACGCCTTCAGCCATTTTTGCTTTGGGGGTGGAGGGCTTGGAACGCTATATCAAAACCATCGGGCTTTATCACAGCAAGGCTAAAAACGTCATTGCGACTTGCCGGATTCTGGTTGAGCGTTTTAATAGCGTAGTACCAAACACTCGTGAAGCACTAGAAACTTTGCCGGGCGTAGGGCGTAAAACGGCTAATGTGATTTTGAATACAGCATTTGGTCAACCAACCATTGCGGTGGACACCCATATTTTTCGTATCGGTAATCGCGTTGGTTTGGCACCAGGTAAAACCCCTTTAGCAGTTGAGCTAAAGTTGATGAAAGCAGTGCCTAAAGAATTTATGCAAGATGCGCATCATTTGTTGATTTTGCATGGTCGCTATACGTGCATTGCAAGGCAGCCCAAATGTGGTGATTGTGTCATTCGGGATTTATGTGAATATAAAGCGAAAGCGGCATAACTAAATATGGCCTTATTTAATCCTACTCGCGACCAAGTACGACAGTTCTTTTTTGACACTTGGGCTAAATTTCATGCAAAGCAAACACTGACAGATCTCGAAAGCATTGCCTTGCAAGTGATGCATATGCACCCTGAGTATCATATTGTTTTAGACGCGCCCGAGCGCTATATGGAGCAGGCTTACTTTCCTGAAATGGGAGAGACGAATCCATTTTTGCATATGAGTTTACATATGTCGGTTTTGGAGCAAGTGACGATTAATCAGCCGATAGGTATTGCCTCTGCTTATGAGGCTCTGAAACTTAAACACGGTAATGAGTCGGACGCGCAGCATGACTTAATGGATTGCTTAGCTGAAACGATTTGGCAGGCCCAGCGCGATAGTGCACCACCTAATGCTGAAGCTTATGTTGCTTGTATGCAAGCTAAGGTAGCTTAAGTGATCCTAGTGACCACTTTGTGCTGAAAGAAAATTTATCTATAATTTTTTTTGTTGCAAACGTTAATTGATTAAAGTGATTTCATTTTTATTTGGAGAACCTAAATGTCTGCATCAAAAAATACGTTAGCTCTAATGCTTGGTGGTGCCTTCGCTGCTTCGGTTTTATCAACATCCGTAAATGCAGTTGAAAACCCATTTAGCGCAAAACCATTGGCTTCTGGTTATATGGTTGCTGATGCCAGTGATGAAAATAAAATGAAAGATGGTCAGTGTGCATCAGGCAAATGTGGTGCGAGTAAAAAACCGAGTAAAGAAAAAGCTAAAGAAGCTTCATGCAACGCAGAAAAAATGAAAGATGGTGCATGTAGTGCTGAAATGAGACGTACTGCTAAAAAGGCAAAAGAGGGTTCTTGTCACGCTGACAAGAAGTAACTAGTCGTAATAAATGCAGCAATTTCTTAAAGATAAGGGGGCTGGATTAGGCTTGAAGCGTGAGTTGATTCCGCAAATTCAAGCGCAATTCGGTAAATCAGAAATTGCTGCGATTAACTTTTTAGAGATTGCCCCCGAGAACTGGATAGGGGCTGGCGGTAAGGCAGCTAAGCAACTGACTTGGTTTGTTGAGCGCTATCCTATTGTTTGCCATGGACTGTCGCTTTCTCTTGGCGGGCCAGATCCGCTGAATACTCTTTTTTTACATCAAGTAAAAAATTTTCTTAATACCAATCAAATCCCGCTTTATACCGAGCATTTAAGTTATTGCTCTGCAGGTGGGTATTTGTACGATTTGCTGCCTATCCCGTTTACAGAGGAGGCTGTGCGTCACGTCGCAAGCCGTATTAAACAAACCCAAGATATTTTAGAACGTCGTATCGCAGTCGAGAACGCTTCGTATTATGCCGCGGCGCCCATTTCTGAAATGGATGAGTTAAGTTTTATAAAAGCGGTGCTTGAGGAAGCTGATTGTGATTGGCACTTGGATGTGAGTAATGTTTATGTGAATAGCGTGAACTTTGGTTTTGATGCAAAAGCTTTCCTACAAATTGCCGCAGATGCTGGCCTTGGCTCCCGAATTGTTTACGGCCATATCGCCGGGCATTATCAAGAAGCACCTGATTTGTTAATAGACACCCACGGTGCAAGCGTCGTAGATCCAGTTTGGGATTTGTTAGCACAAGCTTATCAACTCTTTGGTCATTTCCCAACATTGTTAGAGCGCGATACCAATATTCCAACATTGTTCGAATTGATGCCTGAAGTGAAGCGTATTGCAGGACTTTAGATGACAGCACTTAAAGACTATCAAATGGCATTTACGCGCCATATCCGAGACCCTCAGAATAATGCCCTACCAGATGGTGTATCTCAGCGTGGCATGGCGGTTTACAACGAGATTGTTTTCAATAATCTTGAGTCTTCGATATCGGCATGCTTTCCTGTACTTAAAAAGATGCTGGGTGAAGCAGTTTGGTTGCAATTAGTCCGTGAATTTTTCATTCATCATCCATGCAAAACACCAATTTTTAGAGAAATTCCTGAGGCTTTTTTAGCTTACATTAACCGGGTAAGTGGTTTGCCTCCATATGTACAAAATTTAGCGCATTATGAGTGGGTAGAGCTTTATTTATCCTATGTCGAGGAAATAATTGATTGGACGCGCATCGATACGAACAGTGATTTATTAGATGCGCCTTTGGCTTTTGTGCCTGCAATGGCATTGCTTAGTTATGAGTATCCCGTGCATCAAATTGCACCGGAAATGATCCCTCAATCCCCACTAGAAAGCCCTGTGAGTCTTCTGGTGTATAGAGATGCGGATGATGTCGTGAAATTTATTGAGCTGAACCAAATGACAGCTGCGCTCATTGAAGACCTTCAAGATGGGCAGCTGAGCGCTAGACAAGCCTTAATAGGTATCGCATCGGTGATGGAGTTTGATGACTTAGATGCGGTAGTCGACTTTGGGCTGGAGGTGCTGCAAGACTTAAAATCACAGGGCGTCATTTTAGGGACCCTCACAATTTAATCCTTTTGTGTTTTATTTCCTTGGTCGCCATCAAGTAAGCTAAAGTAATTAGAAGGTTCCAGCACTGTAGGCACAGCTATATCCAGCATGTTTGGGAAGTCTTTGCTGTAATGCAGTCCGCGACTCTCATGACGCTCCATTGCACTGCGTACAATCAGCTCAGCCACTTGCAACAAGTTACGTAATTCAATCAGATTGTTACTCACACGGAAGTTGCTATAAAACTCGTCCACTTCGTCGCGTAACATTTGAATACGGTGCATCGCACGCGTTAAGCGTTTGTTGGTTCGCACAATCCCCACGTAATTCCACATTGTGCGTCTCAGTTCATTCCAGTTGTGGGTGATGATGACTTCTTCATCCGCATCCGTCACCCGGCTTTCATCCCAATAGGGAAGTGAGACGCTTGGTTTAGTTGGTTGGGCCAATATGTCGTTTGCCGCCGCTTGTCCAAATACCATGCATTCTAAAAGCGAATTACTGGCCAAGCGGTTTGCGCCATGCAAGCCTGTGCACGCGGTTTCGCCTATGGCATATAGGCTGGCAAGGTCAGTGCGTCCTGTATGGTCTGTCATCACCCCGCCGCAGCTATAATGGGCAGCTGGCACCACTGGAATGGGCTCTTTTGTAATATCAATGCCAAGTTCCATACAGCGGCGGTAAATGGTCGGAAAATGTGAAATCACGAAGTCTGCAGGCTTGTGTGAGATGTCTAAAAATACGCAGTCCAATCCGCGCTTTTTCATTTCAAAGTCGATGGCTCTTGCTACAACATCCCGCGGGGCAAGCTCACCACGCCTGTCATGCTGAGGCATAAATTTCGTGCCATCGGGTAATCGTAAAATACCACCTTCACCTCGCACAGCCTCGGTGATTAAAAAAGATTTTGCTTTTGGGTGAAACAGGCAAGTCGGGTGAAACTGAATAAATTCCATATTCGCAACACGGCAACCAGCTCGCCACGCCATCGCGACGCCATCGCCAGTGCTGACATCGGGATTGGTGGTGTAAAGATAAACTTTACCTGCCCCGCCAGTCGCTAATACGGTTTGTTGAGCCGCAATCGTCATGACTTTGCCAGTTTTGTTATCTAGTACGTAGGCGCCTAAACATTCAGCATTGTCTTGCGGCGCACCTATGCCAGCTTTACGTGAGGTGATTAAATCGACCGCGATATGGTCTTCAAGCACAGTAATATTTGGATGGCTGAGTACTTGTTCAGCCAGTGTTTTTTGAACTGCATGGCCTGTGGCGTCTGCTGCATGGATGATACGTCTGTGGCTATGACCACCTTCTCGCGTTAAGTGATATCCGCTTCCATCATCTTCGCGGGTAAATGGCACACCTTGAGCAATCAGCCACTCCACGGTTTCGCGGGCGTGACTAGCCACTTGTCTAGTGACTTCTTTGTCACAAAGTCCAACGCCAGCAATGAGGGTGTCTTGGATATGTGCTTCAATCGAGTCGTCATCAGTCAGTACTGCGGCGATGCCACCTTGTGCCCAACTGCTTGAGTTGTCGTTTATTTTTCGTTTGCTGACTAGGCATACTTTTTTTTCGGTGGCGACTTTTAGCGCGACTGTTAATCCAGCGAGGCCGCTACCAATGATTAATACATCAAATTGCTGCATATATACCTATTGCATTGAACTTTGAGCAGTTTAGCGTTGTCTGTTTGTCATGGCTAGATAATAAAAAGCGCTATATCGTAAAAAGCTTGGGAGAGTTAAGACATGATGGACGTTAAGAATATTGCAGAAATATCCCGCTTTGGTTTCGTAGACACAACAGCGGCGGGTTATACTTCGAGCATAACAACAATTAAGCAAACGGGGAGCATCGCCACCATGAGCGGCAGTGCAGATAATCATGTGGGAGGGGGTCAAGTTCCGGGTAACCGTGAAATTGATCAAGCATTGGTCGAGCGTGCACAACGCGGCGACCAAAAGGCATTTGGCATGCTTGTTGAGAAATATCAACGCAAGCTAGGTCGTTTATTATCTAGAATGGTACGTGATCAGGCTGAAGTGGAAGATGTGGTTCAGGAAACCTTTATTAAGGCCTACCGAGCGCTTCCAAACTTTAGAGGGGATAGTGCCTTTTATACCTGGCTTTATCGTATTGGTATTAATACGGCTAAGAATTATTTAGTTTCTTTGGGGCGTCGTCCACAAGTTAGTCAAGAAGTCGAAATTGAAGATGCTGAAAATTTTGACGACTCACATGAGCAAGGCACTGCTGAAACGCCTGAGACGGCCATGATGACCAAAGAAATTGCAAAGACAGTGAATGAAACAGTGATGTCTTTGCCAGATGAGCTCAGAACAGCAATCACCTTACGCGAGATTGAAGGCTTGAGTTATGAGGAAATTGCAACGTTGATGAGTTGCCCAATTGGTACGGTGCGCTCACGTATTTTTAGGGCGCGCGAAACTATTGCTGCCAAGCTCAGGCCATTGCTTGATACGCCTGATGATAAAAGATGGTAATGAACAACAGTTTGTAAGCAAAGTCGAATTTGAATGCAAGACAGAATTTAGAGGTAGGAGAAGTAAATTGAAAGAAAAAATTTCAGCGTTAATGGATGGCGACTTAGCAATTGAAGATGCTGAGTACTTGATGAAGGCTGTCAAAACTGATGGTGAGGTAGCTGGAAGTTGGTCAACCTATCATCTGATTGGCGACGTGATGCGAGGTAACCATGTGCTTCGCCATGACATGACTGCAAGCATCATGCGAGAAATTGCAAAACAGCCAACCGTGTTAGCGCCCAAAGCAAGTTTGAGTGTTAATAAGCCTATGATTTGGTCAGTTGCTGCATCAGTTGCCGCATTGTTTTTTGTCGGCATGGTTGTTTTAAATCAGCAATCACAAGAAGCCAATTTGGTTCCCATTGAAATCGCGCAAAATGTGCCATCCGAGTATTTGTTAGCTCATCAGTCAATGTCTCCCAGTAATGCAGCCTATTTCATTCAGCCAGCGGCCTTTGTACAAGATAAGTAATGTTTAAAAAACGATTATTTCTTACCATTGTTTTTTGTTTGCTGAGCCTACAAGTAGGCTCAGCTTTTGCAGGTCAAGACGATGCTTGGTTGACGCTGCAAAAAGCCTCTCAAGCGGCCAGAGAGCTCAGCTACAAAGGTGTCTTTGTGTACCAGTCAGGTAGTATTACAAAGTCTGTTCAGCTGACGCATATGAGCTATGGGCAGGGTGAATATGCTCGTATGGTGGTTTTGGATGGCGCGCCTCGTGAGGTGTTGAGCCAAGGTGCTGATGTGGTCATTTTTAGCCCTAAAAATGAAAAAATGATGATTGAGAAAAAGCGCGGGCAAAATATGTTCCCTGCTTTATTGCCAAGTAATATGGATGCAATCAGAATTAGCTATCAAGCTCAAAGTGGGACGATAGAGCGTATTGGCGGTCGTGATGCTTTTGTGATTACTTTGACGCCAAGAGATCAAATGCGTTATGGATATCGATTTTGGGTAGATAAGGAATATGGCTTATTGCTTAAGGTGACTACCTTGAGTGAGCAAGGCGAAGCGCTAGAACAAATTAGTTTTAATCAGCTTACTTGGATGGATGGGCAAAATATGGACTGGTTCAAGCCTAAGTTCGATCCGAGCAAATCTTATGTGATGGATCAAGAGGGTCCAGCAAAGGCGAACACCTCGGAAATGGATTGGGAGGTTTCGCAATTGCCAGCTGGTTATCGTAAAGTTGATTTGGTTAAGCAACCTGTACAGGGTAAAGTAGCGCCTGTTACTCAAATTATTTTTTCAGATGGCTTGGCTTCTATTTCCGTATTCATTGAGCCGCTTGCCAAGGGTGCGCGCTCTAAGGTTGGTCATACCGCCGTTGGCGCAACCAATTTCTATGCCTTGGTTCATGATGGCCATCAAGTCATGGTGGTTGGTGAAGTGCCTGAGGCGGCTGTGACACAGTTCGCCAATGCGGTCACTTTTAAAAATAAAAAATAAATATTTAGTTTAAGCAAAAAAATCTAAAGTCATTCAGAATGACACTCTATTATTCCAGTCATGAAGCCTAAGTAATGATTCAAGAGAGCGCAGTTGTAATTAGTATTGACCATGATATTGCTCACCTAGAGATTATCCGCAATAAGCCTTGCGGTTTATGCGGACAGTCTCGCGGTTGTGGTATCTCTATTTGGGGCCGATTATTCGGTCACCGTCCTAATATTTTTAAAGCGCAAAATACTGTCAACGCAAGCGTCGATCAGGTCGTTGTAGTTGGGATCGAAGAGGATGCTTTGTTGTGGAGCTCTTTTGCAGTTTATGGGATTCCGCTAGCTTTGTTGATTGTTGGTGCTGCGCTTGGAAATTCAGTGTTTGCTGATGATTTGCATGCCGATAGAAATACGGCCTTAGGCGCTTTATTGGGTTTGTTTGTGGGCTATGTTTGGCTCAAAATTCATAGTCAAGCTAGTACGCTAAATGCGCGCTATCGTCCTGTGATTTTAGGCTTAGCAGAGCAATCTTCAATCGTTAATGTTCAATGTAAAAAAAGGTAAAGGTATGATCAAAAAGATAGTCACCATTTCTACATTTTTAATTGCGTTTGCTGGCACAGTTTTGGCTAAAGATTTGCCAGATTTTACTGAGCTTGCTGAAAAGCAAGGTCCTTCAGTGGTTAATGTAAGCGTAACTCAAGTGGTGCAAGGGAATGGTAATCCCTTTGGCGGGATGGGCGATGATGAGCAATTCAATGAACTCTTTCGTCGCTTTGGCTTGCCTGTGCCAGGTATGCCAAGAGGTCAGGCGCCGCAGCAGGAATTTAAGTCTCAGTCCTTGGGGTCAGGCTTTATCATCAGTTCGGATGGTTATATTTTAACCAATGCGCATGTGGTGAATGCGGCTGATGAAGTGATTGTGAAGCTTTCTGACAAGCGAGAGTTTAAAGCCAAAATTATTGGCGCAGATCGCCGTACTGATGTGGCGTTGCTCAAGATAGATGCGACAGGATTACCTAAAGTGTCGATTGGTGATCCTAATCAATTAAAAGTGGGTGAGTGGGTGGCTGCAATTGGTTCACCATTTGGCCTTGAGAATACGATGACGGCTGGTATTGTGAGTGCAAAAGGCCGTGCTTTGCCGCAAGAGAATTTTGTGCCGTTTATTCAAACGGACGTTGCGATCAACCCAGGTAATTCGGGTGGGCCGTTGTTTAATTTGAAAGGCGAAGTGGTTGGTATTAACTCACAAATCTATAGTCGTAGCGGTGGCTCTATGGGCTTGTCTTTTGCGATTCCTATTGATGTCGCAGTAGATGTTTCGAATCAGCTTAAAGCGGGGGGCAAGATTTCTCGTGGCTGGTTAGGCGTTTCAATTCAAGAAATCACCAAAGATTTGGCGGACTCATTTGGTATGAAAAATACCAATGGTGCATTGGTTGCGGGTATTGAGAAAAATGGGCCTGCAGACAAGAGTGGTTTGGAAGCGGGTGATGTTATTTTGAAATTTGATGGCAAGCCAATTGCGACATCATCTGATTTGCCGCGTGCTGTTGGAGGAGTTAAACCGGGTAAAGCTGTGAATGCGGAAATTCTACGTAAGGGTGCGAGTAAAACGCTCTCGATCACTGTGGGTGAAGCACCTAATGAAAAGGATGAAGTTAATACACAAATCAAAGGCAGTTCCAAGCCAGAAGTTAATCGCATTGGTTTAATCCTGCATGAGTTAACACCGCAGCAAAAGAAAAAGCTCAATGGTAAAAATGGTCTGTTAGTGACTGATGCACAAGGGGTTGCGGCTACTGCGGGCATACGCCGAGGAGATGTTGTGCTTGGCCTTAATAATACAGAAGCCGTTGGTGTTGAGCAGTTCAATAAAGCATTGGCCGCTATTGCAAATGGCAAAACAGTGGCTGTGTTGGTGCTGCGTGGTGAAAACACCTTGTATGTGCCGATTAAAGTGACTGATGCAAAGTAATGCGATCAAGTAAGCCTACTTAGCATCTCATGGTATTAAGGGCTTAATTGCTGTAAAATCAAACCATAGTAGAACGTTGCAAGGGCGCTTAGGCGCCCTTGTTATTGGTATAACTTTTGCACTGAATCTATGAACAATATTCGTAACTTTTCCATTATTGCCCACATCGACCATGGTAAATCGACCTTGGCTGACCGTATTATTCAATTGTGTGGTGGCTTATCTGACCGTGAAATGGAAGCCCAAGTGCTTGACTCTATGGACTTGGAGCGCGAGCGTGGTATCACCATTAAGGCGCAAACAGCGGCTTTGCGATACACCGCTTTGGATGGCCAAGTCTATCAGCTTAATCTGATTGATACCCCAGGCCACGTCGATTTTTCATACGAAGTAAGCCGTTCTTTGTCGGCCTGCGAAGGGGCTTTGTTGGTTGTAGATGCTAGTCAGGGTGTGGA
The DNA here is from genome assembly GCA_903870995.1 of uncultured Methylophilaceae bacterium. Lineage (GTDB taxonomy): Bacteria > Pseudomonadota > Gammaproteobacteria > Burkholderiales > Methylophilaceae > Methylopumilus_A. The sequence continues at coordinate 24,659 of CAIQFD010000059.1, read as the reverse complement.
AGCACAAAGCGTTGCTAACTGTTACACGGCTTTGGATTTGGGCGTTGAAGTTACTTCAGTGCTCAATAAGATTGATTTGCCATCAGCAGACCCTGACCGTGTGATTCAGGAAATTGAGGACGTGATTGGTATTGAAGCCCAAAATGCCGTGCGTTGCTCTGCTAAAACTGGTGAGGGGGTGCGTGATGTGCTTGAAGCTGTCGTGGCAAGGGTTCCACCGCCAGTAGGCGATCCAACAAAACCACTTAAAGCCTTAATTATTGATTCATGGTTTGATAACTATGTAGGTGTGGTGATGTTAGTGCGAGTAGTTGACGGCACTTTGAAACCAAAAGACAAAATTCGCTTAATGGCGACAGGTGCTGTGCATCTGTGTGAAGAAGTGGGTGTATTCACGCCTAAATCATTCCAAAAGCCATCGCTTTCAGCAGGCGAGGTGGGCTTTATTATTGCGGGCATTAAAGAACTCACAAGCGCAAAAGTTGGCGATACTGTAACACTTGCAGATAAGCCAGCGACTGAAGCGTTGCCAGGTTTTAAAGAGGTTAAACCACAGGTGTTTGCTGGCCTTTACCCTGTGGAGTCCAATCAGTTTGAGGCGCTACGTAGTGCACTAGAAAAATTACGTCTGAATGATGCATCTCTGCAGTTTGAGCCTGAAAACTCAACAGCACTGGGGTTCGGCTTCCGTTGCGGCTTCTTGGGTCTGCTACACATGGAAATCGTGCAAGAGCGTCTAGAGCGTGAATACGATATGGACTTGATTACCACTGCGCCAACGGTAATTTACGAGTTGCTACTTAAGACGGGTGAGGTTGTTCAAATCGAGAACCCGTCACGCTTGCCAGAGCCATCGCGTGTTGAAGAAATTCGTGAACCGATGATTAATATTAACTTGCTCATGCCACAGGACTATGTCGGTCCTGTGATGACGTTATGTACCGGTAAACGTGGCGTTCAGAAGAATATGCAGTATATGGGTAGGCAAGTGATGCTCAGCTACGAAATGCCACTCAACGAAGTGGTGCTAGACTTCTTTGATAAGCTCAAATCTGTTTCTCGTGGTTATGCGTCGATGGATTATGAATTCCTAGAGTTCCGCGCAGCGGATTTGGTGAAGTTGGACATCATGGTAAATGGCGATCGTGTAGATGCACTTTCGCTGATTGTGCATCGTCTAAATGCCGTTTACCGTGGTCGTGAGGTTGCGGCTAAGATGCGGGAATTAATTCCTCGCCAAATGTTTGATGTGGCCATTCAAGCTTCGATCGGTGCCAATATTATTGCGCGTGAAACTGTTAAAGCTATGCGTAAAAACGTATTGGCAAAATGTTATGGTGGCGATATTACGCGTAAGAAGAAATTGCTAGAGAAGCAAAAAGAGGGTAAAAAACGCATGAAGCAAGTGGGTAACGTAGAAATTCCACAGGAAGCTTTTTTAGCGATTTTACGTGTAGAAGATAAATAAAAGAGTTCAATTTAAAGGGTTATTCGCATGATGTTTGCGTTATTTATGGTGGTGGTTTTATTGATGACTGGTTTTATCTGGTTGCTAGATATCCTTGTCTTGCGTAAAAATCGCGAGACTAATGCCCCTGACCCGATGCTCGTTGAATACTCAAAAAGCTTTTTCCCTGTCATTCTTGTCGTTTTCTTGATTCGTTCTTTCGTCGCTGAGCCATTCAAAATCCCTTCGGGATCTATGATGCCAACCCTATTGGCAGGTGATTTTATTTTGGTGAATAAATTTACATATGGTTTGCGCGTGCCAATTTTTAACAGTACGTTCATTGAAACGAATCATCCGAAACGTGGTGATGTGTTTGTGTTTCATTACCCACCAGATCCATCGATTGACTATATCAAGCGTGTAGTTGGCTTGCCTGGCGATAAAATCTTATATCAAGACAAACAGCTTTATATCAATGGTCAAAAGCTAGACATGGCTTACATTGATGATTACAACTATGAAAGCGCCGGTCTCAATCAAGTCCATGCAAAGCGTTTTGAGGAGCAGTTGGGTGATGTAAAGCATGATTTGCTGATTGAAGAAAATAGTATGAGTCGTGAAGGCGCTTTTGAAGTGCCGCAAGGTCACTATTTCGCGATGGGCGACAATCGTGACAACAGCCGTGATAGCCGTTATTGGGGCTTTGTCCCAGAGCAGAATTTAGTGGGTAAAGCCTTCTTTATTTGGTGGAACTTTGACCAGTTTAAACGCATTGGAACGAGCATTCATTAATCATGAAATCTTTAGCGTTTAAACTACAAGCCATGAAGCCTTTGTCTCGCCAGTGTGGCATGACTTTTATCGGTATGATTTTTTTTGGTGCGATTGTCTTTAGTTTGATTATTGTCGTAGCCAAAATGGCGCCAGCTTATATTGAGTATATGTCTGTCAAAAAGCTCATGTATAAAATCGGTCATGAGGATAACTTTGCTACGATGAGTAATCAAGAGATTGCCAAGGAGTTTGATGATGGCGCAAATGTTTCTTACATCCAATCTTTAAAAAGTAGTGATTTGACGATTTATGAAACTGACCAAAAAGTGGTTGCTGCAGAGTATCAAGTGGTGACACCTTTAATTGCGAATGTGAGCCTGTTGATAAAGTTTAAGGCGACAACTGAGCATTGATTTGATGCTTACCTGATGATGAACAATCAAACCACTTTCGGACTACAGCGCTTAATTGGCTACAACTTTCATCATCAAGCCTTGTTGATGCAAGCCCTGACGCATCGTAGTTTTGGAAGCATTAATAACGAGCGCTTAGAATTTCTGGGCGATGGCGTACTTAACTTTATTGTTGCAAGCCAGCTCTATCAGGCATTTCCTAAATTAGACGAAGGTGATTTAAGTCGATTGCGTGCCCATTTGGTCAAAGAACCAACGTTGGGCGAATTGGCGCTGACATTAAATATTGGCGATGCGCTACGTTTGGGTGAAGGCGAGCTAAAAAGTGGTGGTTGGCGACGCCCTTCAGTGTTGGCAGATGCCTTAGAAGCTATTATTGGTGCGGTTTTTCTCGATGCTGGCTTTGATGCGGCTGAAGCAGTGGTGATTAAATTATTCACACCTTTAATCGAAAAGATAGACCCCAAAGCGATCGGCAAAGATCCGAAGTCCTTGTTGCAAGAATATCTACAGTCTAAAAAAATTGACGTGCCCAGCTATGAAGTTTTAGCCATTGAGGGTGAGGCGCATTGCCAAACCTTCCGTGTCGAGTGCAAAGTGACCAAATTCAATATCACCACGCAAGGTGAAGGTACAAGTCGCCGCGCTGCTGAGCAAGAAGCGGCAAAGCTTGCCTATCAACAAATAACAGCCTAAACGCTTGAGTAAAAGCGGAAATATACTGAAAGCATAAACATGACTCAAAACACTCCATTCCGTTGTGGCACTGTCGCCATTGTAGGGCGCCCAAACGTTGGAAAATCAACGTTGCTCAACCATATTATGGGAATGAAGCTCAGTATCACTTCACGCAAGGCGCAAACAACGCGCCATCGCTTACTTGGCATTCATACCACCGAAGATACGCAATTCTTGTTTGTAGATACCCCTGGTTTTCAGCAAAAACATATTAACGCATTGAATAAAACGCTGAACAAAACAGTGACTCAAGTGCTCAATGAGGTTGATGTGGTCTTGTTTGTGATTGAGCCTATGCATCTTGGTGATGCTGATAAGATTGTATTAAACCTTTTACCTAAAAATAAGCCGGTGTTGCTTGTGGTGAATAAAGCGGACTTAATGGGTGATAAAGGCAACTTGTTGCCGCTGATTCAAGACTTCGATTTGCTATTTCCTTTCGCAGCTATCGTGCCAGTGAGCGCTAAAAAGAGTTTGTATTTGGATGAACTTTTAAGCACCGTACGAGCGCATTTGCCAGAGCAAGCAGCCATTTATGGTGAAGATGAAATCACGGATAAAAATGAGCGCTTTCTAGCGGCTGAGTTACTTCGCGAAAAAGCCTTTCGCTTTTTGGGTGAGGAAGTACCTTATGCGATTACCGTTGAGATCGAAAAGTTTGAAATGGAAGGTAATCTACGCCGTATTCATGCCGCATTTATTGTGGATAAAGAAAGCCAAAAGCCTATGCTGATTGGTAAAGGTGGCGAGAAGCTAAAGAAGATTTCAACAGAAGCACGTCAAGACATGGAAAAGCTGTTTGACGGTAAAGTTTGGCTAGAAACTTGGGTGAAAGTTAAGGGTGGCTGGGCTGATGATGAGCGCGCGCTTAAGAGCCTAGGTTATTAGGTATTTCACATGGCGGTTAGCAGTATCACGCGTCAGGATAATCAGCCCGTCTATGTGCTGCATACCTATCCATTTAAAGAAACGAGCTTAGTTGTTGAGCTGTTTACCCGTGATTTTGGACGTGTCTCAGCGGTAGCTAAGGGGGCGAGAAGGCCACGCTCAGCTATGCGCGGCATGTTGCAGTCTTTTCAGCCTTTACTCGGTGCTTGGTCCGGAAAACTAGAGCTTAAAACGCTTCATTCGCTGGAGTGGTATGCAGGGTTGCTGATGCTTCAAGGTGAAGCTTTGATGTGTGGCTTTTATTTAAACGAGTTATTGCTTCGCTTATTGCCGCGTGAAGATGCTCACGAAGCTTTGTTTGATGAATATACGCAAACCCTTAAAGCCCTTTCATTAGCGCCTGATGACTCGGCAAACATTCTGCGTCGGTTTGAGTTGGGTTTATTGCAAGCGTTGGGCTACGCTGTTCCACTTACGCACAATATTCATAATGAGGCTGTTGTCGTAGATGCGCAATACTATTATGTGCCAGAAGTTGGGCCAGTTTCGTCTAAGCACGACTATCAAGAAAATGGCGTACAATTATCTGGCAAAACATTGCTAGATATGGCGCAAGATGACTATGCTGATCTACAAACACAGCAGCAAAGTAAGCAATTAATGCGGCTTTTGGTGGCGCATTATTTGGGTGATAAACCGCTCCATACTAGACAGCTTTTAATTGATTTACAGGATTTGTGATGACAAGCACAAGCATTAAATTAGGCGTGAATATCGATCACGTGGCGACGTTACGTCAGGCTCGTGGTACTCAGTATCCAAGTGTGGTACAAGCAGCGTTGCGCGCTGAAGAAGCCGGTGCTGATAGCATCACCATTCACTTGCGAGAAGATCGACGTCACATTCAAGATGCCGACGTTTATGCGCTTCGCCCATTGCTTCAAACCAAAATGAATTTTGAAATGGCCGTAACCGATGAAATGGTTGGTATTGCGTTGAAAGTAAAACCACAAGATGTTTGCTTGGTGCCAGAGCGTCGTGAAGAGCGCACGACTGAAGGCGGCCTTGAAGTGGCAGGTAACTTGGCACGGATTAAAACAGTATGTAAAACGCTGGCAGATGCAGGCATACGTGTTTCATTATTCATTGCGCCAGATATTGATCAGATTAATGCTGCGAAAGTAGCGGGTGCGCCAGTCATTGAAATTCACACAGGTAAATTTGCTGATAGTGAAGGTGCGGCGCAAGTTAACGAATTAACGCGTATTCAAGAAGCCACAGCACATGCCTTATCTTTAGGCTTGGTAGTGAATGCTGGACATGGTTTAAATATTCATAATGTGCATCAAATTGCTGCGATTCCAGGGATTGGAGAGCTTAATATCGGTCACGCTATTGTTGCGCATGCTGTGTTTGTGGGTTGGGAATATGCAGTGCGTGAAATGAAGGCACTGATGGTTGAGGCGGTTCGCAAGTAATGATTTACGGTGTTGGCACAGATTTGGTTGAAGTGGCGCGAATTCAGGAGTCTTTAGACCGTTTTGGTGAGCATTTTGCCATGCGCGTATTGAGTGAGCGAGAGATGCAAGAATTTCAACTATCTAATACCAAGGCACGTTTTTTAGCTAAACGTTTTGCTGCAAAAGAGGCATTTGCTAAAGCGCTAGGAACTGGCATCCGCAAGCCAGCTACCTTTGAAAACATAGGTGTGGGACATGATGATTTAGGTAAGCCAGTGTTTGATTTAGCGCTGGAGTTACAAGTCTGTTTGGAGACAAAAGGGATTCAGTTCGCACACCTTTCTATTTCAGATGAAAAAGCATTTGCTACAGCATTTGTTGTGCTCGAAAAATAAACCTTAACGATGGCTGATATAGAATCACCAGATTATGAACGTCGCTTTAGCGGCGTTCGCCGTTTATACGGAGATCAAGGCTTGCTTAAGTTACAAGCGGCGCATGTCTGCGTTATTGGTATTGGCGGCGTTGGATCCTGGGCTGTGGAGGCTTTGGCGCGAAGCGCTGTGGGGAAGATTACATTAATAGACTTGGATAATATTGCAGAATCGAATGTCAATCGTCAGCTGCATGCTTTAGACGGCGTCTTTGGTATGGCAAAGGTGACGGCAATGGCACATCGCATAAAGTCCATTAATCCTGCTTGTGTTGTGCATGAAATAGAAGATTTTGTAACAGCAGAGAATGTCGCTGAGATGCTGAGTGTCGATTTCGATGCAGTGCTAGATGCGATTGATGATGCAAAAGCAAAAGTGGCGATTCTGGCTTATTGTAAGCAACACGACATTCCATTAGTCACTGTGGGCGGTGCGGGTGGAAGGTTAGATCCAACTAAAATTAAACAGGGCGACTTGTCACAGGTAGTGGGCGATCGACTGCTTGCAAAAGTTCGTAATCAATTGCGTCGTGACCATGGTTTTCCTAAAGCGCCGAATAGCCATAAAAAAAGCCCGACTAAGTTTGGTATTACGGCGGTTTATTCGGATGAGCAGGTGCTTCAACCTAATGCTGATATTGAATCAAGTTGTGAGGTTGATCAGGCCATTACAGGCTTGAACTGTGCTGGTTATGGATCTTCTGTGTGTGTGACGGCGCCATTTGGAATGAGTGCTGCCGCTGTCGTTTTGAATCAAATCCTCAAATAATGGTTTTAAGAGTTTTCATGACTCTTTTTATAGAAGTAGGTCCATAGATAGCCCATGATGAAAAAAATCAATACTAGGCAAAGTATGCTGAGCTGGCCTGGTAAACTGTAAAACAAGACTTTTAACATTTTAATTTCCTTAGTGGTGAGCGATGCCACCATGCTAGCCTTATGATTTGTTAGTATATTGATGCATATCAATCGATTGCTTGAAAATCATCTCTTGAAATAAATATCCCCATCCCCATTTAATGCTTATCGTTTTTTTACTAGTCATTTAGGAGCTTTCAATATGGCGAAATCGTCATCTAAAAAGGAAACTTTAGGTTTTCAAGCCGAAGTAAAACAGCTGCTTCAGCTGATGATTCATTCTCTATACAGCAATAAAGAAATCGTGTTGCGCGAGTTAATTTCTAACGCTTCCGATGCCTCTGATAAATTAAGATTCTCGGCGCTTTCAGACAATACGCTATACGGTGGCGATAGTGATTTGAAGATTCGCATTGCTTTTGATAAGGCAGCTCGCACACTGACCATTAGCGATAATGGCATTGGTATGAGCCGTGCTGAAGTGATTGAAAACATCGGCACGATTGCAAAGTCTGGCACTAAAGAATTTTTTAACTCACTCACTGGCGACCAAGCCAAAGATGCTAATTTGATTGGTCAGTTTGGTGTGGGATTCTATTCGGCTTTTATCATCGCCGACAAAGTAACTTTAACCACGCTACGTGCTGGTGAAATTGAAGCCGTGAAGTGGGAGTCAGCAGGTGAGGGTGACTTCACGCTAGAGCCTGCAGATAAGAAAATACGAGGGACTGAAATCGTATTGCATTTGCGCGAAGGAGAAGATGAGTTTCTCAACGATTGGAAGCTAAAGTCTATTATCCGTAAATACTCAGACCACATTACCTTACCTATCGTGATGAAGGCGTCTGAATGGAAAGATGGCGAACAGGTGCCAACGGATGAGGAAGAAACCGTCAATAAAGCTTCGGCTTTGTGGGCGCGTGGTAAAAACGATATCACAGAAGAAGAGTATCAAGAGTTTTACAAACACGTTTCGCACGACTTTGAGAGCCCACTGGCTTGGAGTCACAACCGCGTAGAGGGCAATCAGGAATATATTTCATTGCTGTATGTACCAAGTAAGGCGCCATTTGATTTATATGACCGTGAGCGTAGTCATGGCATCAAGCTTTATGTGAAACGCGTATTTATTTTAGAAGATGCTGAAAAGCTGATGCCTCAATACCTGCGTTTTGTGCGAGGAGTGATTGATTCAGCAGACTTATCGCTTAATGTCTCACGTGAAATCCTACAACACTCAAAAGATATTGACGCCATCAAAGCGGCTTCCGTCAAAAAAGTTTTAGGCTTGCTTGAAGATTTGGCTGAAAACAAGCCAGAGCAATATCAAACATTCTGGGGTGAGTTTGGGCGTGTGCTAAAAGAGGGGCCAGGTGAAGATTTTGCCAATAAAGAAAAAATCGCTGGTTTGCTTCGCTTTGCATCCACCCATTTGGATACTGCCGCGCAAGTTGTAAGCTTTAAAAACTACATTGGCCGCATGAAAGATGGCCAAGAGGCAATTTATTACATCACAGCAGATAGTTTTGCCGCTGCACAACATAGCCCGCATTTGGAAATCTTCCGTAAAAAAGGCATTGAAGTATTACTGCTTTCTGATCGTGTGGATGAATGGATGTTGGGTGGACTTACTGAATTTGATGGCAAGAAATTGCAATCAATCGCTAAAGGCGATTTGGACTTAGGTAAGCTCGAAGATGCCACTGAAAAAGAAGCCAAAAAACAAGTTGAAGATGCTGCAAAAGATTTGATTGAAAAGGTGAAAACGACATTGGGTGAACAAGTGAAAGATGTCCGTGTTACGCATCGTTTAACGGATTCGCCAGCTTGCTTGGTGGCGGGAGAAAATGACTTATCAGGTAATTTGGAGCGCATGCTGAAAGCTGCTGGTCAAAAAACGCCTGAAAGTAAGCCGACGCTAGAAATCAATCCATTACATGGTTTGGTTGAGCGCTTGAAAGCCGAAAAAGATGAAGCTAGATTTAATGATTTGGCGCACCTCTTATTCGATCAAGCATTGTTGGCAGAAGGCGGTCAACTGGACGACCCTGCAAGTTTTGTAAAGCGCATGAATAGCTTATTGATTAGTTAATCTGTATTTACCTAAAAAACCCTCTTGGCATTTTGCCTTGAGGGTTTTTTTGTTGGTCTTGATACCAAAAATAAATCTAAACATCACACAGGCTTGCTTTTTGCTAGGGTAAAATTGCACTATTGAATTGAGGGTTAAATTAACTTGAATCAATGCCGCATTTTACTTAATGCAATATCACCTAAAGAATTGAACGATGACCAACCTAAAAACGCCATCTGCCCAAAAAAAACCACGTGCGACTAAGGTCAAAAGTGAGATATCAAGCATCACCAATGTAAAAACGCCGGCCAAACAAGCCTTGCAAAATCACTTGGTATATTCGCTTTTTAAAACGGACGAGGTGGCTACGCCGCGTGATTGGTATTCAACTACGGCTTACACGGTGCGCGATCATGTGATTGATCGCTGGGTGAAGACGGTTGAGGCTTATGCTGAGCAAGATCCTAAGCGCGTTTATTATCTTTCACTCGAGTTTTTGATTGGTCGTATGTTGTCGAATGCTGCACTGAATTTGGGCGTGGAGCCAGAAGTGCGAGCAGGGTTAAATGCACTAGGCCACAAAATGGAAAATGTGGTGGAAATGGAACCTGATGCCGCGTTGGGTAATGGCGGCCTTGGACGCTTGGCTGCATGTTTCTTGGATTCGATGGCGACCATGGATATTCCTGGTACAGGCTACGGTATTCGTTATGAATACGGCATGTTTAAACAAGCCATTAATCAAGGTCAGCAAATTGAGAACCCTGATAATTGGCTACGTTATGGCAATATTTGGGAGTTTCAGCGTCCGGAAAGCACTTATACGGTGCAGTTTTTTGGACACGTGGTCGAGTTTGAGTCAGAAAAAGGGATAGAGCAACACTGGGCGGATGCTGAGCATGTGGTGGCAATGGCATACGATGTGCCGATTCCAGGCTACGACACGCAAACAGTCAACAACTTGCGCTTGTGGTCTGCTAAAGCGGCTAAAGAGTTTGATTTGCGTCACTTTAATGAAGGCAACTACGAGCGAGCTGTTGAAAGCCGTAATGTGACTGAAAGTATTTCAAAGGTGCTTTATCCCAATGATGCTTCAGCTTCAGGTCGTGAGCTACGTTTAAAACAGCAATATTTCTTTGTTTCAGCTTCTATTCAAGACATTCTGCATCGCTTCTTACTCAAGCATAAGGATTGGAAAAAACTGCCTGACAAAATTGCGATTCAGTTGAATGATACCCACCCAGCCATTGCTGTGGCCGAGATGATGTATCAGTTAGTTGATGTGCATCAGCTAGATTGGGATTTAGCTTGGTCCTTGGTCGGTAAGGTATTCGCTTATACCAACCATACGCTGATGCCTGAAGCGCTAGAGACTTGGTCTGTTGATTTATTTAGTCGCTTGTTGCCACGTCATTTGCAAATTATTTATCGCATTAACCATGAGTTCTTGGCGATGGTGAATCATCATTTCCCAGGAGATACTGAGTTGCTCAGTCGTGTTTCTATTATTGATGAAACGCATGGTCGTCGTGTGCGCATGGCGCATTTAGCAGTGGTGGGTAGCCATACGGTGAATGGGGTTGCGGCACTTCATAGTGAGTTGCTGAAAACGACGTTGTTCGCAGACTTCAACCTTATTTATCCAAAGAAATTTGTGAATGTGACGAACGGCATTACGCCTCGTCGTTGGCTCAATCAATGTAATCCTGATTTAACAGCCTTGCTGACAAAAGCCATTGGCACTGGCTTTCAGCGAGATTTGGATAAGCTGAAACTGATTACGCCATTGGCTGAAGATAAAGCATTCAGAAAAGCATTCCGCACTGTGAAGCACGCTAATAAAGTGCGCTTGGCAAATCGGATTGAAGATTTAACAGGCGTGAAACTCAATACCAATAGTTTGTTCGATGTCCAAATTAAGCGTATTCACGAATACAAGCGTCAATTGCTTAATGTATTGCACGTGATTACTTTGTATAACCGTATTCGTTCGGGCGGGGTTGACGATATCACGCCTAGGACTGTGATTTTTGGGGGTAAAGCAGCGCCAGGTTACTGGATGGCGAAGCAGATTATTCGACTGATTAACGATGTGGCGACGATTATCAATGACGACCCTGCAGTGGGCGATAAGCTAAAAGTTGTTTTTTATCCTAACTATGAAGTTTCAGCGGCGGAATTGTTATTCCCGGGTAGTGATTTATCTGAGCAAATTTCAACGGCAGGCACCGAGGCTTCAGGTACTGGCAATATGAAAATGGCGCTTAATGGCGCATTGACGATAGGTACACTAGATGGTGCTAATGTCGAGATTAAAGAAGAGGTGGGCGAAGAGAATATCTTTATCTTTGGCCTTACCGCGGATGAAGTGGCGCAAACCAAAGCGGCTGGCTACAACCCTTGGGATTATTACAATGGTAATGCTGAGCTTAAAGAAGTGCTGGATATGATTGCCGCTGGTTTTTTCTCTGTGGAAGAGCCAGACCGTTACCAAGCGATTTTCGATAACTTATTGCACAAAGGTGACCATTATTTGTTGTTGGCGGATTATGCTAGCTATATCGCTGCTCAAGATGCGGTGAGTGCGTTATATCAAGACGAAGAAGAATGGTCTCGCCGTGCGATATTAAATGTAGCGCGTGTAGGTAAATTCTCTAGTGACCGAACCATAGGCCAGTATGCTAAAAACATTTGGAATGTTGCGCCAGCCAAAAGATAAAAAAGTTAAATTGATGATGACACCTAAAACGAACGCATTATTTAGCCGCTTGATACCTACGTTGACCAGTAAAAACTACGTCAAGATTGTTCTGCTTGGTGTGGTGCTGTCATAGCATCAGCTGATGGCAGTATTGCAGGTCGTGTGGTTGTTATTGCTGATGGTGTCACAGTCGCAATTTGAAAGATTAAGGCTGTTAAAAAACCGCTAGCTTGTTACAATCGCTTCTAGATTATCTTTAGCGATTTCTAATTATTTCATGCGCCTTGTTGTTTCTATCTCTCAGCAAACCTTAACTGTGTTTAACGCACAGCATCAGTCAATTGCCCATTACCCAATTTCAACAGCCGCTAATGGTGCGGGCTGTGAAAAAAACAGCGGTTGTACACCGCTGGGACAACATATCATTCGCGCCAAAATAGGCAAGGGTGCACCTTCGGGTAGCGTCTTTGTTGGTAGGCGGCCTACAGGCGAGGTTTGCACACCTGAGCTGATGGTTGAGTTTCCCCATCGAGATTGGATATTAACGCGTATTTTATGGCTTTCAGGCACAGAGGTGGGTGTGAATCGTCTAGGTAATGTCGACACTATGCAACGTTATATTTATATTCACGGTACGCCAGATAGCAATGCAGTGGGCGTAATTGGCTCACATGGGTGCATTCGAATGCGTAACGCCGATATTATTGCTTTGTTTGATATTATGGATGTGGGCGTAGAGGTCGATATTCAGCCATGATGAAGCGCTTGTTTGGCGTTATTCCAGTTGTTTTTGGCGTTGTTTTTCTTACCTTCCTTTTGGTTCATGCTGTGCCCGGCGATCCAGTTGAAGTGATGTTGGGGGAGTCGGCAAGTAGCGCGGACCGTATTCAATTACAGTCAGACTTAGGGCTGGATCAGCCCATTTATGTCCAATTTGGTGTTTACCTCAATAAGCTTGTGCATGGCGATTGGGGTGTTTCTATCCACTCCAAAAAACAGATTGTTGATTTGCTCGCTGAGCGATTGCCGGCCACGGCTAAATTGGCTTTGTTGGCCTTGTTATTTGCTGTGATGATTGGCTTGCCTTTGGGAGTTATTGCCGCGCTTAAGGTTAATCAATGGCCAGATAAACTGGCTAATCTCTTAAGTCTCTCTATCTCAGCAATGCCTCATTTTTGGATGGGGCCGATGCTCATGATGCTGTTTGCCTTATGGCTAGGTTTTTTGCCTGTCAGCGGTATGGAAAATGGCACTTCCATTATTTTACCTGCGCTGACTTTAGGTTTTGGCTTAGCGGCTATTTTGACCAGAATGACGCGCGCCAGCATGCTAGAAGTGTTGCATGAGGACTTCATTCGTACCGCTCGTGCTAAAGGCTTGGCTGAAAGCACAGTGATTTTAAGACACGCCTTACGCGCTGCTTTGTTGCCGATTGTGACGGTGCTTGGTTTACAGTTAGGTAGCTTGCTAGCGGGCACGGTGATTACAGAAACCGTATTTTCTTGGGATGGCATTGGTCGTCTGTTGGTTGAGTCGATTGAAAAGCGTGATTACCCTGTAACTCAGGCCTGCGTGCTAGTGGTGGCCTTAGTCTATGTGCTGGTGAATTTGGCCACTGACATGATTTATACCAAAATAGACCCTCGTGTGAGGTTTGCTACATGAGCCGAAAGTATTGGTCTGTTTGGGTGTTAGCACTATGGCTCATAGGCACGGTTGTTGTTAGCTTGGGTGATTTTCATCCCAATCAAATCCATTTGAATTTGATTTTGGCAAAACCCTCCGTTAATCACCTATTGGGCTTTGATGATCTGGGACGTGAAATTCTGCCGCGACTGTTGGCTGGTGCGCAGGTGTCTTTGGTGGTAGTGATTGTTGTCACTGCGATAACAGCATCGCTTGGTATTGTTCTCGGTTTGGTTTCTGGATATTACGGTGGTTGGATAGACCGCTCCTTAATGCAAATTACAGATGTATTTTTAGCATTTCCTGGCATTCTATTAGCGATTGCTTTTGCGGCAGTTTTAGGGGCTGGATTAAATAATTTGATATTGGCCCTATGTATTACCTCGTGGGTGAGTTACGCCCGATTAACGCGTGCGCAAGTGCTTTCGCTCAGGCAGCGGCAGCATGTCATTGCTGCGGAATCTTTGGGGGCTTCAACGCCACGTATTATGCTTAAACATATGTTACCTTTACTAGCTGCCCCTTTGCTAGTTGAGGCCACTTACAGCATGGCCGGTTTGGTGATTGCTGAAGCAAGCTTGTCTTTTTTGGGCTTGGGAATACAAGCGCCGAGTGCATCTTGGGGGGCAATGTTGCGAGACGGTGTGCGCTACATGTTGATTGCGCCACATTATGTTTTGGGGGTGGGGTTAAGTTTGATGTCGCTGGTATTAGCAGTGAATGTTTTAGGTGATCGTTTACGCGATCAATTGGACGTAAGAGGATAAAGAAATGACACTTGGCCCAGTAATGCTGGATGTGGTTGGTAAAGAGCTAACTGCTGAAGATATTAAGAGACTTCAACATCCTTTAGTGGGTGGTGTGATTTTGTTCTCGCGCAACTTTGAATCCCCAACACAATTGAAGTCACTGACAGCAAGTATTCATGCCGTTCGTCAGCCACCTTTGTTGATTTCGGTTGATCATGAGGGTGGACGTGTTCAGCGCTTTAAGGATGGATTTACCAAGATTCCGCCGATGCGTGAATTTGGCAAAATTTGGGATAGTCATCCTAAAAAAGCCAAAGAACTTGCGGAAGAAGCAGGTTGGATTTTGGCGGCAGAGTTGCGGGCGCACGGCGTGGATTTTAGCTTTACGCCAGTGTTGGATATGGATTACGGCGAAAGCCAAGTGATTGGTAATCGTGCGTTTCATGTCAAAGCACAAGCCATTCATGAGCTCGCCTATGCTTTGATGCATGGCCTCAAGCGTGGCGGCATGCCAGCAGTAGGCAAACATTTTCCTGGGCACGGCTATGTGGTGGCAGATTCGCATGTAGCGATTCCTGTCGACGAACGCGAGTTTGATGAAATCGCCCAAAATGATATGCAGCCATTCCGCCAAATGATTGATGATGGGATACAAGCAATTATGCCTGCGCATGTCATTTACCCTAAGGTAGATGAAAAGCCGGCTGGTTTTTCGCCCCGCTGGTTGCAAAAAGTGTTGCGTGAGCGTTTGGGTTTTGATGGTGTCATTTTTAGTGATGACCTTTCTATGGAAGGGGCGGGAGTTGCTGGGGATGTTACAGCGCGAGCTTTAGCCGCTTTAAATGCGGGTTGTGACATGGTGTTGCTATGTAACCAGCCAGATAAAGCGGATGAATTGTTGGCGCATTTAAAATGGGAAATGACAGGCGCTAGCCGCGCACGATTGGCTCGTATGCATGGTGCGCGTGCCCCAAAAGATATGCATCATTTACATGAAGATGCAGAGTTTGTGGCGGCGGTGAAGCGTGTTGATTTGGTGGGCAAGTCTGAGCAGGATTTGTTTTAACGATTTGTCACAAAAATAGTCTTGAAACTTAATGCTAAAGTCGCTATCTTAAGTATGTTGCTCTTTGGCAATATTTTGATAAGGAAATTGTAATGTTTGATGATGTTCAAGTAATTGGTCGTTCAACTACTGCTGCGGATATTCAAAACCGCGTGCTTCGTAATACTTACGCCTTGCTTGGTTTAACCATGATTCCAACCATGATAGGCGCGTATTTTGGTCTGCAAATGAATTTTGGATTTATGGCTGCACATCCGTTCATTTTTGCAATTGGCTTTATGGTGGTGATGTTCGGCATGTTCCAACTGATTGCTGCTAATCAAAATAGTGCGGCAGGTGTATGGCTTCTGCTTGCCATGACATTTATTTTTGGTCTCTTGCTTGGTCCGATTTTGCAAGTGGCATTACATCTTCGTAATGGCGGTGAAATTATCGGTTTAGCGGCAGCTGGTACAGGCGTTACCTTCTTTAGTTTAGCCGCTATTGGCTCAAGCCCTGCACGTGATTTTAGTGGGCTAGGTAAATTCCTATTCGTGGGCTTGGTGTTAGTGTTAGTTGCTTCACTGGCTAACATGTTCTTCCACTTTGACCCCGCACACTTGATGATTTCAGGTATCTCAGTGCTGATTTTCTCAGGCTACATTTTGTATGATGTGAACCAAATTGTACGTGGTGGCCAAACCAACTATGTGATGGCAACTTTGAGTTTGTACCTTGATATCTACAACTTGTTTGTAAACTTATTAAGCATTTTGATGAGCTTGATGGGTAACGATAGAGATTAAGTCATCTGATTTGAATTGAAAAAACCCGCTTCTGCGGGTTTTTTCATGGCTTTTTATTAAGCCGACGTTGCCTAAAAAAGTTCGAGAGTATCTGTCCTGCCTCTTCTGCGAGCACACCGCTTTTGACGGTTGTGTGATGGTTGAGTTTTTCTTCTGTCATTAAGTTAATCACGCTTCCGCAAGCCCCTGTTTTTGGGTCGCTAGCGCCATAAATGAGATTCGCGATGCGAGCATGCTGAATGGCGCCTGAACACATGGCGCATGGCTCTAGTGTGACATACAAGGTGCAATCCACTAGGCGGTAGTTGCCGATATTGCTAGCGGCTTCACGCATCGCTAAAATTTCAGCATGGGCGCTTGGGTCGTGCAGTCCGATTGGGGCGTTGCTACCACGCCCAATAATCTCACCATCCTTGACCACAATCGCGCCCACAGGCACCTCGCCATTCTCCGCAGCTTGCTTGGCAAGGGCAATGGCGGCTTGCATGTAAATTTGGTCTTGTTTTGTCATTCGGCTGTAAAACTTATAAGATAATTTATTGCCTATTCTACTTTTTAATTTATTAGAATAGTCGCCATTGCATATAAATTGTTCGATGAGATCAAGGCTTGCGTTGATGGGCTGCTAAGTGAGAGATCGGATAGTCCTTAGAATTGCCATTTTAACTTAGGTAGTGTTGATATATGGAAGTAGCAGCCGGTGAGGGCTCGATTAATGGTATCTTGTTGAGATAGATCGATGCCATAGCGGCTCACTAAAATTTAGATTTTTTAATATTTGATTTACCAAATTCCCAATTGTAGTCATTTTAAAATATAGCAATTAATGATAAGGAAATATGAATGAGTGATTTATTTAGCCCAGTAAAACTTGGCAGCATTGCGATGAGTAACCGTGTGGTAATGGCACCACTTACTCGTAACCGCGCTAGCATGGAGGGTGTTCCACAAGACATTAACGTGACCTACTATGAACAACGCGCATCTGCGGGTTTGATTATTACTGAAGCAACGCCGATTTCGGCTATGGGGCACGGCTATCCTTTGTTGCCTGGTATTTACACTGATGCACAAGTCGCTGGTTGGAAAAAAGTCACGGATGCCGTGCATGCTAAAGGCGGCAAGATTGTGATTCAGTTGTGGCATGTGGGGCGCATTTCACATCCAAGTTTATTAAACGGTGCCACACCAGTTGCTCCTTCAGCTGTTAAGCCCGCTGGCAAAGCATTTACTTTTGAAGGTTTGGTTGACTATGTGGAGCCGCGTGCTTTAGATGCGAGCGAGTTGCCAGGCATTGTGGCTGATTACGTTCAAGCAAGTAAGAATGCTATAAAAGCAGGTTTTGATGGTGTAGAAATTCACGCGGCGAATGGTTACTTGTTAGATCAATTCTTGCGTGATGGAAGCAACAAACGCACAGATCTTTACGGTGGAAGCGTTGAAAATCGTGCGCGCTTGTTGATGGAAGTGACAAAAGCGGTGGTGGGCGTGATTGGATCAGATAGAGTGGGTTTGCGACTTTCCCCTGTGAATCCGTTCAATGATATGAAAGACAGCAACCCACAAGCCGTATTTAACTATGTGACTGAGCAGCTAAACCAGTTTGATTTAGCTTATTTACATGTGGTTGAAGGGGGCATTCACGGTGGTGGCGTGGCTGACCCGTTTGATTTTGCGGCGATGCGTAAACTGTGCAAGTCACCTTATATGGCGAACTTGTCTTATGACAAAGCGCGTGGCAATGCAGCGATTGCAAGTGGTTATGCGGATGCTGTGGCTTACGGCGTGCCATTCATTTCCAATCCAGATTTGGTTGAGCGTTTCCGCAAAGATGCGCCACTTAATGAAGCTGATTCATCAAGCTTTTATGGTGGTAGCGATAAAGGTTATACCGATTATCCAACTTTATAAGCCGAGAAAACTTGATGAAAAAATCAGCGATTACCCAAGTTGCGATTGATACCACTATTGCCGAACGCTGGAGTGGACGAGCTTACGATGCGAGCAAGGCGGTGACGACTGAGCAAACGATTGCTTTGCTAGAGGCGGCTCGTTGGGCACCTTCTTGCATGGGTGAGCAGCCTTGGCGTATTGTGGTTTGGAATAAAGGGGCAGATGTAAACGCTTGGCAACAAGCCTTTGATTGCCTTGTTGAGGGAAATCAAAGTTGGGTAAAAGATGCGCCTTGGCTATGTTTAATTTGCGCAGATACGCTCTTTGCTAAAAATGCTCAGCTTAACCGTTGGGCTGAGTACGACACGGGGGCTGCTGCTCAAAACCTATGCCTGCAAGCAACTAGCATGGGCTTGATGGCGCATCAGTTAGGTGGTTTTGATGCCAAAAAAGCTCGTTTATTATTTAATATTCCTGCGCAATTTACCTTGATGGCGATGGTTTCTGTGGGGCATCCAGCCCCGATTGAAACAGTCACAGCGGATTTGCTTGCACGTGAAACAGCTCCTCGTAATCGCCGTGATTTAGGTGATTTGTTTTTTGATGGTGTTTGGGGTAAGTCGATTATTTAATTTGTCTTAGTGGCAGGATTTGAGCGCATGCTTCGGTATTTTCGGGGCATCTGATAGAATAACGCCACTAAAAAGATTAACGATGGGGAATGTCATGGCTGTAGTAGTATTAAATAAAGAAAACTTCAAAGAAACAATCGTCAATAATCCATTTGTGATTGTAGATTTTTGGGCGCCTTGGTGTGAGCCATGTGTTGCTTTTACCCCTGTGATTGAAGCTGCAGCGGAAAAGAATCCTGACATTTTATTTGGCATGGTGGATACAGAAGCTAACCCAGAAATTGCTGAGTACTTCGAAGTGAGTAAAATCCCTGGTATTTTGATTATTCGCGAACAAGCGGGCATTCATGCGCAACAGGGTGAAATCGGTGCGCCGGCCCTAGACAAAATTATCGAATGGGCACGTGATTTTGATATGACCCAAGTGCGTGAGTATTACGCAGAGCAAGATAAGAAGTAGTTGATTTAGAGTCTAAGAAGCCGCATTGAGCGGCTTTTTTATTGTTATTTTTTTACAAGACTGGTTTTTTATAACCCAGAAAGAAACTTAGTCGGATCGACGGATTTTCCTTGGAAGCGAATTTCAAAATGTAGTTTGATCGCATCTGTGCCAGAGTTTCCCATTTCAGCTATTTTCTGGCCTTTCAGAACTGTTTGACCTTCTTTCACTAAGATTTTGCTATTGTGCGCGTAAACAGATAAGTACTCTTTGTTGTGCTTCACAATCACCAAATTTCCATAGCCACGCAGGTCCGATCCGTTATAAATTACCTTACCATTTCCTGCCGCATTAATGTCTTGTCCCATCGTTCCTTCAATATCTATGCCCTTCGCGCTAGCGCCTTCATTAAAGGTTGTTTTGATTTTTCCTTTAGTGGGTAAGCCCCAATCCACAACGTCATCTGCAAGCGTGGTCGCGTCGGTAGGTTTTGTTTCGGTCGGTTTCACTTCTGTCGACTTTGTTTCGATAGTTTTTGCCTCACTGGCATTTGTAGGCGCAGTATTCGCATTATTTTGAGCGTTTAATGCTTGATCGCTGTAGGGCTCACGCATTGCTTTAGGTGTGTTGAGCGTAGGGATGTTAGTTGGGCTGGCATTATTGTTTTGCCCTTGGATAATTTGGCTGTCATTATTCAGTGGCTTAATCACCACGTCTTCATTGTTGGGTTCAGCAGGTTTTGCATTGCTTGGGTTGCTACCTTTGATTTTTAGTTGCTGACCAACGCGAATATTGTATGGGGCATTGATGTTGTTGTTTTGGGCGATTTCCTTGTAGTCGTAACCGAACTCTAGGCCAATACTGTAAAGCGTATCGCCTTTTTTAACGGTGTAGGTGTCAGGACGCCAATCTTTACCATTTACATTGTTTGTTGAGGTAGGCTTTTTAGTGGTTTGAGTAGCTTTGATCTTCGCAGGCTCTGGCAAACGCTCAATCACAGGGGCTCTATTGGGTGTGCTAGAGCAGGCCGCCAATATTAGACTGAGAAGAACAACACTAAGCTTTGGACAGATTCTCATTAGTTAGTCCCACCAAGTAAAGGCACAAATTTAACTGGTTCAAGTTTTGTTTTCTTAAATTCCGATATGCCGTTATTGTCGATGCGTTCGATTAAATACAATATTTGTTCGTCTGTGCCAACAGGAATGACCATGCGACCACCAACTGCGAGTTGTTGCACTAGATCGTCTGGAATATGGCTTGCTGCTGCGGTGACGATAATGCCGTCAAATGGACCAAAGTCAGGCAGTCCCACGGTGCCGTCAGCGTGCTTGAGTTTGATATTACTCATGCGAATTTCGCGTAAGTGTTTCCGCGCTTTCATGACAAGCGGACTAATACGCTCTAATGAGTACACCTCGTTGGCAACTTTTGAAAGAACCGCAGTTTGATAGCCGCAACCCGTTCCGATTTCAAGCACTTTACCCAAGGGGCGGCCGGCACGAAGCGTTTCCGTCATTTTGGCGACTGTGTAAGGTTGCGAGATCGTTTGACCAAAGCCTATCGGCAGAGAAACGTCCTCGTAAGCGCGAGTAGCTAGCGCTTCATCCACAAAAATATGGCGTGGAATCTCACTCATCGCGGCTAGCGTGACTTCATCCTTAATTCCTTGCTCACGCAAACGAGACAGCATGCGGTCACGTGTGCGTTGAGAGGTCATGCCTATCCCTGTGGTGTTTCTAATCACGCTATTTCATCCAGCTTTTAAGAGCGTCTAATTGGTCGTGGTTTGTGAGGTCTGCTTTTAAAGGCGTCAGTGATACTTGATTGTTCGCCACCGCGTAAAAGTCTGTTCCTTCGCCAGCATCTGCTGCGGCGCCAGCTGGGCCTACCCAGTAAAGCTGTTCCCCACGAGGCGATTTTGATTTAATCACAGGTTCCGCTTTATGGCGTTTACCTAGACGAGTTACCACTTGGCCTTTAAGTTCTGAGTACGGCACGTCAGGGACGTTAATATTCATTAAAACAGGTGGTGGAAAGGCTTGAGTTTTGTAGTGCTCAATGATCTCCACAATGACTTTTGCAGCAGTTTCAAAATGCGTCGCATTGTGTTGTGACATCGATACCGCAAACGATGGAATGCCTAACAAATAACCTTCCATTGCTGCGGCAACTGTGCCTGAGTAAATGGTGTCGTCTCCCATATTTGCACCATCATTGATACCTGAAATAATCATGTCTGGCGTTTGTTCAATTAAGCCTGTGACTGCTAAATGCACGCAATCAGTCGGTGTGCCATTCACGTAGTAAAAGCCATTGCTAGCTTGCCGAACGGTTAGTGGTCGATCTAGTGTTAGTGAGTTGCTTGCGCCGCTGCGATTCCGCTCTGGCGCAACGACAACGATGTCGGCTATTTTAGAAATATGCTCAGCGAGTGTTGCAAGGCCAGGAGCAAAGTAGCCGTCGTCATTAGAAAGAAGAATAAACATGGTTAAATTATATCGCTTATTGGTGAGGCTGTTGAGCCGCTAGTCTGGTTAGTTTTGCGTAATAAATAGTGCAGGCGAAAAAAATCGAGGTCAGTAAAACTTCGATAAGTGCTAGCTGGGCAGAAAGGCCTTTGTCAGCCCAAGCACGCACTGCGCCTTCGGTGAAGTATATCAGGATGAACATGCTCGCCCATTGGTAGGTGTAACGACGGCCATTAAGAATACCGAAAAGTGGCAATAGCAGTGGAATCGCTTTGAGAACTAACTTGGAGCCCTCAGGTTTGATGGGGGCGAGTACACCTTCCCAAGCCAAGCTTAAGATGATTAGTGCAATCAGGCTAAGCGATGCGCCGAGTCTTAACTTTTGAATCATTGCTGTTGAGTTAGGCATTATGCCGAAAGCTTCAAAGCGGTTTCGGCTAGGCGTTTACCGAGTGCAAGGCAAAGCTTTTTTTCGTCATCGCTCAGCGGTCTGTCATCCATGGCGCCACCAATATGGCTGGCGCCATAAGGCGTGCCACCGGAAGTCGTGTTGCCTAAAGACGGCTCAGAGTAAGGTAAGCCCAGTAGCAGCATGCCATGATGCATGAGTGGCAGCATCATAGTGATTAAGGTGGTTTCATTGCCACCGTGCATAGAGCCAGAGGATGTGAACACCGCTGCAGGTTTTCCGATGAGCGCGCCTTTAAGCCATAAGCTGGATGTGCTATCTAAAAAATACTTCATTGGTGCCGCCATGTTGCCAAAGCGGGTAGGGCTTCCAAGTGCTAACCCCTTACATTCCTCTAAGTCTTGCAATTCAACATATGGCGCGCCGCTTGTTGGCACTTCGGGTTCTGTTGCTTCACAGTTGGCTGACACTTTTGGCACGGTGCGAATACGTGCTTTTGTACCATTGACGCTCTCAACCCCACGTGCAATCGCTTGGGCCATGTCACGAACAGCGCCGCCTTGTGAGTAATAAAGAACGAGAATTTCGGCCATTTAGATATTTTTCACTAATTGGGTTGCTTTGCCGATGTAAGTGGCAGGCGTTAATTCCATTAGGTATTGCTTAGCTTCAGCAGGAATTTTGAGTTCGGCAATTAAAGACTGTAAGGACTCTTTGGAGATTGCTTTGCCGCGAGTGTATTCTTTTAGTGTGTCGTATGGATTTTCGTAGCCATAGCGACGCATCACAGTTTGAATCGGCTCAGCAAGCACTTCCCAACTATTATCTAAATCCTCAGCCAATTTCACAGGGTTTATTTCTAGTTTATTGAGGCCTCGTAAGCATGAATCATAACCTAGCAATGTGTAGCCCAAAGCTACGCCCATGTTGCGAAGGACGGTTGAGTCAGTTAAGTCACGTTGCCAGCGAGAGATAGGCAGTTTCTCAGCAAGATGGCGAAGAATAGCATTCGCTAATCCTAAGTTGCCCTCTGAGTTTTCAAAGTCAATTGGATTTACTTTGTGCGGCATGGTTGAAGAGCCGACTTCGCCCGGTTTAAGTTTTTGTTTGAAATAGCCAACAGAAACGTAACCCCAAATATCACGGTTAATATCAATTAGAATTGTGTTGATGCGTGCTAAGTTATCGTAAAGCTCAGCCATATAGTCGTGCGGCTCAATTTGGATGGTCATTGGGTTGTAAGTTAAGCCCAAGTTCTCTACAAATTGCTTGGCAAACTTTTCCCAATCAACATCTGGATAAGCTGATAAATGTGCGTTGAAGTTACCCACTGCGCCATTAATTTTGCCTAAAATTTCATTGGTGACTAATTGTTTTTGTTGGCGTTGCAAACGGTACACCACGTTCGCTAATTCTTTACCCATGGTGGTTGGAGAGGCTGTTTGGCCATGTGTGCGTGAGAGCATAGGCTGGTCAGCAAGCTGATTTGCTAGCTCCGTCATGCGCGTAACTAGGTTGTTTAAGAACGGCAACATCACTGTGTTGCGCGCGCCCTTCAGCATCAAGGCATGAGATAAGTTGTTGATATCTTCACTGGTGCAAGCAAAGTGAATGAATTCACTCGCTTTTTTGATCTCAGGGTTGCCATCGAATTTTTCTTTAAGCCAGTATTCAAGCGCTTTTACATCGTGATTGGTGCGCGCTTCAATTGCTTTAACTTGAGAGGCTTCTGATTCACCAAAATTGGCAATCGCATTATCAAGTTCTTTAATTGTCTCTTTGCTAAATGGCTTAACTTCTTCAATCCCAGGAAGCGCTGCTAGGGCTTTAAGCCATTCCACTTCTACTAAGGCGCGGTGTTTAATGAGTGCATATTCACTAAAGTAAGCGCGGAGTGGATCAACTTTTGATTGATAGCGACCATCTAAAGGAGATAGCGCATTAAGTGGCGTGAGTTCCATAAAAACCTTTTTCGATGCTGATTTGATGCAAAATTGCGAATAACGTAATTTTACCCTACATCAGGCATACTCAAAAATCGAGATGGTGTTTTTTGTGGATTTATTTCAAAACTAAATACGATTTTTAGTAACAAAGAAATATGGCAAGTAAAATTGGATATGCACTGGACCCATAAAAAGCGTAATCTCACGATATGAAAAGTTATTTATTGAAGCATTTCATCTTTTTTTGGTGCACAGCATTGTTGGCTTGTGATGTCTTCGCCCAAGATGATGCGCCGTATTCTTCATTGCCTTACATGACCGTCGCTGAAAGTATTGCCGCGATGGATACCGACCACGATGGTATTGTCACTGTACATGAAATGCGTGTTTTTATTGAGTCCGTGCATGGCAAGGGTTATCAGGGAAAAGTTTTTGATGACATGGAAAAATCAGCTGAAAACAGAAGTTGCGGTTCATCTTTTTCAAAATCTTTGTATTAGTTTAATTTCAGCCAAATCTGGCATATTCATTGCATAGTATTCATTAGCTTTTTAAAAGCTATCGTTGGAGGCCATCGCGGCCGTCTGTATAATTGCGGTTAATTATTCATTTATTTAAATGCTTGGAACTCAAATGCTCTCGACCTACCACACCCATATTTCAGAACGCGCAGCAGTTGGCTTGCCGCCATTGCCTTTGAATGCAGAGCAAGTGGCTTCATTGGTTGAATTACTGAAGACAACGCCTGCGAACTCATCTGATGCGCCTGAGCTCGTTGATTTGCTCGAGAACCG
>CAIQFD010000058.1 GCA_903870995.1 uncultured Methylophilaceae bacterium | reverse complement strand
GCGACCAAGGTTTATGACGGCACCACAGCGCTGACCGGCAACCAAATTAGCCTTTCTGGTCTTGTGAGTGGCCAGACGCTCACTTACACAGGTGCAACTGCAAGCAGTGCAAACGTTGGTTCAGGTAACTACATCACAGGCATGACCTTGGCTGATGGTACAGGCTTAGCATCTAACTATGCATTGCCAACACTCAACTTAGCGAATGCACCCGTGGACATTACCAAAGCTAACTTGTCTGCCATTGGCACAAAAGTATATGACGGCACAGTTTCATTCTTAGGTAATCATTTGACTGTAACAGGCGTGAATGGCGAGACTTTTGTGGCGAGCGGCGAGGGTGTGTTGAACCGCAAAGATGTGCAAGTCAATCAAGCCTTATTAAGTGTGCGTGGATTGGTGCTGACTGGCGTACCGGGTATTCTGTTAAGTAATTATAACGATTTAACTGCTGCTCAAACATCAGTCAGCGTGACAATCAAGAACATTACATTGTCTGCCCCAGCGATTACTAAGGTGTATGACGGCGGCTACACCTATACATTAAATGCGAGTGATTTGGCGGCCATGAACGCCCAGTTGGCGGGAACAGATACCTTTAGCGCTGCGACTGCAATCTATGTTGGTAGCAATCCTAACGTTGGTTCAAATAAAGCCATTACTTTAAATAGCGTGATGATTAATGACGCTAATAACGGCGCGAACTACAATGTGGCTTATATCAATTCAACAGGGGCGATTACACCTGCGCCGCTACTAGTTACAGCAGCGAACGATGCTAAATTTGTCTCTCAGGTTGATAATCCTGCTTATGCGGGCGTGTTGTATAAAGGTTTTGTTAATGGTGAAACATCGACTAGCTTGGGTGGCACTTTAACAATTGCTAGAAGTAATTTATCAGTGAATGGGGTGGGCACTTATGCTGGCGTGCTGCAGGCATCTGGCCTCACTTCAAATAACTATCAAATCAGCTATGCGCCGGGTTCATATACCATCGTCGCGGCAGAGAATTTGTTAATTCGAGCTGTGGCAACCACGACTTATGGCACAGCGCCAACCTATCAATTTACCGCTCAATATTTGGCCGCTGATAACACCACGCTTTCATACATTGGATTTGCTGGCACAAGCCCAAGTAGCCAAGCGATTAACTTGAGTGCTGCAGGCAATATTTCTGGTGTAGCGACATTTACATTGAATGATGGTGGTTCTGCTGCTGATGTAGCGATTAGTCCAATTGGCACATCATTGAGTCGTTCTAATAATATTAAGGTTGGTCAATATAATGTGGTGGATGCTACCCCAACATTTAATGTGTCTTCTAGTTTTAAAGGCGTGACGGTGGTTGGTCAATTGACTGTGAATCCGATGACCATTACTGCACCGACTTTAGGCGCAAACTCCATTAGTAAAGTGTATGACGGTAATGCAGTGATTTCTGCTAATGCGATTAATATTAGCAGTTCATCTAGCCAGTTATTGTCTGGCGACTTAGCAGCTATTACAGCAACAGGCACATACGCAGATAAGAATGCGGCAAATGGAAAATCTGTCACAGTGAATTTTGCTTTAAATGGTGTAGATGCTACTAACTACGTGATGTCAGCTACCCAAGTCACAGGCAATTATGGTCAAATTACACAACTCAACTCAGTGACTTATGTTGGTGCGAGCGGTGGCAATTGGTCAACAGCAAGCAATTGGGCGGGTGGCGCAATTCCAGATTACGCTAACGTTGCCAATGTCATTATTCCAACGAATAGAACAGTGAATTTTGATAGCAGTGTGGGTGGGCCAATGACCTCGGCTATCCAAAATAATGGCTTGCTAAATATCAACTTAAGCACCGATACAACCTTTGCTAACGCCATTAGTGGTGCTGGCGCTTTGGCAATTTCCAATGTGGGCGTTGTGACCTTAAGCGGGAACAGTACATATTCTGGGGGCACAACACTGAATGCCGGTGCGAGCTTGATTGCGGCAAGTGATCAAGCGATTGGCGCTGGCGGCATCACTTCAAACGGCACAGCAGCTAACCCAGCGAAGTTTGCAATTTCGAATGGCTTTGTGTTGCCATCGTTAATCATCACTGGAGGCACCACTCAGTTAATGAGTAACATCAACACAGTGGGTGCGCAGTCTTATACCGATTTGATTTTGGGCAGCACAATCACCTTGGCAACAACGAATGCTGATATTAGTTTGCTTGGCAAAGTGGACAGTGCTTTGAACAAGGCCAATGGTTTGACGATCAACGCAGGCACAGCTAATGTGACAATAGCTGATAGCATCGGCTCCTTGGCGCGCTTTAATAGCCTAAGTGCAACTGGTCGAGTGATTTACATCTTGGCCGATGTGTTAACTGCGACAACGCAAGAATACAACGGTGCGGTGTTGATTGGTGATGTAAGCCTCTTGGGTAGAACGCCTGTTGCTGGTTTCTTATATACCTCGCATTACACGCCTTACTTCGAGTATCAGTCTGGCAATCATTCCAGTGCGATTAATTATCTCAATAGAAACCCAATTTATATTCGTACTTTGATTTCCGAAGATCCGGTGGTGACCTTTAATGGAACGGTGAACGATGTTTTGGCAAATACCCACACCTTGTTGATTGCGGCAATTTCACCAGCAGCGCCTGCTAATAATCTGGCGGCGATTAATGCTGCCGCTAGCATCAACTTTAATAATTCAGTTGGTCAAGATGCCCCGCTATACAGCTTGAATGCGCAAACGGTATTAACAGGCACTCAAAACAATAATTCATATTTGGGCGCAATTAACTTAATAGGCGATGTCGCAACTTATAGTAGCCAAACATACCGCGCTAATATCATGACCGCACAATCAAATCCACAGCCTGGAACTGTAACTTTCTCTGTGGTGGATCCGGCGGCGAGTGTGACGTATTTGTTGCCAATTCAAGACACAACGAACAGTGCTTGCGCTGCTAACTGCGGGCAGATGAATTTACAAAATCCAAACAGTGTGGATTCGCTTAAGATTAATGGTGATAACAATTTCTACGCTAGCCGTAACTCGGCAGGTGAGGGCAACTGGGGTGCACGTATTACTCAAGACCATGCGCTTGGTTATATTCCACTTCCTCCGGGCCCAAGTGCTAATAACGATGTCGATTACACATGGTCATTGCGGAATGATAAATATCAGCGTGAAGTGAAACAGTTGGATCGCGATAGTCAGAAGGGTGCAACCGTTGACGTTGGAGATGCGCAAGTCGATGGCTTGGCTGTTGATTGTGCTGCGTTGCGTAAGGATTCAAAGGCGGTCTTGCCACCAGAGTGTCGTTAATGGACATTAACGCTTAAACGATTCTTAGGCATGTCGCTCACCTTGCCGTGTATAGTCATCTGTGACAAAATACGCCCCTAAATTCATAAAGCCGTTTTACGGCTTTTTTCATTCTTAATTGGTCAAAAAATATGCCTATTATTCGATTGCCTGATGGCTCAGAGCGTAGCTTTGAAAACTCTGTAACGGTTGCTGATGTTGCCGCGAGCATTGGTGCTGGCTTAGCCCGCGCTGCTTTAGCTGGTAAGGTGAATGGCAATTTAGTCGACACCTCATTTTTGATTGAAGAGAATGTCGATTTATCGATCATTACCGACCGTGATGCAGAAGGCGTTGATATCATTCGCCATTCAACGGCTCACTTATTGGCTTATGCTGTAAAGGAGTTGTTTCCTGATGCGCAAGTGACCATTGGTCCTGTGATTGATAACGGCTTTTATTATGACTTCTCATATAAGCGTTCTTTTACACCTGAAGACTTAATTGCCATTGAAAAGAAAATGGCTGAGCTAGCCAAAAAAGATGAGCAAGTCACACGCAAAGTCCTACCTCGTGACGAGGCTGTGGCATATTTCAAATCGATTAATGAGCATTACAAAGCAGAAATTATTACATCTATTCCTGCTGACCAAGATGTTTCGCTTTATACCGAAGGTGGTTTTACTGACCTATGTCGCGGCCCGCACGTGCCTTCAACAGGCAAATTAAAAGCATTTAAGTTGATGAAATTGGCTGGCGCGTATTGGCGTGGCGATTCAAATAATGAAATGTTACAACGTGTTTACGGTACCGCTTGGGCGAAAAAAGAGGATTTGGACGCGTATCTATTCCAATTGGAAGAGGCTGAAAAGCGCGACCATCGTAAACTTGGTAAGCAGCTTGATTATTTCCATATGCAAGAAGATGGTCCTGGCATGGTGTTCTGGCATCCGCGTGGCTGGTCGCTTTGGCAGGAGATTGAGCAGTATATGCGTGCTAAGTTCGTAGAGTACGGCTATCAAGAAGTGCGCACACCAACGATTATGGACAGAACGCTTTGGGAAAAATCTGGCCATTGGGAGAACTACCGTGACAATATGTTCACGACGCATTCTGAAAACCGCGATTACGCGGTGAAGCCGATGAACTGCCCTGGCCATGTACAAATCTTTAATAGCGGCTTGCATAGCTACCGTGATTTGCCTTTGCGTTTGGCTGAGTTTGGCTCATGTCATCGTAACGAGCCATCAGGTTCATTGCACGGCTTGATGCGCGTACGTGGCTTTACCCAAGATGACGCACATATTTTCTGTATGGAAAGCCAAATCGAAGAAGAGGTCGCGACCTTTATTCAAATGCTTTACAAAGTTTACGGCGATTTCGGCTTTAGCGATGTGTTGGTTAAATTATCAACTCGCCCTGAAAAGCGCGTAGGTTCTGATGAAACTTGGGATCAAGCTGAGCAAGCATTGGCTTCGGCATTAACGCAAAATAACTTAGCGTTTGATTTGCAGCCAGGCGAGGGTGCTTTCTACGGCCCGAAAATTGAATTTACATTAAAAGATAGTCTTGGACGCCTATGGCAAGTGGGGACTATTCAATTGGACTTCAATTTGCCAGTACGTCTGGGTGCTGAATACGTGGCCGAAGATAATTCACGCAAGCATCCTGTGATGTTGCATCGTGCTATTGTTGGATCAATGGAACGCTTCATTGGTATTTTGATTGAAAACTATGCCGGCGCCATGCCGGTTTGGCTTGCACCAGTGCAAGCAATGGTGCTCAATATCTCCGATGCGCAAGCCGAATATGTGACGCAAGTAGTGGCGGAACTCAAGAAAAATGGCTTTAGAGTTGCGTCGGACTTGAGAAATGAGAAGATTACCTATAAAATACGCGAACATAGCTTGCAGAAATTGCCTTATTTGCTAGTGGCAGGTGAGCGAGAAATGCAAAGCGGACAAGTGGCCGTGCGT
>CAIQFD010000057.1 GCA_903870995.1 uncultured Methylophilaceae bacterium | reverse complement strand
CGGTTCTCGAGCAAATCAACGAGCTCAGGCGCATCAGATGAGTTCGCAGGCGTTGTCTTCAGTAATTCAACCAATGAAGCCACTTGCTCTGCATTCAAAGGCAATGGCGGCAAGCCAACTGCTGCGCGTTCTGAAATATGGATGTGGTAGGTCGAGAGCATAGTTAAATTTCAAATAAGTTGACGAACTCGTGAACTGGGGTGGCTTCCAATGTTTTTTGGTTTTCGCACACAGCTAAAATTGTTGCTTGTTGTTTCGCTGGGAAACGACGTGCCAAGTTGATTTTGAATTTTTTCACTAGCTCAGGAATGCCTTCACCGCGACGACGACGATGGCCAATTGGATATTCCACAGCGACATTGTCAGATTTAGAGCCATCTTTAAAGAACACTTGAATCGCATTCGCAATAGAACGTTTTTCAGGGTCTAAATAGTCCTTGGTGTATTCCGCCTTTTCCACGCATTGCATTTTTGCGCGCAGCGCATCAACCCGTGGGTCACCCGCAACATCATCTTCATAATCAGCTGCGGTGAGGTTGCCTTTTAATAGACCAATTGCGCTCATGTATTGAATACAATGGTCGCGGTCCGCTGGGTTAGCTAACGGGCCGGTTTTGTCGATAATTCGAATCGCTGATTCATGTGTCGTAATCACAATTTTTTCGATTTGATCGATTTTTTCTAGTGTATTAATACGACTCCCAATTTGTGGGTGCAGTGTTAACGCACATTCCACAGCGGTTTGTGCATGGAATTCTGCTGGGAACGAGATTTTGAACAATACTTGTTCCATCACATAACTACCGTATGGACGTTGAAATTTGAATGCTTGGCCTTTGAACGATACGTCATAGAAGCCCCATGTTTTTGCTGTCAGCGCTGATGGATAACCCATTTCACCTTTCATTGCCATCAAAGCTAAACGCACTGCACGGCTGGTTGCATCGCCAGCAGCCCATGACTTACGTGAACCAGTGTTTGGTGCATGACGGTACGTACGTAGCGCTTGACCATCAACCCATGCGTTAGATACAGCGTTGATGATTTCTTCTTTAGTGCCACCAAGTAGACCGGTTACTACAGCAGTAGAAGCGACTTTCACCAAAATCACGTGATCTAAACCTACGCGGTTAAAGCTGTTTTCAAGGGCCAGTACGCCTTGGATTTCGTGGGCTTTAATCATGGCAGTGAGAACATCTTTAACGGTCAAAGGTACTTTGCCTTGGGAGACGCGAGTACGTGAAATCCAATCGGAAGTGGCAAGAATCCCACCCAGATTATCAGATGGGTGACCCCACTCAGCGGCAAGCCAAGTGTCGTTAAAGTCTAACCAGCGAATCATCGCGCCGATATTAAAAGCAGCTTGAATTGGATCGAGTTGGAATTGTGTGCCGGGCACTTTTGCGCCGTTTGGTACTACGGTACCAGGGACAATAGGCCCCATTAATTTGGTACAAGCCGGATACGAA
This sequence comes from uncultured Methylophilaceae bacterium, assembly GCA_903870995.1. Lineage (GTDB taxonomy): Bacteria > Pseudomonadota > Gammaproteobacteria > Burkholderiales > Methylophilaceae > Methylopumilus_A. Next base: position 17,911 of record CAIQFD010000057.1, on the reverse strand, counting down.
AGTGCTTCTAGGCCGCAACCTAATGTGTCCATTAAGCAGTTGCGAGCGGTGTCGTAAGCTTCAGCGCTGTCGACTTTGTAGTTCAACACATAGTCAGCAATATCGACCAAAACTTGGTCGGGTGCTGGGCGTACATTGGAAATATGAGATGACATTTTATTGCTTTCTTTTAGATAAATTAGCGGTTTTCGATAGTCAGGAATGGGCGGTCTTCAGGACCGTTATATTCTGCGTTAGGTCGAATAATTTTATTGTCAATGCGCTGCTCAATGACGTGTGCAGCCCAGCCAGTAGTACGGGAAATCACAAAGATGGGGGTGAACATGGCAGTAGGAACCCCCATCATGTGATAACTCGACGCACTGTACCAGTCGAGGTTCGGGAACATTTTCTTTTCGCGCCACATGGTTTGTTCGATGCGATCAGAAATGTTAAATAAATTCATGTTGTTGCCAGCCTCGCAAAGCTTGCGTGAGATTTCTTTAATCGCCACGTTGCGGGGGTCTGAAATGGTGTAAACAGGGTGGCCGAACCCAATGATAATTTCTTTAGCGGCCATGCGACGCATGATGTCAGCTTCAGCCTCATCAGGCGTTTTGTAACGCGCAATAATCTCCATCGCTACTTCATTAGCCCCGCCGTGTTTCGGGCCACTCAGGGCACCAATCGCACCACTAATGCTGGAGTAAATGTCAGCAAGCGTGCCTGAAATGACACGCGCTGTGAATGTTGAGGCATTAAATTCATGCTCCGCATAAAGCACGAGGGACGTGTTCATGCAGGCTTCATGTAAAGCTGATGGTTTTTTGCCGTGCAATAAGTGTAAGAAATGGGCGGCGATAGAGTCATCATCCGTCACGCAGTTGATGCGTTTGTTGTGGTGACTAAAGTGATACCAATAGAGCAAAATAGAACCAAAGCAAGCAATCAAACGATCAGCAATATCTTTTGCGCCATTGATGTTATGGTCTTCAGCTTCTTGCTCAAGTGTGCCGAGCATGGAGCAAGCTGTGCGCATGACGTCCATTGGATGGGCGTTGGCTGGAATTTGCTCTAAAACAGTTTTAAGTGCAGCTGGTAAATCACGAAGTTTTTTGAGCTTTGCGTGATATGCCGATAACTCATTTTTTGTTGGTAGCGCGCCGTGAATTAATAAATAGGCGACCTCTTCAAATGTCGCGTGTTTGGCTAACTCTAAAATGTCGTAACCGCGATAATGCAAATCATTGCCCGAGTGCCCCACGGTACAGATGGCTGAGATGCCTGCAACAACACCAGAAAGGGCAACGCCTTTTTTACGTTTTGGCTCAGCAGGTGCTGGATTTGCATTGTTTGTCATGACTGTTTCCTATCGTTATTTTTAATATAACTTTTGTTTAAATCATTAAAGCGACGGGTGAGTGTTTATCGCTTAACTTTTGTATAGTTCATCTAGCTTTTGTTCAAAAGCGTGATAACCCAAATAGTCGTATAGCTCCATCCGGCTTTGCATAAGTGGCACAACATTCTTTTGAGTGCCTTCTTTGCGAACAGCTTCATAAACCTTAAGCGCCGCTTGGTTCATTGCGCGGAAAGCTGAAAGCGGGTAAAGCACCATGCCTACATCAGCGGTAGCAAGTTCCTCTACTGTGAAGAGGGGGGTTGAACCAAATTCAGTAATGTTGGCGAGAACAGGCACTTTGACCGCATTGGCAAATTGTTTATACATCGTCAGCTCGGTCATGGCCTCAGGGAAAATCATGTCAGCGCCAGCTTCGACGCATGCGCATGCACGGTCAATTGCTGATTGTAAGCCCTCAACAGCTAGCGCATCTGTACGCGCCATGATGACGAAGTTAGGGTCTGTTTTTGCATCCACCGCCGCTTTAACGCGGTCGACCATTTCGGCCTGGCTAACAACTGCTTTGTTAGGGCGGTGGCCGCAACGCTTTGCTTGTACCTGGTCTTCAATATGTACCGCAGCCGCACCCATTTTGATCATTGATTTCACGGTGCGAGCGATGTTGAATGCACCACCAAAGCCTGTGTCTATGTCAACGAGTAAGGGCACATCGGTTGCATCAGTAATGCGGCGCACGTCGGTCATGACGTCATCCATCGTTGAAATGCCAAGGTCGGGCAAACCAAGTGAACCAGCGGCAACGCCGCCGCCTGAAAGGTAAAGCGCTTTGTAGCCAACTTGTTCAGCAAGTTTTGCATGGTAAGCGTTAATTGCGCCGATGATTTGCAAAGGTTTTTCTGCGGCAAGTGCTGCGCGGAATCTTGCGCCTGCTGAATTAAGGGTCGTCATTTTAATGTCCTAATTTTTATGCGAAAAAAGCATGTTCAGCATCGGCAGGAATGCTAATGCCACTCACTTTTGCTTTTTGTAATACTTCCCAGTAATAGCGATAAGTTGCTCTATCATGCAGCTCGCCTGCATGTTGAATTGGGCCCCATTCCGCTTTTTGTGCGGCAATTAAAATGTCAGCAGCATCTTGTACTTCATCGAGATTAGGCTTCATTGCATCCACAATCGCTTGAATTTGCGTAGGGTAAATACTCCACATTCTTAAAAAGCCAAATTCTTGGCGCGCACGTGACGCATCGCTATTGGTTGCTACGGTATTTTTCAAATCTAGAGACACGTTGTGCGCTGGCACAATCCCGTGCATTAATGCTGCAGCGACCACTTCAGCTTTTGCGCGTGCAAGTAAACGATGCTCAAACTGACCTGGGCTTCGCATCGCAGACGCTGGAATTGCCCCGTGATGTCCGCTGACAAAATCCATTAAGCCAAAATCTAATACTTGAATCCAAGGTAACGCGGCGATTTCAAACACTTCATGTAAAGCACCGTGTGTTTCAATTAATATGTGAATTGGGATTTCGCGCTTGACGCCATGTTCTTTACATTTTGATTGAATGTAAGTAATCATTTCTTTTACTTGCGCCGCATTGGTCGATTTTGGAATAGTGATATAAGCCACAACATTGCCGATGCCTTCGACAAAAATATCTACGTCTTGGCGCCAAGCAGGGTGGGTGTAGTCGTGAATACGTACCCCTGCCATTTTGTGCTTGTTAGCTTCAGATTGCTGAACACGCACAATCATTTCTGCATGTTCTCGTTCTTGCCCGGCAGCCGCACCATCTTCACAGTCGCAAGTAATATCAAAAATCGGACCTAACTCGTCTTGAATTTGCAGCGCCTTTAAAATCAATTTTTCGCTACCCGCAAAATGCTCGCAACTAGGAATCACTGGAAAGGCTTTTTCGCCTTTAAACAGTGCGTGATTTGGGTGGACTAGAGTATTCAAGAGCTTTTCCTTTTTTCCAATATTGCTTTTAAGAGTTGCGCGGCATGAGGACGGTGTAGTCTAAATCCAACACGACATTGGGGTTGTAGCTGCGTTTGCCATCAGCAGTGCTTGAAGCTTCAGCGATGGATTTTAGTGGAGCTCCTTTAACGCCAATTAAGCGTAAACGAAGTGCGCCGACATCTTTGCGTCCTGGGATTTCGAAACGGTCCAGCACTTCGCTATGTGCATAAATCGTGTCGCCGCCAAATGTTGGATTGCAGTGTGCACCACCGTTAATCGCTGCAATGCTAAGTGCATTTTCTAAACCTTCGTAACTCAGTGCGCGGCAAACTGACATCACATGTCCGCCAAACACTAGGCGTTTGTTGTATGTCGACTTTGAAGCGTCGAAATGCAGGCGCGCAGGATTTTGGTACAACTTAGTGGCCAACGTATGGTCGCTTTCATCGATAGTCATGCCGGATGGGTGAGCGATTTCTTCGCCTACTTGATAGTCATTCCACAAGAATGCGCTACCCGTCATTGAAGTGTCGAAGCCGTTGTATTCAACATCGTGCGGGAGGTTAAGGTCTTTAGCCTGAACTACGCTTTCCAGCGTTGGTAAAACCGTTGCAGGTGTTGGCGCGTTCGTGTCGTTTTTGCGCACCATCACCCAGCGCACCCAAGAAATCACTACCTGATGGTCTTGATTCAGTGCTTCACATTGCACATAAACAATCCCGCTGTTGCCATCAGAATTTTGTTTAAGGCCAACTACGGTAGATTTGGAATTGATGGTGTCGCCTGCATAAATTGGCCTGACGAACTTCACTTGGGCATAGCCCAAATTAGCAATCGCGTTAATTGATATATCAGGGACGGTTTTTCCAAGCGCCATGTGGAAGGCTAGTAAATCATCAATAGTACGATTTTTGTAACCCATTGCATGCGCTACTGGCTGTGCCGAGTGAATCACTTGGCGTGCGCCAGTTAATGCAATATATAAAGCGCTATCGCCATCAGATATTGTGCGCGGAGTGGCATGATGAAAGACTTGTCCAATACGGAAGTCTTCAAAAAAATTGCCTCGTGGGCTTTTGCTTGTTACGTTGCTGTTATGCACTCTCTGCCTCCAGTTTTTGGATCATTTCGCTGAGTATCAGCAAGCGTTTGGCCGCTTCAACTTGGTGTTTTTCAATGAGTCGCCCTTCAACGACGACAGTCCCTCGGCCTGCTGCATTCGCAGCAGCTAATTCGGTAATGACTTCTTGCGCCAACTCAACTTCAGCGCGTTTGGGTGTGTAAGCATCATTGCAATAATCTAGTTGTAACGGATGGACTAATGTCTTGCCATCTAGACCTAAATCACGCCCCATGCGACACGCGTATTCAAATGAATGCATATCTTTTAAGTTGGTATTAATGCCATCAACAATTGATCGGCCGTAAGCACGTGCGGCTAATTGCACCATTGATAGGCTTGCTAGGAGAGGTAAGCGCTCTAGCGTAATCCGGCCGCGCAAGTGGGAAAGTAGATCGGATGTTGCCATGACCATACAAGCAATACGGTCTGACGCGCTGGCGATTTCCTCCGCATGCAATACGGCAAGCGGGCTTTCTATCATCACCATAATAGGGATCGTGGTGTTGCCCGCATCTTTTAATATATCAAGTACGGTAAGAACGTCTTCACGACTTTCGATGTTTGGGAACAAGATGGCATCTGCGCCAATATTAGCGACTGCGTAAATATCATCTTTGCCCCAAGGAGAGTCGATGTCATTCACGCGAACAACAACTTCACGCGAGCCAAAGCCTCCTTCTTTAACTGCAGCTACTACGTTCTTTCGAGCCTCTTCTTTTGCCTCAATCAGAATGGGATTGCCTAAGTCGAGAATGACGGAGTCGACAATCAGCGAACGCGCTTTATTGATATAGCGCGTGTTGCATCCTGGCACGTAAAGCATGGATCTGCGTGGTCGAAACAAACCGTTCATACATTCTCGATTCAAAAATTATTTATATAGGACTGGATTTTGCTGCATAAAAAGTACGTAAAAATCCCAGCTACGTGAAGCGATTCTAGCCACAGGAAAAACTAAAGTCAATAAAAATATATATATCTTATATAAGACATAAAACTATAGACTTTTAATATTTTCTTGAGTTAAACTTGCGACTATGGTTACTACAAATACATTGGCGACCCCTTTATATCAGCCACTCTATGAACAGATTAAGCGCATGCTGACGCAGAGCTTAATTGATGGTGAGTGGCGAGCTGGCGAGATGATTCCAAGTGAAATGGACTTGGCGGCACGTTTTAAAGTGAGTCAGGGGACTGTAAGAAAAGCTATTGATGAATTGGTGTCGGAAAGTATTTTGATGCGACGCCAAGGCAAAGGCACTTATGTTCATACCCATAATGAAGAGGGGATGAAGCTTAGATTTCTTCGTTTGACTGGGGAAGATGGTAAGAAAGCTTTTCCAAAAAACGAGCTACTTTCTTGTACACGTGGCAAAGCTAACGTGAAAATTGCTAAAGCTTTGAATATTAAAGCGGGCACTTCGATTGTTGAAATAAAGCGATTGTTAGGCTTTGAAGGTCGGCCATTAATTCTTGATCACATCATTGTTCCGTCCGCAGAGTTTTCTGGTTTGGGCGCGAAGCAGATTGAGGAATATAAAGGATCGCTTTATAGAATGTATGAGCAAGAGTATGACATTCGCATGGTGCGTGCTGTTGAGGATATTCGTGCTGTTGGCGCTGATGAAGAGGCGGCAGAGGCTTTAAATTTAGAAGAGGGTGCCCCTCTGTTAAGAATCGAGCGGGTGGCATTTACTTACGGTGACAGGCCATTGGAGTGGCGCTTAGGTTTATGTTTGACCGATAGTTATCACTATCGAAATGAGCTTGAGTAAACCTATTCATTTTCGAATTACATCTTAAAAAGAAACCATCATGAGTGACTTAAAAACCAGAGCGTTGCATTATCACCAGTTTCCTAAACCGGGCAAGCTGTCGGTTGAGTCTTCCAAGCCTTGCGCTACGCAGGCGGATTTGTCTTTGGCTTATACCCCTGGCGTAGCTGAACCTGTCCGTGAAATTAATCGCGACCCTGAAAATGCTTACAAATATACCAACAAGGGTAACTTGGTTGCAGTGATTACTGACGGTACTGCCGTCTTGGGCCTGGGTAATATGGGCGCGCTTGCTAGCAAGCCTGTGATGGAAGGTAAGGCGGTATTGTTTAAGCGTTTTGCCGATATTGATGTGTTTGATATTGAAGTGACCGCGCCAAGTATCGAAGCTTTTATTGAAACAGTAGTTAATATTGCACCAACTTTTGGTGGAATTAACTTAGAAGATATTGCAGCGCCACACTGTTTCCGCATTGAAAAAGAGTTGCGTGAGCGTTTAGACATTCCAGTTTTTCATGATGATCAACATGGTACAGCAGTGATTGTTGGTGCGGCCTTACTAAATGCCTTGGCGCTACAAGGTAAAAGTTTGGCTGATGCTCGTATTGTATTTTTAGGAGCTGGTGCGGCGGGCTGTGCTTGTGCGCGATTGCTTAAAGTGATGGGTGCAAAGCATTTGGTCATGGTAGATAAGTCAGGCGTGCTGAAAACAAACCGTCCTGACTTGCATGATATGAACCGTGATTTGGCAACAAGTCGAGATGTAAACACATTGGCTGAAGCGATGGTGGATGCAGATGTGTTTATTGGCGTTTCCGCAGCTAATGCCTTGTCGCCAGATTTATTGAAAGTCATGGCAGCGAAGCCAGTGGTGTTTGCTTTGGCTAATCCTGATCCAGAAATCTTGCCTTCATTAGCGCATGCGGTTCGCGATGATATTTTGATGGCAACAGGCCGTTCTGATTTTCCAAACCAAGTAAATAATGCGTTGTGTTTCCCTTATTTGTTCCGCGGTGCATTGGATGCGCGAGCTAAACAAATTACTACGGCTATGCAAGTAGCTGCTGCCGAAGCTTTGGCAGAAATTGCACGTGAGCCAGTGCCGCAAGAAGTGCTTGATGCTTACCAATTAACTGAGTTGTCATTTGGTAAGGAATACATTATTCCTAAGCCATTTGATCCGCGTTTGATGGCGCGTGTTTCTGGACGTGTAGCGGATGCTGCGCGCGCTGAACAAGGAAAATAAAATGGCCTCACCTTATCCAAAAGCGCCTAAAAGAAAACGCCCAAAAAATCTTAATTTGTTGACGATAAGATTGCCTATTCCTGCACTGGTGTCGATTATGCACCGTGTTAGTGGCGCGTTTTTGTTTATGTTGTTGCCAGTTCTGCTGTGGGTTTTGCATCAAAGCTTGGCGAATCCTGAGTCTTATCAAATAGCGCAAGCAGTGCTTAGCCATCCAATTGCTAAGTTGATTTGTTTGGCGGTTACTTGGGCATATTTACATCATGCTTGTGCGGGCATCCGTCATTTGGCTTTGGATGCACATTACGGTTTACGTCTTAACTATGCACGCGCTACCAGTCGTGCGGTGTTAATCATCAGCGGCTTGCTCACATTAAGAATGGGAATCTGGCTATGGTAGATCGCAAAAAACCTGCGCACGGCTTTAGTGATTGGGCTTGGCAACGCGCTACGGCGATCACTATGGTGATTTATAGTGTTTTGCTTGCCATTCGATTTGTGGTGGATGCTCCTGTGGCTGGATTCGATGGCTGGCATGCTTGGTTTGCACCATTCTCATTTAGGGCGATGACGCTCTTGTTTTTATGGGCTTTGATTTATCACGCATGGCTTGGGGTAAAAGAGATTTTAATGGACTATGTTCACAACATTGGCATTCGCGCGAAGTTACAAAGCGTGTTTGGCTTGGTGTTGCTTGGGGACGCAGTTTGGGCAGTTTATATACTTTGGAGCCTAGCATAATGGCCTCAGCAATCGAGATTAGAAAATATGATGCCATCGTAGTTGGCGGGGGTGGTGCTGGTTTGCGTGCTGCTTTGCAATTAGCGGATAGTGGATTAAGTGTTGCGGTACTTTCCAAAGTTTTCCCAACTCGCTCTCACACTGTCGCAGCCCAAGGGGGTATTGCCGCTTCACTCGGCAATGTGGGTGAAGATAACTGGCACTGGCACATGTACGACACTATTAAGGGCTCGGATTATTTGGGTGACCAAGATGCGATTGAGTTTATGTGTAAAAACGCTGCTGAGGCGATTTACGAGCTCGAGCATTTTGGCATGCCGTTTGACCGTTTAGAAAACGGCAAAATCTTTCAACGTCCATTTGGCGGTATGTCTAAGAAATATGGCGCGGAGTCGGTTGCTCGCACTTGTGCGGTGGCTGATAGAACTGGCCATGCAATGCTTCACACGCTTTATCAGCGAAATGTTTATGCAAAAACAGATTTTTTGATTGAGTGGTTTGCGCTGGATTTAATTCGTGATGCTGAAGGCGATGTATTGGGTGTCACAGCCATGGAGATTGAAACAGGTCAGGTTTTTGCGTTGCATGCGAAATCAACTCTGTTTGCGACTGGCGGCGCAGGGCGTATTTTCCAAGCAAGTACCAATGCCTTTATTAATACGGGCGATGGTCTAGGCATGGCAGCGCGAGCAGGTGTGCCTTTGCAGGATATGGAGTTTTGGCAATTTCATCCAACAGGCGTTGCTGGCGCAGGTGTTTTGATTACCGAAGGTGCGCGCGGCGAGGGTGGTTATTTAGTGAACTCTGAAGGCGAGCGCTTTATGGAGCGTTATGCACCGAATGCTAAAGACTTAGCGAGTCGTGATGTTGTTTCGCGCGCCATTGCAACAGAGATTAAAGCTGGTCGTGGTATAGGGATTGATGGGCAAGCAGTGTTGCTTAAATTAGATCACTTATCTGAAAAAGTGATTGATAGCCGTTTGCCAGGTATTCGTAATATCGCGATTAAATTTGCCAATGTCGATCCTGTTCATTCACCTATTCCTGTGGTGCCGACAGTGCATTACATGATGGGGGGCATTCCAACTAATTTAAATGGCCAAGTAATTGATGGCGATAAAGTAATTAATGGTCTTTATGCGATTGGCGAATGCGCTTGTGTTTCTGTGCACGGGGCCAATCGATTGGGTTCAAACTCATTACTCGACCTAATGGTGTTTGGTCGTGCTGCGGGCAACCACACAGTAGAAACGCTTAAAGGAGTTAGTCATAAGCCATTGCCAGCTGACTTTGCAGATCAAACCTTAAGTCGTCTTGACCGTTTAGATAATCAAAAATCAGGCGAGGTCGTTGCTGAAGTCGGTGATGCAATGCGTCGAACCATGCAAGTGCATTGTGGCGTATTCCGTTTCCCTGACTTAATGGCAAAAGGTGTTCGCGAGATTATGCAAGTGGCAGAGCGCGTGAAAACTTTAGAAATAAAAGATAAGAGCAAAGTGTTTAATACTGCGCGTGTTGAAGCGCTTGAGCTTGAGAATCTCATCGAAGTTGCGAAAGCAACAATGGTCGCGGCAGAGGCGAGACAAGAAAGTCGCGGTGCACATTGTCGTGAAGATTTTGCTGCACGTGATGATGAAAATTGGCTCAAGCACTCGCTTCATTATCGTGAAGCTAATCGACTCGCTTATAAGCCTGTACGCTTAAAACCACTGACAGTGGATAGCTTCCCATTAATTGCTAGAACCTATTAGTCAGGGGAAAAGGACAAAATGAAATTCTCTATTTATCGTTTTAACCCTGATGTTGATAAAGATCCATACATGCAGGATTACGACATTGAGCTTACGCCAGATACGCGCATGTTGCTCGATGCCTTAATTCAAATCAAAGCGCTAGATGACAGTCTAAGTATGCGCAAATCTTGCCGAGAAGGGGTGTGTGGCTCAGATGCCATGAACATCAATGGCAAGAATGGTTTGGCTTGTATGACGCCTTTAGAGGGAATTAAACAGCCCGTGGTGCTTCGCCCACTCCCTGGTTTGCCAGTGGTGCGTGATTTAGTCGTGGATATGGAGCAATTCTTTGCTCATTACAACTCTATCAAGCCTTACTTGATTAACAATGACCCGCCGCCAGCCACAGAGCGTTTGCAGTCGCCTGAAGACAGAGCTAAGTTAGATGGGCTTTATGAGTGTATTTTGTGTGGTGCTTGCACGGCATCTTGCCCTTCATTCTGGTGGAACCCTGATAAGTTTGTAGGCCCTGCTGGCTTAATGCAGGCCTACCGTTTTATTTCGGACAGTCGTGACCAAGCGCAAGAGGAGCGTTTGGAAAACCTTGAAGATCCATATCGTTTGTATCGTTGCCATAACATTATGAATTGCGTAGATGTGTGTCCTAAGGGCTTGAATCCATCAAAAGCGATTAATGAAATCAAAGCGCTCAAAGTGAAGCAAAAATTTTAATGATGGCTAGCGTTCAAACAATAGATACACACGATGCTGCGTTGAGACGCATGGAGTGGCGCTGTCGGCGTGGCATGTTAGAGATGGATTTGTTGTTTGTTGATTTTGTGAGTCGCCATTTGCCAAGTTTGAATGACGCTCAAATTTCAGCCTTGGATAAATTACTAGACTTGCCTGATAACCAACTTTGGAATTTGGTTTCCGAAGGTGAAGAGGAAAGTGATTTGGCAACTGCGCAAGTGTTAATGATGTTGCGCGGCAAGCAATAAAGTAAAAAACGGATAGTTCTTTTTAATCCCATTTAATAGGGAAAGTACGATGAGCCAAGACCATACCTACAATTCAGATCCATACGCCAACGCGGACTATTGCCGTGTCGTATCGCCACATGTGTTGGGTGATTATTGGCCGGGCATCCAGCTCTACTATCCGCCAGTTAAATACTCCCCAGCACAGGGTATTTATGAGGATTTAGAAGCCGCTTCGAAACGCATGAAAAAACATGCGCTTAATACCCATGCGCATACCTTGATTTTCGATTTGGAAGATGGTTGTCGTCAAAAGGAAATGAGTCGTGAATTGCTGAGGAATGAATTGCCAGCATTTATGACGAGCAATAAAAAAGTTTCAATTGCTGTGCGGATTAATCCTTTTAGAACGGAAGAGTACGAGCGCGATATTGCTTTCGTGCGTGATATGGCGGATGTGATTGATGTGGTGATGCTCGCCAAAGCTGGCGAGGCTTATGGTGCTGCTGAAGTGCGCGATTTGTCTAATTTGCTTGCAGGCTGGAATGACAAAATCACGATTCAGCCGATTATTGAGCATCCTAAATCGCTAAAAATCGCACATGAATTGATGCAGTATTCCACAGTTAAACACGTGGTTTTTGGTATCCATGACTTCTCAAAGGCGATGGGTATTCACATCACGCCAGAGCATTGGACTGAAGAACTGAAGTATTTTATGAATCAGCTCATGTTTGAAGCACGTATTGCGGGTAAGGGCGTGATTGGCGGTGTGGAAACTTTAATTGGCTCAAGCAGCATGCCGGAGAAGTTTTTAGAGCCACATGATGTGCGTCGTTGGTTAGATTTGCATGGCGAAAATGAATCTCGTATTGTTTATAAGCATGCCTGCCAAGAAGCTGCGATGGGCTTAACTGGCAAGCAAGTCATTCACCCTGCGCATATTCATTTATGTAAGGTGGCTTATACGCCATCACCGACTGAGATCTCACAAAAAATCAAAATCCTAAAAGCAGCGATTGAGGCAGATGCTTTGCTCGGTGGTGCGATTAAATTTGAGGGTGAAATGCTCGATCCGCCTATGTTTGGTAAGGCTTTGCAAACACTATTACGTGCCAACGCGTTGCGTGCATTAGGCCCTGAAGATACCAAGTTTGCACTGACCGTGATGCAGATGTTGCCAACGCAAGTGATTAGTCAAAACTGGCCATACGGTTTAATCCTGTAAGTTTGGTTTTATAAGCGAATATTAAGTAAAGGGAGTTATCAAATGTCAGTAACGACTACACAAGCACCATTTGCACCGTTCGAAAAATGGGTATGGCAAGTGCCAGCGCATTTCAATATTGGTGTGGCTTGTACTGATATTCATCTTGGCACGCCTGCTGAATCTGAGATTGCCATGATCGTCGAAGATGACACATTAGGAACCTCCCAAATCAGCTTCGCCGGACTATCAAAACGCACCCACCAATTTGCACAATTGTTAAGAAACATCGGTATTGCAGAAGGTGAGCGTGTGTTAATTCGCTTACCTAACAGCTTAGACTATCCAACGGCTTTCTTAGGCGCGATGAAGTGTGGTGCGATTTCTGTGCCGACTTCTACTTTACTCACAGCAGATGAAGTGGTGTATTTAGCAAAAGATTCTGGTGCCAGAGTGCTAGTAACAGACAAGGCTGCTTGGAAAACTTTACGTGAGGGCTTAAATGGTCTAGCTGGTTTAACGCATGTGTTGCTTTCTGGGGAAGGTGAGTGCCTGCCTGCAGAAGGCTTAAAGGTATTAGATTTGGCTTCTAGTCTAGAAGCTATTGCGACTTGGGATGCGCCGTATCAAACTAAATCAGATGACCCCGCTTATTTGGTTTACACCTCTGGTACCACGGGCTACCCAAAAGGCGTGTTGCACGCGCACCGCTCGATGATAGGTCGTCAGCCGGCCTCTAAATACTGGTTTGACTTTAGCCAAAATGGCGACCGAATCATGCACTCAGGTAAGTTTAATTGGACTTATGTTTTGGGTACTGGCTTGATGGACCCGCTCTTTCAAGGCAAAACTGTCATCGTGCATGAAGGCAAAAATGATGCGAATACATGGCCGCGCTTGATTCAAAAACATCAGGCCACGATTTTTATTGGAGTACCAACAATTTACCGTCAGATTTTGCAAAAAACTGAATATGTGCAAAAGGACTTGCCTAGCTTGCGTTACTGCATGAGTGCTGGTGAACACTTGTCTGATGAAGTGTTAGCCCAATGGCATGAGCGCTTTGGCATTGATATTTACGAAGCAGTAGGCATGTCTGAGTTTTCATATTACTTGTGCGAAACTAAGTCTCGCCCAATTCGCCCTGGCTCAGCAGGTTTTGCGCAGCCAGGACATGATATTGCGCTGCTAGACCCTGAAACCTTGCAGCCGGTAGCGCAGGGTGAAGAGGGGGTGATTAGCGTTCCAGATACTGACCCAGGCTTATTTATTCACTATTGGAATCAGCCAGAAGAAACGGCTAAACATAAACATGACGGCTGGTTTATTACAGGCGACTTTGCGCGCATGGATGCCGAAGGTTATATTTGGTTCTTAGGTCGCAAAGACGATATTATTAAAAGCTTTGGTTTCCGTGTTTCACCTTATGAGGTTGAGCGTGTGTTGAAGTCGCACCCAGATGTGGCAGATTGCGCTTCTGTGGCAGAAACGATTGAAAAAGATAAGGTGTTGGTCGTTGCTTATATTATTCTGCAGCCAGGTAGCAATGCTACCGCAGACGATTTGTATGCATTTGGTAAAAAGCATTTGGCGGCATACAAAGCACCTAAAGTGGTTTATATTACTGACCAATTTCCACGCACTAAAAACGGTAAGATTTTACGTCGTGATGTGAACCCAACTATTGCATTAAGCAGATCGAGTACATGAGCCTAAATAAGCCGATTATCACTAAATCAGACTTTGTTGCGAGCGTCGCGGATGCTTTGCAATTTATGTCTTACTATCATCCTGTAGATTTCATTCAGGCTTTAGGTGATGCCTATGAAATTGAAGAGTCGCCAGCCGCAAAAGATGCAATTGCACAAATTTTAACCAACTCTCGTATGTGTGCAGAAGGTAAGCGTCCTATCTGTCAAGACACGGGCATTGTGGTGGCTTTTGTGAATGTTGGCACGGGTGTGGAGTGGGAGCAGGGCGCAGATGTTGAAGCTTGGGTGAATGAGGGGGTGCGTCAGGCTTATTTGTTTGCAGACAACCCGCTTAGAGCATCGATAGTAGCTGACCCTGCGGGTAAACGAGCTAACACTAAAGATAATACGCCTGCCGTGGTACATGTACGCTTGGTGCCAGGTAATACCGTTGAAGTTAATCTTGCCGCCAAGGGCGGTGGTTCTGAGAACAAAGCAAAGCTAGCCATGCTTAATCCCTCTGACAGTATTGTGGATTGGATTTTAAGCGTGGTACAGGATATGGGCGCTGGTTGGTGTCCACCTGGTGTATTGGGCGTTGGCATAGGTGGAACCGCTGAAAAGGCAGTGTTGCTAGCTAAAGAGTCGCTCATGCAGCCGCTTGATTTAGCAACATTGCGGAAACGAGGCGCAAGCAATCGCATCGAAGAGTTACGCTTGGAAATTGCAGATAAAGTAAACGCGCTTGGCATCGGTGCGCAAGGTTTAGGTGGCTTAACGACTTTATTGGATGTGAAAATCTTAGATTATCCAACACATGCCGCCTCATTGCCTGTAGCCGTTATACCTAACTGCGCAGCAACGCGTCATGCGCATTTTGTATTGAATGGTTCTGGCTCGGTGAAACAAATCCCGCCTGATTTAGGAGATTGGCCTAATGTGACTTGGGCCCCCAATCAAGATTCCCGGCGTGTTGATTTAAATACTGTGACGGCTGCTGATGTTCAAACTTGGCAGCCGGGAGAAACTTTACTCTTAAATGGTAAGTTACTCACTGGCCGAGACGCCGCGCATAAGCGGATTGCAGAGATTTTAGCCCGAGGGGAATCTTTGCCAGAGGGCGTAGACTTTACTAATCGTTTTATCTATTACGTAGGTCCTGTTGATCCTGTGCGCGGCGAAGCAGTTGGTCCTGCAGGCCCAACCACAGCGACACGTATGGATAAATTTACCGACATGATGCTTGATAAAACAGGCTTATTAGGGATGGTGGGTAAAGCTGAGCGTGGTGAAGAAACAATTGCTTCTATCAAAAAGCATCATTCGGTGTATTTGATTGCTGTAGGTGGCGCGGCTTATTTGGTGTCGCAATCTATTCAATCAGCGCGTGTGGTTGCGTTCGCAGATTTGGGTATGGAAGCAATTTATGAGTTTGATGTAAAGGATATGCCCGTTACTGTGGCGGTGGACGCTCAGGGCACCTCTGTGCATAACACAGGGCCTGCAAAGTGGCATAAGCTACTCGCTAAATAAATAGCGCCTAATGCCACGTTGAGTTATCAACTGTTGGTAACCAAAGTGTCACTTGGGTACCTTCACCTTTTTGAGAGTGGACTTCTACGCCACCTAAATGTAGTTCTAGTATTTCTTTCACAAAACACAAGCCTAATCCCGTTCCAACGATATTGCCTTCTGGATTCGCTCGATAAAACCTTGTGAATAGTTGAGACTGTTGAATGGGGGTCATGCCCATACCCTTGTCCGCCACTTGAATGCCTACCATGTTGCTATCGGCATCCAAGTTGATATTAATGTTGATTGAGCTATTTTCATCAGAGTAATTCTTGGCATTTGAAAAAATATTGATGATCGCTTGGGTGAGTTTTTCTTTGTCAGCATCAATAAATATAGGCTTGGGAAGTTTAGTGACTATTGGCTTTCGGTATACAAAAAAATCTTTCGCAATCTCTTCAACAAGCTCATTCACATCCAATTTTTCAGTGTTGAGCTCTAATATGTTTTCACGATCAGATCTACCAAGGTCGAGAATGTCGTTAATCATATTACTCAGTCTGTTCGATTGTTTTAGGATGATTCCTAAAAACTCCGATGACTGCTCATCTTGTGATCGCTTAGCAAGCAGTTCAGCATAACCCTGAATGCTTGCAAGTGATGCTCTTAACTCATGCGCCGCTGTGAAAAGCAGCTCTGTCTTCATTTCACTCACGTTTGTCTCGTGAGTAATGTCGTAAAAGTAGTGAATCTCGGATGCTGTTTTTGAGTGGGGATTAGCTTTAATGATGCGCTTGATGATGAGTGGATTTTCATCCATGGTGATCAGCAGGCTGGTATCTACTTCGCCGTCGTGTCTAATTTTATGCAGACATTTTTTGTTAAGCTCGCTTTCTAGCGCGTCGCTAGAAATACCTAAGTGCAATTGTTTGCTTAGCTTGAGCATTTGCAATGCGGCGTGATTGATTGCCGTTGCTACGCCTTTGTTATTAAAAGCGATAATGCCTGAAGGACTTAAATCAAAAATCGAACTTAAACACGCACTATTCAATTAGACGCCTGTCCATTGCTTAAGGGTTTTTAGCTGTTGTTTTGGTGTGCCATAGTTAAATCTAAACTCACACTCTTTAAGAAATAGCGGGAATGTAGATTTGGGGATCCCGTTATATTTTCTAAGCATACGTTTTGTTTGATTCCAAAAGTTTTCAGTTTCGCCAATTAGGTACTTAGCTTGCTCCGCATCTTCAACTTGGCTGACGCGCTCTTGGTAAAACTCATTAACGTCTAATGCCTGGTCTTCATGGTAACCGTTGATGTACACGACGCTATCTGGCACCAGTAGATTAGGTGATGCTGCTGTTAACAATTCAGCACTTGATTGCCCAGTCATCTTCGTGAAGATTTTGCCTTGTCTCGACAAAATGCCAAACACGGCATGTTTGTCTTGATCGGTTTTATATTTTTTATTTTCACGCGGTTCGCCAAAATGCGATTCATCTAAAACAAAGTCACCACTAAATGTCTGCTGGGCGTCTTGGTAAAGATAATGTGCAATTACTTCACGGATTTTGCGATAAAACAATGCGGCAGTATTCGGCTGCATTTCCATTAAATCTGCAGCAGACCTAGCAGTCACACCTAAGACAAAAAACTCAATCATTTTTTGCTGTTCTTTCTTTGAAAGTTTGCAGCGAGTGATCTTCACGCGTTTTGTGGGTGTTTTAGTAGCTGACTTGCTCTTAACTGATGTGTTTTCCATTTTAAATGCGGTTTCCATGATATTGAAAAGACACTCTATAAGTTACATTATAAGAAATTTTTAATTTATTTGTCATATTTTATAAAATTTAACATATATATTATTTATCAATATGGATTAGCTGATGCTTTATTAAAGTAATACGCTTTTAAGTTTAATGAATTCAGTATGTTTTAGCGCCCATGCTGGTGGCGGCTGAAATGTCTCATCTAATACTGCTGTTTCGATGATTGATTTTATTGGTATTGACATTAATGATAATTGTGTTGAGCTTTGAATATATTGTTAGCCATTGAATTTGTTAAATATTTAACAAAAAATATAATATGAAAAGACTATATACATTAATTTCATTTTTGTAATAAAATGCGTTTTGCATTTATTCATAACAATAATCCACTACAGAACATAATAAAAATACGATGAAAAAGTCAACGACAGCCCTTGGTAATGTTGAGCCTGAATTTTATAGCACGCGTGAAGCTGCTGAGAAGTTAGGTTTGTCTTTAGGTACCGTCCAAAAGATGGTTGAAACGGGTGCATTAAACGCATGGAAGACGGCTGGCGGACATAGACGTGTGATTGCAAGCTCAGTCACTAGTTATATGAATGCTAGAGAGTCCTCTACACGCTCCATTAGAAATCCACATCTCTCCATTCTAGTGGTAGAAGATGATGCTGAATTGCAAAATCTATACTCTGTAATGGTCTAATGAAATGGGACACTAATTAAGAGATAATTATCACTTATTGAGGTGTCAAATGAATCAAACAAGACGAGTATTTACCACAGAGTTTAAGCAGGAGTGCGTCCGTTTAATCGTTAACGGCGGTTATGG
>CAIQFD010000056.1 GCA_903870995.1 uncultured Methylophilaceae bacterium | reverse complement strand
GAGTGGGAGTAAGCCTTGAGCCGCGGTTTTGTTAAAGAAGATGACTTGGAACTTGCTGGCACTGACCTGCCAGAACGGCCAATCAGCGAGTTACCCAACTACGTGACAGCCACTGGCTTAGCGCAGCTACAAGACAGTGAAAACGCGCTACTTGATGAAAGAGAATTATTAGCGCCTAAAAAAGAAGACCCCACTGCTGTGCAGCGACTTGCGATGGTGGATAGAGATTTACGCTACGTACAGGCACGTTTAGAACAAGCTATTTTGGTTGAAACCCCAAAAGATAAAGCACCGACAACAGTCGTGTTTGGAACGACGGTTACCGTGGAAGATGATGAAAACGAACAACATCATTTTCAAATAGTAGGTGAAGATGAAGCAGATATCGCATTAAACACAGTGAGCTATGCCTCGCCATTGGCCAAAGCACTCATTGGTCATAAAGTTGGTGATACTGTGCGTTGGAAGCGCCCTGCTGGCGATTTGAATTTAGAGATTATTACAATTACTTATTAAGAAAAAGATTAAAAATGAATGTCACCACTGCAATAGAAACACGCCGTTCAATTAAAGCTTACGATCCATCACACAAGCTAAGCGAAGCAGAAGTCACCAAGCTCATGTCGCTTGCGATGTTATCTCCAACCGCTTTCAACATTCAGCATTGGCGCTTTGTGCTTGTTGAAGATGCAGCGTTACGTGCCCAAATCCAAGCCGTTAGTTGGAACCAAACTCAAGTCACAGAAGCATCCGCACTAATTGTGTTGGTCGCTGACGTACAAGCTTGGGCAAAACAACCTGAACGCTACTGGAAAGATGCGCCACAAGCCGTGCAAGACTTTTTAGTGCCAGCGATTACCCAATATTACACATGCAACCCACAAGCGCAGCGCGACGAAGCAATGCGTTCTTGTGGCATGGCAGCAATGAACATCATGCTGGCAGCCAAGGAAATGGGTTATGACACCTGCCCGATGGATGGCTTTGATTTTGATGCCGTGGCAAAACTACTTAACTTGCCAGCTGATCACATCCCAACCATGTTTGTGACTGTAGGCAAAGGCATTAAAGATGCTTGGCCACGTGGTGGCCAATTGGCGATGGACGAAGTTGTCATTAGAAACAAGTTTTAATCTACATATATTCAATTAAAAGACTTTAGGAATTAACCGTGCTTATTAGCAATAACATCACCATGCAGTTCGGCGCTAAGCCATTATTTGAAAACGTCTCAGTGAAGTTTGGCGACGGCAATCGTTACGGCCTGATTGGCGCGAATGGTTGCGGAAAATCAACCTTCATGAAGATTTTGGCGGGCGTACTTGAGCCAAGTGCAGGCAATATTGCTTTGGATAGCAATGAGCGTATGGCTTGGTTGCGCCAAGACCAATTTGGTTATGAAGACCAGCGCGTACTTGATGTGGTCATGATGGGCCATGAGCAAATGTGGAAGGCCAAATCAGAAAAAGACGCTATCTACATGAATTTAGAAGCGACTGAAGAAGACTACATGAAAGCGGCTGAGCTAGAAGCCGTATTTGCTGAATATGATGGCTATACTGCTGAAGCTCGTGCTGGCGAGTTACTATTGGGCGTTGGCATTCCTATCGATCAACATAATGGTCTGATGAGCGGTGTTGCACCAGGTTGGAAGCTTCGTGTATTACTGGCACAAGCGCTGTTTGCTAATCCGGACATTTTGCTACTAGATGAGCCAACCAATAACTTGGACATCAATACGATTCGCTGGTTAGAAGATATCTTAAATAACCGCAACTGCACGATGATTATCATTTCGCATGATCGCCACTTCTTGAACCAAGTGTGTACACATACAGCGGATATGGACTATGCGAAACTGACTGTTTATCCAGGCAACTACGATGACTTCATGGAAGCATCAACAATGGCCCGTGCTCAGCAGGCTAAAGACAACGCTAAAGCAAAACAACAAATTGCTGACTTACAAGACTTCGTACGTCGCTTCTCTGCTAATGCATCTAAGGCAAAACAAGCGACGAGCCGTGCTAAGCAAATCGACAAAATCAAAGTGGAAGACATCAAACCGTCTAGCCGCCAATATCCGTTCATTCGCTTTGAATACGATGAACGTGAAAAACTACACCGTAACGCAGTAGAGGTGCAAAAACTAAGCCATGGCTTCGACCGTGTTTTGTTTAATGACTTTGACTTATTAGTTGAAGCTGGCGAGAAAATTGCGATTATCGGTGAAAACGGAATTGGTAAAACCACCCTCCTTCGTTGTTTGGCGGGCGATCTAAAACCGAACCACGGCACAGTTAAGTGGGCTGAAAAAGCGAACATTGGTTACTTTGCACAAGACCATGCTGCTGACTTTGAAGCAGATCTCAATCTCTTCGACTGGATGAAGCAATACACGCAAGCAGGTGATGATGACCAAGTCGTGCGTAGCATGTTAGGTCGTCTATTATTCTCTGGCGAAGACTTCAAAAAATCAGTCAAAGTACTTTCAGGCGGTGAAAAAGGCCGCATGATGTTTGGTCAACTAATGTTAGCAAAAACCAACGTATTGCTCATGGATGAACCAACCAACCACATGGACATGGAATCGATTGAGTCATTAAATACTGCGCTAGATAAATACAACGGCACATTATTCTTCGTCAGTCATGACCGTGAATTTGTGAGTACATTGGCAACACGTATTTTAGATGTGCGTGCTGATGGCATCATTGACTACTCTGGTAACTATGAAGATTACTTGGCCAGCCAAGAAATCGAGTAGGCTAAGAAATCGAATAACCCCAAAAGTATGAGACAAAAAAACGGCACTTGGATCTCCAGTGCCGTTTTTTATTACCCGAAAGTAATTACATATTGCTTGTCACTTTTGCAGACTCTCTTAACTTCTTAATGGCTTCAATGCGTTGCTGTTGCAGTAATCCAGCACGGAGTTGAGGAATCACATCATCAAACTTAGGCGCTTTGAATTGGCGCTTTTCTTCCAAGCGCACGATTTGCCAACCGCCTGCCGTCTCAATCGGCGCAGCACTCATGCTACCCTCCGTTAAATTGACAACGACATTGGCAACCGCAGGCACAATTTGATTTGGAAGCAACCAACCAAGCACACCACTTTCTTTAGCACTTGGATCGATTGAAGCCTCTTTAGCCACTTTAGCAAAAGACTCACCTTTTTTAATTCTAGCCATCAAACTGCGGGCATCTGCCTCAGTTTTCGCTACAATATGGCTCACTCTGTACTCATACGCTTGCTCACCAATAGCGGCGATTTGTCTTTCATATTCAGTTTTCAATGCAGCATCACTAATTGGATGATGCTTGTCGTAATCGGCTAAAAATAAATCCACCATAAAATTACGCTTTAATTCAGCAAAGGCAGCTTGGCCTTCAGGCGTTTTATCTAAACCTAATTTGCCAGCTTGTTGCGCTAGCACTTCACGATTAATAAACTCTTCTTTTATCAATTGGCGAAGTTCAGGTGTATCCTTTTTACCTTGCTGTACGTTGAGACTAACACTACGTTCAATTAAAGCGCTAGGAATCGTGACACTATTCACGGTTGCTGCTGCATCCACATTCGCTTTAGGTGCCGCAAATGCACCTTGGCTCAGCGCTACTAGGGTCACAGCAAATATCATTTTTTTCATTGATTACATTTCTCTTAAAGATTTCAGTGCGCACACTTTACACGAAAGCTAAAAACTTATAAATACCATAAAGTTACCTGATGAAACATAATGCAGACTACTGTAATTCAACGCTTACCATGCAAAACTTGCTGAACAAGTTGGCTAATTTTTATTGCGTTAATGATTCGCAAGCGTGATTAACGAATCACTTCTTTGCCGCCCATGTAATCTCGCAGCGCCTTAGGCACGGTGACGCTTCCATCAGCATTTTGATAGTTTTCAAGCACGGCGACTAAAGTACGTCCAACGGCTAAACCAGAACCGTTCAGCGTATGCACTAACTCTGGCTTGCCAGCTTCATTACGAAAACGTGCTTGTAAACGACGGGCTTGGAAAGCCTCACAATTGGAAACAGATGAAATCTCGCGATAAGTATTCTGTGCAGGCAACCAGACCTCTAAGTCGTAGGTTTTAGCTGCGCCAAAGCCCATATCACCAGTGCATAAAGAAACGACCCTGTAAGGCAGCTCTAAAGCTTTCAAAATGTTTTCAGCATGACCCACCATCTCTTCGAGTGCTTCATTACTTTTTTCTGGATGCACAATCTGCACCATTTCCACTTTGTCGAATTGGTGCTGACGAATCATGCCTCGCGTATCACGGCCATAAGAGCCCGCTTCAGAACGGAAGCATGGCGTATGCGCTGTGAGTTTAATTGGCAAACTCTCAAGCGGTACGATTTCATCACGCACCGTGTTAGTCAGCGTCACTTCTGAAGTTGGAATGAGGTAAAGCGTGCTGTCGTTATGCGGCATTTGGAAGAGATCTTCTTCAAACTTAGGCAATTGACCTGTGCCACGCAATGAGTCCGCATTCACCAAGTATGGTGTGTAACACTCCTCATAGCCATGCTGCTCAGTTTGCGTATCAATCATAAACTGCG
The DNA here is from genome assembly GCA_903870995.1 of uncultured Methylophilaceae bacterium. GTDB lineage: Bacteria > Pseudomonadota > Gammaproteobacteria > Burkholderiales > Methylophilaceae > Methylopumilus_A. The sequence continues at coordinate 85,061 of CAIQFD010000056.1, read as the reverse complement.
CCAATGCACGATGGAGCTTAGCAATTTGTCCACGCATCAAGGTAAAGCGCGCACCTGAAAGCTTAGCGCCTGTATCAAAATCCAAACCGTGTGGCGCACCAACATCGGTGTGATCTTTAATTTCAAAATCAAAAGTACGTGGCGTACCGACTTTACGCACCTCTACGTTATTTTCTTCCGAATGACCTACTGGCACGGTATCTTGCGGCAAGTTAGGTACATTTAATAAGAAATCTTGCATCTGCGCTTGAATCGCAGCTAAGCGTTCTTCGTCCGCTTTAAGTTGCTCACCCAAGCCAGCCACTTCCGCCATAATCGCACTGACGTCTTCGCCTTTAGACTTTGCCATACCGATTTGTTTAGATGTCGCATTGCGCTTAGCTTGCAAGTCTTGTGTGCGAGTTTGTACCTCTTTTCGCTCAGCTTCTAGCGCGGTAAAACCCGCCACATCAAATTGGAACTTGCGGCTTTTAAGTTTGGCCACAACGGTATCTATATCATTTCTTAATTGCTGAATATCTAACATGCGTTTTCCTAATTAATTTACTTTTTGGCTTTGGCTTGTTTGTCTAACTCTGCCAAATGCGCTAATTTTTCGCTTATTTTACCTTCAAGCCCTCGATTTGTCGGCTCGTAAAATTTCACTTCTTCCAAGCCGTCTGGCAAGTACTGTTCACCAGCAGCATAAGCACCCGCTTCATTATGGGCATAACGATAATTTTTACCGTAGTCTAAATTCTTCATGAGCTTAGTCGGTGCATTACGTAAGTGCAGCGGCACTGGTCGAGACTGGTCTTGCGCGACAAAGGCTTTGACTTGATTGTAGGCCATATAAACCGCATTGCTCTTAGCAGCAATGGCTAAATAAACCACAGCATTGGCAAAGGCCAATTCACCTTCTGGTGAGCCTAATCGCTCATAGGTTTGACATGCATTCAAACAAATCTCTAAAGCGCGCGGGTCAGCTAATCCAATGTCTTCAATCGCCATTCGCACTAGGCGACGACCGACATAAAGCGGCTCTGCACCGCCATCCAACATGCGCTGCATCCAATAAAGTGCACCGTCAGGGTTTGAGCCTCGCACTGATTTATGGAGGGCTGAAATTTGGTCGTAAAACGCTTCACCGCCTTTATCAAACCGGCGCATTTTGCTCGCCATGGTGGACTGCAAAAACACCATATCAATTTCAGTGACATTGGCTGAAGAAGCTGCATTAAAGAGCCCCTCAACAAAGTTAAGCAAACGTCTTGCATCACCGTCCGCATAAGAAACGACTTGTTCTTTAGCTCCATCGGTAAGGCTAATATCCATCGCCATGGTAGCCTGCGCTCTTGCGAGTAACTCACCAAGCTCGGCTTCCGATAGCGCATTCAATACAAATACTTGAGCGCGGCTTAAGAGCGCACTGTTGACTTCAAACGAAGGGTTTTCAGTGGTTGCGCCAATAAATGTAATCAAGCCACTTTCAACAAAAGGTAAGAAAGCATCTTGCTGACCTTTGTTAAATCGATGGACTTCATCCACAAACATGATGGTGCGACGACCAGATTGCTGTAGCGTATGCTCCGCACGCTCAATCGCTTCTCGGATGTCTTTAATGCCCGAAAGCACCGCAGAGATAGGAATAAATTCAGCATCAGCCGTATTGGCAATGAGTCGCGCCAAAGTTGTTTTACCGACACCAGGCGGACCCCACAAAATCATGGAAGGTAGCTTGCCTGATTGAAAAGCTAATCGCAGTGGTTTGCCTTGCCCAAGCAAATGTGACTGCCCGACGACCTCATCCAAGGTTTGCGGACGCAGCTGCTCTGCGAGTGGGGCTTGCGGTTGATTAGGTGAAAATAAGCTATTCAATGATGCACATCACTTATGCTACTCGCCCAAAACGTCCGCATCGCGCGGCGGGACAAATTTGAACAAATCTGATGGCAACTTAAGATTTCGCTGAATATTACTAAAGACAATCGCTGTTCGATTTCCAAAGCTGTCTTGCAACTCCATTTCAACCAAAGCATCACCATCGAAACCCAGGAACAGTCTCTCAAAGCCCGTGTCTGCCACTTTTGGAATAGCCAAGACCCACTCTAAACTACCCTTACGACTTGCATCTTTAATATTGAATTGTCGTTCAATATCCTTGCCGCCAGCAATCAAAGCTGCTGGTGTTGATCCTGCGGCTTTAGAGAAAGATCTCACTGTGACCTGGTTAAGCTCAGGATCAAACAACCAAATCTTATCGCCGTCCCCCACAATCTCTTGAACAAATGGCTTGTTGTAATCCCATCTGAACTTATTAGGCTTTTGCAGGCGCATTGTACCTGTCACATCTTGCGTTTTGTGACCCTGCTTATCGGTGACCACTTGATGAAAATCTGCTTGTGCAGATTGAATATTCTTAAAATAATCTTTCATGCGCTCCAAGCCTGTAGCACTTGCGTTAAAGGCATAAAAATAAAACAGAATGAACAGGAAGCGAATATTCATATAACTCAATCTTGGTTGGTGTTTGGTGCGAGCACTTCGCGATTGCCGTTGCTTTGCATAGAAGACACTAGACCAGCGCGCTCCATCTCTTCAATTAATCGGGCGGCGCGGTTATAACCGATACGTAACTGTCTCTGCACAGATGAAATTGAAGCGCGGCGCGTCTTCATCACAATGGCCACGGCTTCGTCATACAATGGATCAGATTCACCACCTGTGCTTTCCATATCCCCTAACTCGCCGCCCTCTTCAGAGCCGCCCGTTAAGATGCCGTCAATATAATTAGGCTCACCTTGCGTTTTCAGATGCTGAACGACGCGATGCACTTCGGCATCACTCACAAAAGCACCGTGAATACGTTGTGGGTAGGTCGTACCAGGCGGCTGATAAAGCATATCGCCTTGACCAAGCAGCGCTTCAGCGCCCATTTGATCAAGAATTGTACGAGAGTCAATTTTGCTCGACACTTGAAATGCCACACGCGTCGGAATGTTCGCCTTAATCAAGCCAGTAATCACGTCAACAGAAGGACGTTGTGTCGCCACCACCAAGTGGATCCCGCAAGCACGAGCTTTTTGTGCCAAGCGCGCAATCGGTTCTTCAACCTTCTTGCCTACTACCATCATCAAGTCAGCCAACTCATCAATCACAATCACAATCAGTGGCAACTCATCCAAAGGCTCTGGACTGTCTGGCGTGAGCGTGAACGGATGCGTAATCGGGTTACCGTCTTTAATCGCGTCGCGCACTTTGACGTTGTAACCTGCAAGATTACGCACGCCAAGCGCTGACATCAACTTGTAGCGACGCTCCATCTCAGCCACACCCCAATTGAGCGCATTAGCAGCTTGGCGCATATCCGTAATCACAGGCGCTAACAAATGAGGAATGCCTTCATACACAGAAAGCTCCAACATTTTCGGGTCAATCAAAATCATGCGGACTTTATTTGCTTCAGCCTTGTACACTAAGCTCAAAATCATCGCGTTAATGGCGACTGATTTACCTGAGCCAGTGGTCCCCGCGACGAGCACATGTGGCATTTTAGCTAAGTCAGCCACCACGGCTTTACCAGCAATATCTTTACCCATCGCAATCGCTAAAGGCGAACTCACATCCGCATAGGCTTGAGAGCCCATAATTTCTGAAAGATAAACAATTTGACGTTTAGGATTGGGGATTTCCAAACCCATGCAACTCTTGCCTGGAATGGTTTCCACCACGCGAATACTCACAACTGAGAGTGCACGCGCTAAATCTTTAGATAGATTTAATACTTGGCTACCTTTAACCCCTGCCGCCGGTTCCAACTCGTAACGCGTAATAACAGGGCCTGGCATGGCAGCCAATACTTTCACTTCGATGCCGAAGTCCATTAGTTTGCGTTCAATTAAACGCGAGGTGAACTCTAGCGTTTCAGCAGACTGCACTTCAATTTCGCCCTTGGGCTCATCAAGCAAATGAAGCGGGGGCAATGGTGAATCTGGGAGCGTAGCAAATAAAGCTGCCTGGCTCTCACGTTGAACACGTTCGCTCTTCGGAATTTCAAGCACAGGCGTTTCAATTTGAATTGGCGCACGATCTTCAGTGCGTTTACGTTCTTGCTCAACAAATTCCGTACGTTGTTGCTCGGCAATTTTGCCTGCTTCACGGTCTTTTTTATCGCGGTATTTATTCAGGATAAATTGGTAAGTACCAATCAATGCACCCCCAAATTTTTCAACAATCAAAATCCATGACCAGCCAGTAAATAAACTAAATCCTGTGGCAAAAGCAAATAACAGCACAAGCGTTGATCCAACAAAACCTAGCGACTCTCGAATCATCGTATCAAAAATATTACCAATCACTCCACCAGAGTCTTGTGGCAAAGTTGCAGGCAAATTGATGAGATGACCATACTCTAAGCAAGAGGAGGACAACAGCAATAAGCCAAAACCGAAGAAATTTAAAAACAGTAAGGGTTTGCGACCTTGCGCAACCACATCAAGACGTAAGTAAACCAACCAAATGGCGTAGAAGGCAAAAACCGCCCACCACCAAGCAGAAAAGCCAAACATATAGAGCATCATGTCTGAAAGCCAGGCACCCACCGCACCGCCCGCATTGTGAACAATGGCGTTCTCACTAGCACTATGCGTCCAAGAAGGGTCGTCATGATAATAAGAGGCCAAAATCAATACGAGATAAAGACCAATAACGGTAAAGAGTAGCCACCAAGCTTCTTTAACCAGCCCTTTACTTTCAGGGTCGATCTGCTTACTCGCGTTAGAGGTATTCACTGTTTTTTTATTGAAAAACAAAATAATGGATCGCTCGAAATGATTGATAAAAAGTAATGCGATATATTGCAAAATATTAAGTTCAATTATAGCAGTATCATTGAACTTAAAGCATGGTGCTCAGCCATAAGCATTGGCTATTTTTCAACAAAATGACCACCACTCAAATCCTCTTCCGAAAAGAATTTTTAACGACGCGCAATATACGTCTAAATTAATAATCTAATTGCGTTAAAATATCAGCTAAATATTTATTGCATTGTTTATCAGGAGTTTCAAATCATGGCCACAAAACACGCTCACTTGCTCATTTTGGGCTCAGGCCCTGCTGGTTATTCTGCAGCCGTTTACGCTGCCCGCGCCAACTTAAAACCAGTCTTAATTACAGGGATTGCGCAAGGCGGTCAATTAATGACGACCACAGAAGTGGATAACTGGCCAGCGGATGCCGACGGTGTGATGGGGCCTGAACTGATGGCACGCTTTCAAAAGCACGCTGAGCGTTTCAATACTGAAATGATTTTTGACCACATTCATACCACTCACCTCAAAGAAAAACCTATCCGCTTGGTTGGTGACTCTGGTGAATACACTTGTGATGCTTTGATTATCGCAACAGGCGCTTCAGCGAAATACTTAGGGATTCCTTCTGAAGAGAAATTCTCAGGCAAGGGCGTTTCTGCTTGCGCCACATGCGATGGCTTTTTTTATCGCAACCAAGAGGTGGCTGTCATTGGTGGTGGCAACACAGCAGTCGAAGAAGCACTTTATCTTGCTAACATTGCAAGCAAAGTAACGTTGGTTCACCGCCGCGACAAGTTCAAAGCCGAAGCCATTTTGATTGATAAGCTCATGGATCGGGTGAAAGAAGGAAAAATCGTCCTAGAACTCTACTCAACGCTTGACGAGGTATTAGGCGACGACATGGGCGTAACTGGCATGCGCGTTAAGAATGTAGATACTGGCGTGACTAAAGACATTGAGCTTCGCGGTGTGTTTATCGCAATCGGTCACAAACCTAACACCGACATTTTTGAAGGCCAACTTGAAATGGAAGGCGGTTACATCGTCACACAAACGGGTCGCCAAGGTAACTTCACAGCAACTAGCATCCCTGGCGTATTTGCTGCTGGTGACGTACAAGACCATATCTATCGTCAAGCAGTGACCAGTGCAGGCACTGGCTGTATGGCAGCACTGGATGCTGAACGCTACCTTACAAGCCTCAAATAAGTAATATCGCTTGATTGAGGCACAACGCCATGACAAGCAACTCAAGAATCAAAAATCTAGAAGAAGCCAAGCGCCTGTTGCAAGCTCAAAGAGCCGAGCAGGCGCGACAGCTTGAAGAGCAAAAAGCCGTCGCAGTCAAACAAGAAGCTGAAAAAGCTGAAGCTCAACGGCTAGAGAATCTCTTCAAAGCCGCAGTCAAAGATGCGCGACCATTAAATACTGATCGCATTCACCATCAACCACCCAAACCCAAACCAATCCCACAGCAATTCATTCGCGATGAACGCCAAGCACTGGTTGATTCGTTAAGCGACGGTTATTTTCCAGCGGATGAATTAGAAAGCGGCGAAGAGCTTCTCTATTTGCGTGAAGGACAATCCCCTGCTGTACTCAGCAAACTAAGACGTGGTCATTGGGTCGTGCAAGCAAACCTAGATTTACACGGCATGATTAGTGATGAAGCACGTGCAACGGTTGCAGAGTTTTTAGCTGGATGCAAAAAGCGTGGCATACGATGCGTGCGGATTGTGCACGGCAAAGGCCTAGGTTCTCGCAATAAAGAGCCGATTTTGAAGAACAAAGTCCGCCATTGGTTAATGCAAAAAGATGAAGTGATTGCGTATGCACAAGCCAGAGCGAATGATGGTGGAAGTGGCGCAGTCATCGTCTTATTAAAAGCCTAAAAAATATCACTATCTATATCGTCATTTTGTAAAAAACTCACCTATAATGGTCAACCATTCAAGCGCTCAAAGCGTTGACAGGCTTAGTTTCTAGGCATTTATCTTTTTCTAGCATTTGGTTCAGAAAGTAAAAATACATGTTTTTTTTAAGAGAGAGCCGCTTCTTATTGATTGGATTAATATTTAGCACCGCATCTGCCAGCGCCGCAGAAAGTTTTTCAAAACTGAATCAGCTTAGGTTAAGTGATGCACAACAACTATTTCACAGCAACAGTAGAGAGCTCTTAGCCGCTCAGCGCATGCTACAAGCAACCGAGGCGAATGCAATTAGCGCAGCACAAAAACCAAACCCATCATTATCCTTAGGCGTGTCTAGTTTTAACCTCAACCGAAGCGCTGGCAACAAAAATCCAGAGAATCATAGCAATAGCTTACAAGACCAATCGCTCAACAGCACTGTTCAATTGAGCCAATTGTTTGAGCGTGGCGACAAGCGAGAACTTAGAATTGCCTCAGCAGAGGATGCAGTCAAAGCGTCAAAATTTGATGTTAAAGATGCCGAGCGGCAATGGCTGTTAACCCTAGATTCAACTTACTACGAACTATTGCTTGCGCAAGAAATTGAGAAGATTCAATCATTGAATGTTGAACTTTATGCCAAAACCATACAAGCAGCAGAATTAAGATTGAAAGCCGGCGATATTGCGTCTAGTGACGTATCGAGAATACGTGTCGATTTACTTAAAACTCAAAATGACTTACGCCAAGCACAAGCCAATCGTCAAAAAGCTCAAACCAATCTTGCGTATCTGATTGGCAAAGAAGCTGAAGCTAGCAATATTAATGCGCAAGATAACTGGCCTGATATTAAGGAATCAGCGCGCGCGGCTATTCAAAGAAATGTGAATCAACGACCAGACGTGCTTGCTGCCGAAGCACGTGCAAAGCAAGCCGAAGAGAATGTCAGACTAGCAAATGCCCTTAAAACAAGGGACGTAAACATTGCATTGCAATATCAGCACTTTCCGGGGCAAATGCCAGGAACAGGCGAAAACACAATTGGTGCGGCAGTCAGTATTCCGCTATTTACCAATTATGAGTATCAAGGTGAAATCGCGCGTGCACAAGTTGACTTAAATGCAGCACAAGAGGCAAAAGAGCAAACGCGCGCTGCCGCATTGACTGAGATCGATCGCGCTAACGCAGACCTACAAGCGGCGACTGAAAAGCTAAATCGTTTTGATCAGCAAATTCTCACTGAAGCGCAAAAAGCGGCCGATGCCGCTGAATTTGCCTACAATCATGGGGCTACTGGGATTACAGACCTATTGGACTCTCGTCGCGTGCTTCGCTCACTGCAACTAGATGCAGCCACCGTGCGTGCTGACTTTGCTAAGTCGCTCGCCGCCTGGAAAGCTGCAATGGCTTCAGAAGCAGACACCACCACAAATGCGCAATAAAAAAGGACGATGATGAAGCAACAAACAAATCAAATATTAGCGGTGTTTTTAGCCACAGCAATCTTCGTACAAGCATCCAATATTAGTGCTGCACCAAAAGTGACTCACCCAGCGCCAACCACACACAAGAGTGCTGATGAGGTGGTACTCAAAGAGGATTCACCCCAAGAAGCTAATATAAAAGTAGAAACAGTGACAGATATGGTGGCTCCGACCACTGAGCCCTTAAACGGTAAAATTAGTTTTGATGAAAACTATACCAGTCGCGTTAGCTCTCCGGTTTTAGGGCGTGCCACTAAGATACATGTGCAACTTGGTGACAGTGTCAAATCGGGGCAAGCGTTACTCAGTATCGACTCCCCCGATTTAGGTAACGCGATTGCTGACTATCGTAAAGCGAGCGCAGACTTGTCTTTGAAACGCAAAGCATTAGAGCGTAGCCAAATGTTATTAAATGGCGGTGTCATTGCGCATAAAGATTATGAAGCTAGCGAAGCAGATATGGCGCAATCGGAAGCTGAATCAGCGCGAACCAAAGCACGCCTCAGAAACTTAAGCATTGATAGTAATAGCGCATCAGGCAATGAAACATTTGCATTAAAAGCCCCTATGGCAGGCATGATTGTTGACCGTCAAATCAATGTGGGCAATGAGGTCAGACCTGACGCTCCCAACCCATTGTTCATCATTACCAATCCTGATCACCTCTGGGCCACTATCGATTTACCAGAGCGCGACTTGAGCAAAGTGTCGCTTGGGCAATCACTCATTATTCAGGTAGATGCATATCCCAATGAAACCTTCCCAGGCAAAGTCCAGTCCATCGGCACTATGGTTGATCCAGTTTCAAGACGCATTCAAGTACGATGTTCAGTGGACAGTAAAAATAAACTCAAGCCAGAGATGTATGCACGCATCACACCACTGAATACACGCCATGAAAAAGTGATTCGTATTCCAAACAGCGCATTGATTACAGAGGGTTTGTATAGTTACGTATTTGTAGAAACAAGCCCAGGCCACCTAAAAAAACGTCGCGTCAATCTTGATTTGCAAGAACGTGATTACGCGACAGTCAAAAGCGGTTTGAGTGTCGGTGAAAAAGTAGTGACGACGGGTGCAATTCTCCTCAACTCTGAATTGTCAGTAGGTAAATGATGCTAGAAAAACTCATTACCTTTTCGCTACAACAACGCGCCTTCGTGCTGATTGCGACCGCAATTCTGATTGTGACGGGCGTGATTGCTGTTCAAAACTTACCCATCGAAGCATTCCCCGATGTGGAAGATGTTCATGTCGGGATCGTGACGCAAGTGCCCGGCTTAGCTCCAGAGGAAGTTGAACGTGTTGTCACATTGCCAATTGAACATGGCATGAGCGGTGTACCCCACCTCACCCAAATACGCTCAGTTTCAATCACGGGCCTATCTGTTGTGACACTGACTTTTTCAGAAAAAACAGATGATTATTTTGCACGTCAACAGGTACTGGAGAAGTTGCAAGGCGTCAACCTTCCTGCTGGCTATCAACCAACGCTCGCCCCATTAACAACAGCCGTTGGTGAAATTTACCGATTCTTGGTTGATGCACCTAAAGAGATGCCGCAACGTGAAATTCGAGCCATTCAAGACTGGCAAATTATTCCAATTTTAAGAACAGTCCCAGGCGTTGCCGACATCACCAGTTTTGGTGGCGCGGTAAAAGAATATCAAGTCAAACTAGACCCGTACCTACTCAAAAAATACAACATCAGCATTGACCAAGTTAATCAGGCCTTAGGCAACGGCAGTAGCAATGTTGGTGGCGGCTTAATGCATAGAGGTGATGAATCCTTGGTCGTGCGCTCCTTAGGGCTATACCGCACCCTAGACGACATTTCACAAACAGTGATTACCTCCCACGATGGCAAACCCATTTTAGTCAACAACATCGGCCAAGTCGTGATTGGTGACCGTCCACGTTCCGGCATCGTTGCGTTTAATGATAGAGATGATGTGGTTGAAGGTATTGTACTGATGAACAAAGGACAAAATCCCGCAAAAGTCATTGAGGCGCTAAAGGCAAAAGTGGATGAGGTCAATGCGAAACTACCTCCTGGTGTCAAAATTACACCTTTCTATGATCGCACTAGCCTCATTCATCACACCGTTCATACCGTCACCGAAAATATGATTGTGGGCGCGATTTTAGTGGTGGCAATTCTCATGATTTTTTTACGTAATTGGCGTGCCGCATTAATTGTCGCCGCCATCATTCCTCTGTCCTTGCTATTTGCATTTATCGTCATGGACATGCGCGGCGTTTCTGCCAACCTCATCTCACTGGGCGCAGTAGACTTCGGGATTATTATTGACAGTGCGGTAGTGCTCGTCGAGGCATTGATGGTAAAACTAGCGTTAGCGCATGTGGAGGAGTTCCCCCATCACGGCACATACTCATGGCGCATCAGTAGCCTAAAAAACACGGCCATTGAAATGGGTCGCCCCATCCTATTTTCTAAAATTATTATTATTTTAGCCTTCTTACCAATCTTCACATTCCAACGCGTTGAGGGAAAAATATTCTCGCCCATGGCATTTACTTTGAGTTTTGCGCTATTGGGTTCTATCTTGCTCACACTCACACTTCTACCAGCTTTAATGTCCTATTTAATGCGCCGCACGGATATGGCAGAGAAACACAGCCATTGGATGCACGCAATTCAAGAGTGGTATCGAAGAGCACTACTCAAAGTGGCAAAAATTCGATTAACCGTCATCATACTTTCATTATCTTTATTGGCAGTCTCTATCGCATTAGCACCGATGTTGGGCTCAGAGTTCTTACCTAAGTTAGATGAAGGAAATATTTGGCTCACCATCAGCATGCCACCATCAACGGGGCTAGAAAAAACTAAAGATATTGAGCGCCAAATCAGGAAAGTTCTGAATAGCTACAAAGAAGTTAATTTAGTGGTGAGCCATGTAGGAAGGCCTGATGATGGCACAGATCCAAAAGGGCCAAATAACATTGAGATATTGGCAGACTTAAAACCTAAGGACACGTGGCACTTTGCTAACAAAGAGGCATTAGTTAGCGACATGTCAGCAAAAATTCATCGAATTCCTGGCATCCCAACCAATTTTTCTCAAGTGATTCAAGATAACGTTGAAGAGGCACTCTCTGGCGTAAAGGGTGAAATTGCTGTCAAAATATTTGGCCCAGATTTAGCCATTTTAGAAAATAAGGCCAACCAAGTCGTGAGCGTTTTGAACTCTATTCAAGGGTCGACGGATGTCGCAGCGGTTCGGATTTCTGGTAATTCTGAATTAGACATCACATTAAACCGAGATAAGTTGGCGCGTTATGGCATGTCTGTCAATGATGTTAATGCCTCCGTGCAAACCGCTTTAGCGGGTACCGCTGCCAATACGTTTTACGATGGCGATCGTCGATTTGATGTCACATTAAGGCTACAACGCGAGTTCCGTGATGCGCTAGATGACATCAATGAATTGCCTATTGCTTTACCCAATAACGCTGGCAGTATTCCGCTGAGTGAAATTGCAGATGTCACCATTAAACAAGGGGCTTCACGTGTTGGTCGCGAAGGTGTTTCCCGGATTGTGGCAGTAAAAGCCAACTTAATTGACCGTGACCAAGGCAGCTTTGTGCAAGAGGCAATGGACAAAGTTAAGTCGCAAGTAAAATTGCCAAATGGTTACACCATGACGTGGGGTGGTCAATTTGAAAATCAACAACGCTCAATGAACCGCTTAAAAGTGATTGTTCCACTATCACTCATGTTGATTTTCGTGATTTTATTTATGGCATTTCGTTCGGTGCTCAATGCCCTACTCGTCTTACTCATGATTCCATTTACTCTCATTGGAGGCCTTGCTGGCCTTGGCATCGCGGGCTTGCACTTATCAATATCAGCTGCCGTAGGATTCATTGCGTTAGCTGGTATATCGGTACAAAATGGCGTCATCATGGTTGAGCAGATTAAGCATTTAATTTTAGAAGGGCATAATGTTGCTGATGCCATTTTAGAAGGCGCTGTCGTAAGGTTACGCCCTATTTTGATGACGGCTTTAATGGCAGGCATAGGTTTATTACCTGCGGCGCTTTCTCATGGGATTGGCTCTGAAACACAACGGCCATTTGCTGTGGTCATTGTGGGAGGATTGATTACAGCAACGTTCTTTACACTATTGCTACTTCCACTACTTTTCCCACTATTCTCAGATGAGATTAAGGGAAGGAAGTGGGAGCCTAAAGAAGAGCAGGGTTAACTAGACTAAACTGAAGCGGATTGCACAAGACAAACCGCTTCAGCAGCAATTCCCTCCCCCCGACCAATAAACCCTAGTTTTTCAGTCGTCGTCGCTTTAACGTTCACTTGGCTTCTTGCAACACCACAGTCGCTTGCGATATTCGTGCACATACTTTCAATATGTGGCCCCATTTTAGGGGCTTGGGCAATGATCGTCGCATCAACATTACTTAATACATATCCATGTTGTTTTAATAGTTGGGCAACATGGCGTAATAAACTTCTAGAATCAGCACCTTTGTAATTAACATCAGTATCTGGGAAATGTTTTCCAATATCTCCTAAGCCAACCGCACCCAACATTGCATCACATATCGCATGCAATAGAACATCTGCATCAGAATGGCCAAGCAAGCCTTTTTCATACGCAATTTCTACCCCTCCAATAATGCACTTACGACCTTCAACCAACTGGTGCACATCGTAACCATGTCCGATTCTTATCATTTTTTTGCCTCATGATGGTCTGCCGCAATAATGGCTTCTGCTAATGCTAAATCTTGCGGATAAGTGATTTTCAAATTGCGCAGCTGGCCTGTGACCAACTTAGGACTTAAGCCCAACGCTTCAACGGCTTGCGCTTCATCGGTAGGAGCCCCGCCGGATTTAATTAAGGCTTCTTTTAAAATTCCGTAACGGAACATTTGCGGTGTTTGTGCTTGCCATAAACCCTCACGTGGCTCGGTGCTGGCAACACGTTGCTTTGCGTCGGCACGCTTCAACGTATCGGCTAAAGGAATGGCCAACAAACCGCCCACCTCATCGTCCTCTACTTCATCCAGCAAATAGTCTAACAACTGATGTGTAAGCCCAGGTCTCGCTGCATCGTGCACCAGAATCCAATCAGACGGTTCAACATTTAATACTTTTAACGCGTTGAGAACGGTTTCTGCGCGGGTTTCACCACCACAATGCAATGTGGATAGTTTTGGATGATGCGTTGCATGTGCCTGCCAATGCGCATCATCAGCACTCAGTACAAGATGAACTGAAGCAATCCGTTCGCAAGTTAAAAAGGGTTCAAGTGTCCACGAAACAATCGGACGCCCCGCCAAAGGCAGATATTGCTTGGGCAGAACAGTTGCCATTCGACTACCAGAGCCAGCAGCGGGAATAATGACGTGGAATTTCGTCATGACAGATTTACGTTTTTGATGGCAACAAGAATAGGCTAGATATTAAGCCAACAAGGCCTGATGCTGAATAACTGCATCTTTAACAATCGGCAACAAACCCTTACCTTCTTTTGTTTGCGCATGCTCAATTAACTGCAAACGCATACTCAATGCCCAAAAGCGTTTGATGTGCATCACAATATCCTTCTGCGCCTGCTCAACATCAGGGGAAGACTTAAAAAATGTGCCAATCTGGTTGGCCATGATAATCAACTGCTCAATATCCATTGTTTTCTCGCACTCACTCTTTTAACTTTAAATCCTAATTAAGCCGCTCTGGATGGGTATAAACCACAAATTGCTCTCCACGTGCAAAGCCAATTAATGTGATGCCACATTGTTCAGCAACTCTTATTGCTAAGCCTGTCGGGGCTGAAATTGCTACCAACATAGCAACGCCTGCAACCGCAACCTTTTGTACCATCTCATAGCTTGCACGGCTAGTAGTTAATACAAATCCAGATCCCGCTTCTTGCTTGGCTCTGGCACCTAGCAATTTATCCAAAGCATTGTGACGACCAACATCTTCACGCACCATCGTAATCTCACCGCTGGACTTAACCCAGAAGCTAGCATGCGTTGCGCCAGTTTTCGCTTGCAATAATTGCTGGCTAAAAGCTGAGTTAAGCGCCCTTAGTACAGCAGCACTTTCAAACATCTCTTTAGACTCATTCACAAGCTCTGGTAGTCGTAATGCTTGTACCAAACTCTCCGCACCGCAAAGGCCGCAGCCAGTCCGACCGGTCATACTACGTCTTCTGTCTTTTAGCTGCGAAAAACTCGCGTTAGCAATGTCCATCCTCAGTTCGATGCCTGATTCCTGCTGAACAACCTCAATCCCATAAAGCGCTTTTGGGCTACTTAAGATGCCCTCTGCCAATGAAAAACCCAATGCAAAATCTTCTAGATCTTGCGGACTTGCCAGCATCACGGCATGAGAGATACCGTTATAGATCATCGCAACAGGCACTTCTTCTGCCACACAATCTTCGATTGAGTTAACACGGCCAGATTGCCACTTTTGCACAAGCAAGCGACTAGTCGCCGCTTGCGCAATTATTTCAGATGATAGCAATGCTGACTTTTTAGGGGAGTGCATTAGCGCTCACGTAATTTATACGTTTGCCTCACTATGTGGGTTTTGCACAAAACCAATTTGCTCTTCACTAAAAGCTTTATACCCACGCTGCCATTCAGAAAGTTGTGTCACCTTGGTTAATTGCACCGCGGTCACTTTAAACTCAGGGCAATTCGTTGCCCAATCTGAATTATCAGTAGTAATAACGTTCGCACCAGACTCTGGATGGTGGAAAGTGGTATACACCACGCCAGGCTGAACACGCTCTGTAATCTTAGCGTGAAGCACTGTTTCACCAGCACGACTAGTAATCCCTACCCAATCGCCATCATTAATACCACGGTCTTCAGCGTCATGTGGGTGAATTTCAATGACATCCTCATGGTGCCATGCAACGTTATCAGTACGTCGTGTTTGCGCACCTACGTTGTATTGAGAAAGAATACGGCCTGTCGTCAAAATCAACGGATATTTCGCGTTCACTTTTTCAGTCGTTGGGACATATTCCGTGATAAAGAATTTACCTTTACCGCGCACAAACTCATCAATGTGCATGGTTGGCGTGCCTGCTGGATTTTCATCATCACATGGCCACTGAACGCTACCAAGTTCATCTAGCTTCTTGAAGCTGACACCCTTGAATGTTGGTGTCAGCATCGCGATTTCATCCAAAATATCAGAAGCGTGTGAATAATGCATTGGGTAACCTAAGGCCGCTGACAACTTAGCAGTCACTTCCCAATCCTCAAAACCATTTTTAGGCGTCATCACTCGGCGTACAGGCGAAATACGGCGCTCAGCGTTCGTAAAAGTACCTGATTTTTCCAAGAAGGAAGCCCCTGGGAAGAATACATGTGCGTACATCGCAGTTTCATTCAAGAACAAATCTTGAACAATCACACACTCCATGGCTTCAAGGGCGTGAGTCACATGCTGTGTATTTGGATCAGATTGAACAATGTCCTCACCAACACAATACAAAGCTTTAAATCCGCCACCAATCGCTTGATCGAGCATATTAGGAATACGAAGACCTGGCTCTTTGCTTAGCGGGCGACCCCATGCAGATTCGAATAAAGCGCGTGTCGCATCATCTGACACATGGCGATAGCCTGGGAATTCATGCGGCATAGAACCCATGTCACATGAACCTTGCACGTTATTTTGACCACGAAGTGGATTGACACCGACGCCTTCACGGCCAACGTTAGCGGTTGCCATCGCAAGGTTGGCAATGCCCATGACAGTCGTTGAGCCTTGGCTGTGCTCTGTTACGCCTAGGCCGTAGTAAATCGCAGCATTTCCACCTGTAGCGTAGAGTCTTGCTGCTGCACGCAACTCTTCTGCTGGCACACCTAGTGTGTCACTGAGCGCTTCCGGTGAGTTTTCTGGTTTAGCAGCAAAATCACGCCATTGCTCGTACGATTCCCATTCACAACGCTCTTTCACAAAGGCTTCATTGACCAAGCCCTCAGTCACAATCACATGCGACATCGCTGAAATTAAGGCAACGTTTGTACCTGGACGCAACTTCAAATGGTAGTCCGCTTTTACATGCGGGGATGAAACCAAGTCAATTTGACGTGGGTCAGCCACAATTAATTTCGCACCTTCACGTAAGCGGCGCTTCATTTGTGAGCCAAATACTGGATGGCCGTCAGTTGGGTTAGCTCCCATCACAAAAATCACATCTGATTGCATGACTGAATCAAAGGTTTGTGTACCCGCTGATTCACCCAAGGTTTGTTTTAAGCCATAACCTGTTGGTGAGTGGCAAACACGGGCGCATGTATCCACATTATTGCTACCAAATACTGCACGCACTAATTTTTGAGTGACGTAGACCTCTTCATTAGTACAACGTGATGAAGTAATACCACCGACAGCATCTTTGCCATACTTGGCTTGAATACGTGTAATTTCACTGGCCGCATAATTCAATGCCTCATCCCATGAAACCTCAGTCCAAGCATCATGAATGCTTTTACGAATCATTGGCGTGGTAATACGGTCTTGATGGGTTGCGTAACCCCAAGCAAAACGGCCTTTCACACAAGAGTGTCCATGGTTAGCACCACCATTTTTACTTGGCACCATGCGAACTACCTGCTCGCCTTTCATTTCAGCATCAAAAGAACAACCCACGCCACAATAAGCACAAGTCGTTGTCACTGAATGCTCAGGCACACCGTGTTGCACCACTGATTTTTCAATCAAAGTCGCTGTTGGGCAAGCTTGAACGCAAGCACCACAAGAAACACATTCTGACTCAAGGAAATTTTCAGTCCCTGAAGCCACTTTAGACTCAAAGCCACGACCTTGAATCGTCAGCGCAAAAGTACCTTGCACCTCTTCACAAGCACGCACACAGCGTGAGCAAACGATACATTTTGAAGGATCAAACTGGAAATAAGGATTTGAAGTGTCTTTTTCTGATTTGAGATGATTTTCGCCATCATAGCCATAACGCACTTCTCGCAAACCTACGGCCCCGGCCATGTCTTGCAGCTCGCAATCACCATTGGTTGCACATGTTAGGCAGTCTAGGGGATGGTCGGAAATATAAAGCTCCATCACCCCTTTACGAATATCCGCCAGCTTAGGCGTTTGTGTTTTGACTTTAATCCCTTCAGCCACTGGTGTAGTACAAGATGCTGGGAAGCCACGACGACCTTCAATCTCGACCAAGCATAAACGGCATGAACCGTAAGGATCTAAGCTGTCCGTCGCACACAACTTAGGCACCGTCACACCGCCCACCATGGCTGCATGCATGATTGACGTGCCTTCTGGCACGGTAATCTGCGTACCATCAATTTCGAGTGTGATTGTATTGTCAGATGTTTTCGCTGGCGTACCGAAATCAGTATATTTACTCATGTGTTTCTCCTAGCGGCCTTAAGCCACTTGACCTTTCTCTAGGCCAAAATCTTCTGGGAAATGGTTAATTGCACTTAATACCGGGTATGGCGTCATGCCGCCCAAGGCACACAATGAGCCATTCAACATGGTGTCGCTTAAATCACGTATCAAAGAAATATTTTTCGCATGGTCATCTTTCGCGATAATCTTATCCATCACTTCAACCCCGCGCGTGGAACCGATACGGCATGGCGTACATTTACCACATGATTCCACCGCACAAAATTCAAACGCATAACGTGCCATTTTTGCCATATCCACAGTGTCGTCAAATGCGACAATACCGCCATGACCAAGCACCGCCCAAATCTCTGTGAACTTCTCGTAATCTAAAGGCGTATCGAATTGAGACTCAGGCAAATAAGCACCTAATGGACCGCCGACTTGAACCGCACGAATAGGCTTACCTGAAGCTGAGCCACCACCAAAGTCGTAAAGCAATTCGCGTAAGGTGACACCAAAAGCTTTTTCAACCAAACCGCATTGTTTGATGTTGCCTGCCAATTGAATAGGCAATGTACCGCGTGAACGCCCCATGCCAAAATCTTGGTAAAACTTGCCGCCTTTGTCTAACACAATAGGCACCGTCGCTAATGAAATGACATTATTAACAACGGTTGGCTTGCCGAATAAGCCTTCAATTGCTGGAAGTGGTGGTTTAAAACGCACTAAGCCACGCTTACCTTCTAAGCTTTCGAGCAATGAAGTTTCTTCACCACACACATAAGCACCAGCAGCACGGCGCACTTCTAAATGAAAACGCTTACCGCTACCGCAAATATCATCGCCCAAATACCCAGCTTGATAAGCATTCGTAATCGCTTCATTGAGCGTCACTAAGGCATCAGGATACTCTGAACGCAAGTAGATATAACCTTGTGTCGCCCCTACAGCCAAACCTGCAATGGTCATGCCCTCGACGAGCACAAGCGGGTCACCTTCCATGATCATGCGGTCAGAATAAGTACCTGAATCGCCTTCATCGGCATTACATACAATGTATTTTTGGTCTGCTGGCGCATTCAGTACGGTGTTCCACTTAATGCCCGTTGGGAATGCTGCGCCACCACGACCACGCAAGCCTGAATCTGTAACTTCTTTGACAATCTCTGCGCCAGATTTAGCTAATGCATTTTTTAAGCCTTTGTAGCCGTCATGCGCCACATAATCCTCAACTGAAATAGGATCAGTAATACCAACGCGCGCAAAGGTAAGACGCTCTTGTTTTTTGAGCCATTCAATTTCAGCGGTTAAACCAAGATTAAGCGGATGCGCACCACCACTGATAAAATCAGCATCAAATAAACTTACCACATCTTTTGGCATGACAGGGCCATAAGCCACACGACCTTTATCTGTTGCAACTTCCACCATCGTTTCCAGCCAAAACAATCCACGAGAGCCATTGCGAATCAAATTGATTTCAATACCGCGTTTTGCAGCTTCCGCTTGAATATTCGCAGCCACTTTGTGAGCGCCCAATGAAAGCGCACTCGAGTCTCTAGGGACATAAATCTTAATCGCCATTATGCGCCCCTCGCTTCAGCAATAATTTCATTCACACGAGCAACGTCTACGCGACCACATACCTGGTCATCAATCGATGCCGCTGGTGAGCATGCGCAGTTACCCAAACAGTAAACAGGCTCTAGGGTAATTGCACCATCTGCTGTAGTTTGGTGATAGTCAACACCCAATGTTTTTTTGACGTAAGCTTCAAGCGCTTCAGAACCCATGGACTGACATGATTCTGCGCGACAAATCTGGAGAATGTGCTTACCCGGTGCATGAGTGCGGAAGTGATGATAAAAAGTCACCACGCCGTGCACCTCAGCGACAGATAAATTTAATGCTTTAGCAATTTTCGAATAACTACTTTCAGGAACGTAGCCAATATCATCCTGTATTGCATGAAGCAAAGGCATTAAAGCGCCTGGAACATTAACATGAGCTTCGATATGTTTATCGATACTCACTAAATTTTCATCTGACACAACTTCTCTCCAAAGCTTAATTGATTGGCATTTACACACTTATGACGTGATTTTGCCAAAAAAGTTACAAATTAATCACAATATTGTATCAATCATTAAGTCGCTTGTGTTCAGTATTGGCGCGGAAAAATCATAAATCTTGATAAAAAAAGTCCACTTTTTCTTAGGGGGTAATCCAAGACCAACATCTACGTCATCAAGTCTTGCGAATGGCTTTAAAGATGGCTTTTGAAACACTCAAATAAAAAACAAACTTTAGGGGCTTTATTTTGTTTTGATTTGAGGTAAAGTTACGGGTGGTAATTAAGCAACATGGCGCATAGAAATCTACTTAAAAAAACACGGAGATAATCAGGATGAGTTTAGAACTTTTAAAGGGCATGGGCGTAAAAATCCCATATAAAGCCAAATACGACAACTTCATTGGTGGTAAATGGGTTGCACCAGTTGGCGGTGAATATTTTGATGTGATTACGCCAATCACTGGCTTGCCATATACAAAAGCAGCGCGCTCTGGTGCAGCTGACGTTGAGTTAGCGTTAGATGCAGCCCATGCAGCGGCTGACAAATGGGGCAAAACATCAGTACAAGAACGCGCCAACATGTTGCTTAAAATTGCTGATCGTTTAGAAGCTAATCTTGAGTTATTAGCAACTGCTGAAACCATCGATAACGGCAAACCAATTCGTGAAACAATGAATGCTGACATTCCATTAGCAATCGATCATTTCCGTTACTTTGCGGGTTGCTTGCGTGCTCAAGAAGGCACATTGAGCGAAATCGACGACACAATGGTCGCATATCACTTCCACGAACCACTAGGCGTCATCGGTCAAATCATTCCTTGGAACTTCCCAATCTTGATGGCTGCATGGAAACTTGCACCTGCGGTTGCAGCGGGTAACTGTGTTGTAATGAAACCAGCTGAATTCACACCAATTAGCATCATGATTTTGATGGAAACAATTGCTGATATCGTTCCACCAGGCGTCATGAATATTGTCAACGGTTATGGCCGTGAAGTTGGTGCTCCTCTTGCTAACAGCCGCCGTATCGCAAAAATCGCATTCACTGGCTCTACAGCAACTGGCCGCGTGATTGCACAAGCTGCTGCTGGCAACTTGATTCCTGCAACACTTGAACTAGGCGGCAAATCACCTAACATCTTCTTTGAAGATATCGCATCTGCAGATGATGACTTCTTTGATAAAGCTGTTGAAGGCTTGGTATTGTTTGCATTCAACCAAGGCGAAGTTTGTACCTGCCCATCACGTGCATTGATTCAAGAGTCTGTTTACGACAAATTCATGGAGCGTGTATTGCCACGTGTTGCTGCAATTAAACAAGGCAACCCACTTGATCCAAATACCATGATTGGCGCGCAAGCTTCTGCTGACCAATTGAATAAGATCATGTCTTACATGGACATCGGCAAACAAGAAGGTGCTGAGCTACTAATTGGCGGCGAACAAAATAAACTTGGTGGCGATTTGTCACAAGGTTACTACGTGAAGCCAACGCTATTTAAAGGCCACAACAAAATGCGTATTTTCCAAGAAGAAATTTTTGGACCAGTGCTTGCTGTCACAACCTTTAAAGATGAAGCTGAAGCATTAGAAATCGCTAACGACACCATCTTTGGTTTAGGCTCTGGCGTTTGGAGTCGTGATGGCAACCGTGCTTACCGCATGGGTCGTGGCATCAAAGCTGGTCGCGTTTGGACCAACTGCTACCATGCTTACCCAGCACATGCAGCGTTCGGCGGCTACAAAGAATCAGGTATTGGCCGTGAAACACACAAAATGATGCTTGATCACTACCAACAAACTAAAAACTTGTTAGTAAGCTACAGCCCTAAAAAACTGGGCTTCTTCTAATTTAACTAGGGTTAATTCCCTATTGAATTAGTCAAGTAATAAAGCTAGTATAAAGAGGCGGTTGAAACCGCCTCTTTTTTTGTCTGTTATTAGGAGTGGATGATGGCTAATCGTATTTCTGGAACACCTTCTGCAATTGCGCTAATTCGCCAATTAACAGCGCAACATGGCCCCATTATCTTTTTTCAATCAGGTGGATGCTGTGAAGGTAGCGGCCCTATGTGCATGCCAGCTAATGAATTCAGAAAAACTCCATCAGACGTAAAAGTGGGCGAAGTAGAAGGTGCCCCTTTTTATATGGGACACAGCCATTTTCAATTTTCAGAGAACACGCACACCATTCTAGACGCAATGGATGCGTCTAGCGGCTCATTCTCTCTCGATTGCGGTACAGGCAAAGCCTTTATCACTAAAGGCCGTTTATTTACGGATGAAGAGCTGAAAGACTTACCCCCTGTTGAGATAGGCTAAAGGCAGCGAAACTATCAGAAACAAAAAAGGCTCGGAAACTATTCCGAGCCTTTTTTGTTTAATTTTATTCGTCACCACCACCCATATTTGGCGTTGCAGTGATTTTATGAATCGCCAAGTCGGCACCCATATATTCATCTTCAACATCCATACGAATACCCACCACTTTTTTCAACAGGCCATAAACAGCAAAGCCGCCAGCTAAGGCAATCAAAATACCTAAGCAAGTACCAATTAATTGCGACATTAAACTAATACCACCCAAACCACCTAATGCTTTAGCCCCGAATATACCAGCTGCTACACCACCCCACGCGCCGCACAAACCGTGCAATGGCCACACACCTAATACATCATCAATCTTCCAGCGGTTTTGCGTCAACGTAAATGCCCAAACAAACAGTGCTCCAGCGACAGCACCTGTCACTAAAGCGCCGAGTGGATGCATCACATCCGAGCCTGCACACACCGCAACCAAACCGGCCAAAGGGCCGTTATGCACAAAACCGGGGTCATTCTTACCCATTATTAATGTTGCTATCGTACCGCCAACAAGCGCCATTAAAGAATTTACGGCCACCAATCCCGTGATACCAGTGACTGTTGGCGCCGACATCACATTAAAACCAAACCAACCCACCGTAAGAATCCATGCACCCAAGGCTAAGAATGGAATATTCGAGGGCGGGTAAGCGTGCAAGCGACCATCCTTACCGTATCGACCATACCTGGCCCCTAAAAGTACAATAGCACCTAAAGCTATCCAACCGCCCATGGCATGAACAACAACAGAGCCAGCAAAATCGTGAAACTTAGCCCCAAAGCTAGCTAAGAGCCAATCCTGAATGCCGTAATGGTCATTCCAAGCAATCCCCTCAAAGAATGGATAAACAAAACCTACCAATAAGAAAGTTGCAGCCAACTGAGGATTGAATTTAGAGCGCTCAGCAATACCGCCTGAAATAATTGCTGGAATCGCCGCGGCAAATGTCAGCAAGAAGAAAAACTTCACCAAGCCATAGCCATGATTCAGCGACAAACTCTCAGCACCATGCATAAAATGAACGCCATAAGCGATGCCATAACCAATAAAAAAATAAGCAATGGTAGACACTGAAAAATCCACCATGATTTTGACCAATGCATTCACCTGATTTTTACGGCGGACTGTGCCCACCTCTAAAAAGGCAAAGCCTGCATGCATTGCCAACACCATAATGGCGCCAAGCAATACAAATAAGACATCACTCGCTGACTGAAGCGCTTCCATACTTTCATCCTCGTTATATTTTAATTATCTTTATTTAGGTCTACAAAAACAGCCTAAATTTGTTCATTACCAATAGCAAAAACTACGCCAGCTTTATAATTCATTGTTTTCAATAACTATTGAAAAATTACCCGCACAACTTATTGCACCAATATAGAACAACATTGAGTGCATTGCACCAATAGTGTGCAAAACTAGCATGTGCGATTCTGACATGACGAATCTGCCAACTTTGATTAAACTCTATCACCCTCGCAAACTACTCAACAACTAAGGCTAACTTTGGAAAACATATTACTCATCGCCATCATTCTGCTCGCTTGGCTGTGGTTCGATAGCATCTCTGCAAGAGATGCCGCTATCGCCAAAGGCCACGACCTTACACAACGCACTCACTTACAACTATTAGACGAAAGCTTAGCATGTGTGCGTTTACGTTTAGGGCGTAACGCAAAAGGCCATGTGCAAATACAGCGCACTTATGAGTTTGATGTGAGCGCCAATGGCGGCGACCGTATGCATTGCCACCTTGTGTTGCTTGGGCGAGATTTGCAATCTTGGTATATCCCACCTTACTTACAAGCAGTCCATTAAAGCATACCCCCAATGATTGGTCGCTTCGCACCCTCGCCTACTGGTCCTTTGCATTTTGGCTCGCTATTAGCGGCACTCGCCAGCTATTTAGAAACAAAGACTAAAGGTGGAAAATGGCTGGTGCGAATGGAAGATTTAGACAAGCCGCGTGAGATGGCAGGCGCCGCGAGCAAGATCTTGCATACACTCGAAGCTTTTGAGTTTGAGTGGGATGGCGAGGTCGTTTATCAATCGCAACGAAGCGTGCTGTATCAAGATGCACTGAATCAACTCAACACAAAATCACTCATTTATGGATGTGATTGCTCGCGTAAAGAAATTGCAGACTCTTACAATCAAAGGCCTGCTCAACATGGCATTGATGGTTTAATTTATCCTGGTACATGCCGTCATAAAGCAAAGGTAAAACTACCACACGCAAGCCGCGTCGTTGTTGATTCAAACCCAATCGCTTTCACTGACGCAATTCAAGGCAATATTCAGCAAAATCTTGCACACGACATAGGCGACTTTGTATTAAAACGTGCTGATGGCTTATACGCCTACCAACTCGCTGTGGTGGTAGATGATTTCGTACAAGAAATTACCCACATTGTGCGCGGGGCGGATTTGCTCGACTCAACACCACGCCAAATTTATCTGCAACAAAATCTGAACTACCCTACGCCACAATATGCCCACATACCGGCGGCTAGCAACACCGCTGGCGAAAAGCTAAGCAAACAAACCCTAGCACCCGCCATTAATGCGGCACAAGCATCCACATTATTGATCCATGCACTCAGTTTTTTAGGTCAACAGCCTCCAAAAGACTTATCCGCAAATAGCATAGACGACATTTGGCAATGGGCAAAACAACACTGGGATATCAAGAAAGTACCAAGCCATAGTAGCATCGCCTTTGAGCCATCTTAATTTCAAACCAAACCAAAAGTAATGTCATGATAAAATGCCGCGCATGACAACACTCAACACACCATCTACCGACCAACTCCACCGATTTGTGTTTGACAACACACCGATTCGTGGCAATACCGTCCATTTAGATCATACCTTTCGCACCGCATTGCAGCACGTTGAATACCCAGTAGCCCTTAAAACAAAACTAGGTGAGCTAATGGCTGCAGCTGCGCTTTTAGCTGCCACGCTTAAGCTAGAAAATGGCGCACTGATTTTGCAGATTCAAGGCAAAGGCCCTTTAAATTTACTCGTGGTCGAATGTAGCGCGGCACTTGAAATGCGCGCCACAGCGAAATGGCAAGGCGAAATTGGCAACCAAAGCTTTAGTGAACTCGTGGGTGATGGGCATTTTGTGATTACCTTAGACCCCAAAAACGGTGGTCAAACTTACCAAGGCATTGTGCCGATTGAAGGCGATAGCATCAGCGAAATCTTGCAAAACTATATGCAACGTTCAGAGCAAATTGAAACACGCATTTGGCTCGCCAGTGATGAAAACACAGCAGCGGGCATGTTGTTGCAAAAACTACCCGACTTGCCAGAACAAGATGCTGACGCTTGGGCAAGAACAGGGTTTTTAGCAGAAACCATTACCGATGAAGAGCTCATCACCCTCCCTGCTGAAACACTACTCACCAGACTATTCCACGAAGAGGATGTACGCTTATTTGACCCGCGTGACATTCACTTCCGTTGCAGTTGCTCACGCAAAAATGTCAGCAATATGCTCAAAATGTTAGGTCAAGCAGAAGTCGATAGCATTATTGAAGAGCGTGGCGAGATAGAAGTGAACTGCGATTTTTGTAATGCTGGCTACGTGTTTGATAAAGTGGACGCGGAACAACTCTTTGCAGCAGACATTACGCCGCCCATTTCAAAAACCAAGCATTAATTAAAGCGTCTGCCTCACCCGTTCAAACAAACAAATCGAAGCCGCCGCGGCCGCATTGAGCGATTCAACACCTTCCGCAATTGGAATGGTCACGTGATGACTCGCTGCCTTTTGCATGGCGCTACTTAGGCCATTGCCTTCGTTGCCAATCGCAATCGCGGTTGGGCCAGTTAAATCTAGCTTGTAGATAGAGTCACCACGCAAAGTGGTGGCTAATACTTGTCCTGCAAAGCTGCTCGCCAAACCCACTAAATCAGCACGCTCAATAATGGGTAAAGTAAACTGAGCCCCCTGACCACCACGAAGCGCTTTTGGTGACCAAGCCTCTGTGCAGCCTTCCGACAAATAAACAGCTTCCACACCTGCCGCTGCTGCCGTGCGAAGCATAGAACCCAAATTACCTGGATCCTGAACGTCTTCCAGCATCAATACGAAGTTAGCTGCTTCTGGCGGTGAAATCGTTGGGGTTTTCACAAGGGCCAAGATACCCGTTGGACTGGCCACAGGCGCCAACTCTTGAAACATTAAGGTTGGAAACATCACCGTCGGCACATCCGCCAATTGCTGAATAAGATGCGATACCTCTGCAGTACTTTCACCTTCCGCAATAATCAGCAAACGAGGTTCACCAAACACCTCAAGATAAGTCTCAACCAAATGCGCGCCATCAAGCAAGGTTTCGCCTAGCTTGCGACGTTCACGTGATGATTCAGCTAATTTTTTAAGCTGCTTAAATAGACTGTTATCGCGAGAAATAATGTGTTTGAATGTCATAGAGATTTACTTAAACTTAATCGTTGTGGCATTTTAACTTAAACTGCCTACATGCATCCTATACAAAGACCATCCATATCATGATTAAACTTTACGGCTTTCCACAAACTCGCTCGGTACGCGTTGCATGGGCCTTAGAAGAAGCAGACGCCGAGTACGAATACGGCCTCGTCAACTTACGCACAGGTGAACATAAACAGCCTGCATTTTTAGCGGTTAACCCCTTTGGAAAAATTCCAAGCTTGGTTGATGATGGGCTAGTCATCAGCGAGTCTGCGGCAATCTGTACACATATTGCTGAAAAATTTCCTGCAGCTAAGCTGATTCCAACTGATGCAAAAGGCAGGGCGGCGTATTTTCAATGGCTATTTTTTGTAGTGTCAGAGTTAGAGGTACATTTATGGACAGCGGCCAAACATGACCGCTTTCTACCCGAAGATAAACGCATCCCAGACATCGCAAACACCAGCTATTGGGAGTTTGAAAAAGCGGCAGCTATTTTAAGCACGCATCTTAAAGCACAGCCCTATTTGGCTGGCGACCAATTTAGCGCGGCAGATATCATTTGCGTTTCGGTTTTACACTGGGCACATCACGTCAAGGTGACGCTCGACGACACCTTACTGAGTTATATGAATCGAGTTTCAGAACGTCCTGCCCTCGCCCGTGCCAGGAAACGTGAAGCCGATGCCACTTAAAGGAAAAACAAGATGAACGATAAAGAATTAGTCGCTTTTGAAGCAGCCAAGCTCGCCAAAAATGGCATGGTGATTGGCTTAGGCACAGGCTCTACCGCCAATTACTTTATTGAGCACTTAGCTAAACGCCAATCAGATGAAGGCTTGAGCATAAGTACCGTAGCCAGTTCCACCATTAGCGCCATCAAGGCAGAAAGTTACGGGCTCAAGGTCGTCGCAATATCTCAGCTAAGTCGTATTGATTTATATGTCGATGGTGCGGATGAAATTACCCCCAATTTAAACCTACTCAAAGGCCGTGGGCAAGATTTGGTGATGGAGAAACTCCTCGCAAAAGCAGCAAATCAATTCATCGTAGTCGCTGATAAAGGTAAGCTTGTGAGCCGTATAGGCGAAAAATTCATCATCCCGATTGAAGTCATCCCTGACGCTTGGAAAATGGTCAAACACCAACTAGAAAAACATGGTGCAAAAGGTGATATCCGCCTAAATACTGGCAAAGACAATGTCGCTGTTAGTGCGCATGGTAGCTATATTTTAGATATGCATTTTCCTGAACACATCAGCGATGAAGCACTG
The DNA here is from genome assembly GCA_903870995.1 of uncultured Methylophilaceae bacterium. Lineage (GTDB taxonomy): Bacteria > Pseudomonadota > Gammaproteobacteria > Burkholderiales > Methylophilaceae > Methylopumilus_A. Next base: position 57,317 of record CAIQFD010000056.1, on the reverse strand, counting down.
AACACTTTGCTCAACAATACAACCGGCGTTGTGGAACACGGTGTGTTTTATGGCATCACTAGCCAAGTGTTGATTGCAGATAACGGCAATATTGAAGTGATGCTCACTCAAAAGCCTCTATAATGCCGCCATGTCTAAAAAAATATCGATAGAACGTGTTTTACATTCCCAAGGCTTTGGCTCACGTAAAGCCTGCCGCATCTTAGTCAGACATGACGCCGTGACAGTCAATGGCGAACCTTGTGATGACCCATTTGCAGAATTCCATACTGAAAACTTACACTTCACAGTCGATGGTGAACCTTGGCAATATCGCGAACAAGCTTACTTAATGCTCAACAAACCAGCGCATTACGAATGCTCACACAAAACCATTCATCACCCATCGGTTTACAGCTTATTGCCACATGCTTTGGTTGAACGTGATGTGCAATGTATTGGCCGTTTAGATGAAGACACCACAGGGCTGATTTTACTTTCTGATGATGGCCATTTCATCCATCGCCTCAGCTCGCCTAAATGGAAAGTGCCAAAAATTTACGAAGTGCATTGCAAGCACCCTGTAGACGAAGCACAAATCAAAAATCTACTCGATGGCGTGCAACTTATTGACGAACCAGCACCGATTGCCGCGCTGGCTTGCGAGCAAGTCAGTAGCCACATTCTTCACATGACCCTAGCTGAAGGCAAATATCACCAAGTTAAACGCATGGTTGCCGCTAATAGCAATCGTGTAGAAGCACTCAAACGAATTAAAATTGGCGAAGTTACGCTTCCTAAAGATTTGGCTGAAGGCGAATGGCGCTGGCTAACTGCAGAAGAACTCCACCAACTCACACATACCGAAAAGATTTAATTGCTAGCTAATCACCCAATACTCCGTATAATCAAGACTTCCCTGTGCCATACCAATCAGCACAGCGGCCTAAAGGCGCCATGCGCCAACACTTTTACCTCTTATTTGTTAGTCTCGATTGGTGTTGTCTAAGACAACAGACCCACTTATAAATCTCCTTTAAGGAATTTACATTGTCTTCAGAAGTTACAAACCCTAGCCCAAATTTTAATGATTTAGGCTTAGCAGAACCTATTCTCCGCGCCATTACCGACGCGGGTTACACCACCCCAACCCCAATTCAAGTACAAGCGATTCCACAAGTGCTAACAGGCGGCGACTTACTCGCAGGCGCACAAACAGGCACTGGCAAAACTGCTGGTTTCACGTTGCCAATTTTGCATATCCTTAGCCAAAAGCCAGTTGCTGACATAGGCAAAGGTCGCCCTCGCTGCCTCATGCTGACACCGACGCGCGAGCTTGCCGCACAGATTGAAGAGTCTGTTAAAACATACGGCAAATATTTATCGCTCAGCTCAACAGTGATTTTTGGCGGGGTGAATATCAATCCACAAATGTCGCGCTTAAGAAAACCTTTAGATATCTTAGTGGCAACACCAGGACGATTGTTGGATTTAGCTAACCAAAAGGCAGTCGATTTATCAGGCGTAGAAATTTTAGTGCTAGACGAAGCAGACCGTATGCTCGACATGGGCTTCATTCGCGACATTAAAAAAATCTTGGCATTATTGCCTAAAGCTCGCCAAAACTTACTGTTCTCAGCCACGTTCTCTGATGAAATTAAAGCACTGGCAGATGGTTTATTAAACAACCCAGGCTTTGTTGAAGTTGCTCGACGCAATACAGCTTCAGAGCTCGTTGAGCAAACCGTTCACATGATTAGCCAAAGCTTTAAGCGCGAACTAGTGAGTCATTTGGTTAAACATAATGATTGGCAACAAGTACTTGTCTTTACCCGCACCAAGCACGGCGCTAACCGCTTAGCTGAAAAGCTCGTGAAAGATGGCATTGAAGCTGCAGCGATTCATGGCAACAAGAGCCAAGGGGCGCGCACCAAAGCTTTGGCGCAGTTCAAAGACGGTACCGTACGTGTATTAGTGGCTACCGACATTGCTGCACGCGGATTAGATATCGACCAATTACCTCAAGTGATTAACTTTGAGCTCCCTAATGTGCCTGAAGACTATGTCCACCGCATTGGTAGAACTGGTCGTGCAGGGAGTAGTGGTGCCGCTGTTTCATTAGTTGACCGTGAAGAATTAAAGCTACTCAAAGACATTGAAAAGCTGATTAAGCGCGAGATTCCAAAAGTGCCAGCTGATGGCTGGGTGCAACCTGAAAAAGCTGAGCCAGAAGCCCCTCGTGCACCAAGGCCTCAGCAACGCCGTCCACAAAACTCAGGTGCTAAACCTTCACAAGGTAAGCCGCAACACAATCGCAACAAGCCACAAGGCCAGCGTTCGGACAAGGCTCCTGCAGATGGCAATAGAGTTGCATCGCAAAACTCATCTACAAAAAACATGTCTGAAGCAGCAAGACATCAAGCCATGCCTCAGCCTGCTTTATTTGCGCCTAAACCGCAAAACAGAGGCCCTAACCCAAATGCAGGACGCAATGCCAATCGTAACAATGGCGGCAGTCGTGGCGGGCACACAGGTGGCGGTGGACGCGGTCGTTAATTGCAAAAGGAAATCTCATGTTTAAAAAACTCACTTTATTACTTTGTTTGGCTTTACTTGCGTGTACGGGTGATGATGCCAACTACAAGGCAGTAACAGGCTTTGAGACTGATAAATATCTAGGTACCTGGTATGAAATCGCGCGGCTAGATCATAGCTTTGAACGTGGCTTAGATAAGGTCAATGCCACCTACAGCTTGCGCGAAGATGGCGGTTTAAAAGTACTCAATCGTGGCTTTGACACCAAGAAGCAAAAGTGGAATGAAGCCATCGGCAAAGCTTATTTTGTCGAAACACCTGATGTTGGCAGATTGAAAGTGTCGTTTTTTGGACCGTTTTATGGGGCTTATAACATTATTGAGTTAGATAAAACTGCATACAGCTATGCACTAGTGACTGGTGGCAAAGATTACCTATGGATACTCTCTCGCACGCCTCAAATGTCTTACATTGTGAAACAGCAATTAATTGCGAAAGCCAAAGAACTAGGATTTGAAACGGACAAATTGATTTATCCAAATCAATAACAAACAGCTCTGATGGCCTTAAGGGTTAATGTCAAATATATTTGACATTAACCCTTGGGCTAAATAAAATCACCCCATGATTAACCTAGTCACTATCGGCAATAAAATCCGGCGTATCCGAACTGCCAGTGACATTACACAGGCTGAGTTTGCAGAGCGCGCCGGCGTCTCACGTGCAACAATTAGCGCCATAGAGAATGGTTCAATCAAAGAAATAGGCGTCAACAGACTAATGGAAATTGTGCATTGTGCTGACAGCATTCAAAGCCAACTCAACCCTCTAGAAATTATAACAAGTACAAGAAAATCTCAAACGTTGCGCCTTTCATTTCCTTACGATTGGAGCAACTCTTCACTTAAAGATGAAGTACTCATTGATCGCGTCATAGAACGAGGAATTTTTGAAGACATTGTTCGCATCTACGCGGCTTATGGGGAAAGTATCCTGCTAGCTAGAGTCCAAAGCTTTATCCAAAAAAATCCTGCTGCAAGTAACAGCTTAAATAGAATGATGAACAACATTTCAAAGGCAGCAAAAGTTGCTTGATTTAACATTCGCCCCAGATCGCACAGCTAAGATTTTTAGTAAGTTAGCCAAGATAGATTTAATGGCTAACTTCACTCTCATAGGTGGCACTGCCCTATCCATCCAAATAGGTCATCGATTAAGTGAGGATTTAGATTTCTGGGTTCCCGCGGAAAAAATGTCTGGAAGTCAAATAGATCAGATTGTTGATTCTCTTAGAACAACTGGAAGTAATGTCCAATTAGCAACACCCGCTTGGAAAATCACTCAAGCTAAAATTAACGGCCAAGACTTGCTGTCAATATCACGAGATTATGTTGTCGATGGCGTAAAGCTTACTTTTTTTTCAAGGAATGATGCACCTTATCTACATTTTTCGAAAATGAGTAAAGTGCAGGATTCGCTCACAGCTTTCAATATCATGTCTTTTGAAGCAATATTTGAGATGAAGTCTTGGCTAATATCACAACGCATCCGGTCTAGAGATTTATTTGATCTGATGATCATGCTGCAAACGCGTGCTAAAACAGTTCGAGACATATTAGAGGCTGGAGAACTTGCCGATGTATCATACAGCCGTGAATACGCAAAAGAAGTCTTACTTGGCAATGTCCCTTTAGATGGTAACGATGAAGGTTTTGAATCTATTGATTTAAAAACCAACATTCAAGACATTTACCAATATTTTGCTGAGCAAATTGCAAAGTACGAACAGGATGTTGCAACAGAAATTTTAGGCACATCAACTGCAGACTAAGAAATAATATTTTCAGCCTTATTTGACTGGCGTTACCGCAAACCCAGCACCACGTAATCGAGCTAATATGCCGCCCTCACCTGCCAAGTGCGATGCACCCACCGCTGCAAACACGGCTTTATCTTTTGCCTCAGACACCAAGCCTTCAGCCATGCCAGCATTGCGCTCATCAATTAGTTTAACCCGCATATTTTCCCAAACAGCTTTAGGCAACATGCCGCCTGTAATCTTGTCATCCAGATCGATAATTTTCTTCAAATCCCCAGACTGATAAGTCTTAAGAAGCTTTTCATAATCACGCTCTTTTGTTTTTTGGCTGCGCTTGAGCACAGCACGTAGCATCACCATTTGATCATCCATGCTCACGCTATCAAGCACTGAAAAATGCTCACGCGTTTTTTCCAATCCGACAATTCTCTTGAATTGCTCTTCGGCTTTTGCCATCAATAATTCATCCATTGAGTAAAGCGCTTTAGGTTTAGGCAAATCAAAAATGACAGCGAGTAGCCAAGGCTTCATGTGCATGGCAGCTTCGATATGCATCGAATGAAAATCTGCTAATTCACGCACCTGGTCGAATTCTTTTTCTGTGAGCATCTCAGCTACCGTGCCCTGCTTCATCATAAAAATAGAGGGGTCACGCGGCGGCAGCGTCTCCATCATAAAGGCTTCGCTTTGATTAAAAGCCTCGATGATTTTGGGCGAAAACTCAGTCACCCGTTGATCATCGGTATGCATGGTGCCAAGTAAATAACTGACTTTTCCGCTAGGCGCTTCAATCTTCCAAAGTAAGCCATTGTCAGCTGCCAAGGCGATTTGAGCGCTAACAAATAGAATGAAAGCCAATGAGAATTTAGAGAAAAATGAACGCACGGGAAAGTCCTCAATCATGAAATGTAAAAGTCAGACAGACAACATGCTCAGCGGTTCAATCAAGCTTAACGAGAACGTCGGAACGGTTTTCCTATTTCGAGCTTCTTACCTTTAACTGCCGCAGGTGATGGCGCTGGGCGTTTTTTACTCGCCACTTGCACAGGGCGTGGCGGCGTTTTATCAAGCGGTTGCCATGCAGGAATTAAGCAATGTTTGCCATTGCCAATCAAATCAGCACGCCCCATATTTTTAAGCGCCTCACGTAAGAGTGGCCAATTCTTTGGGTCGTGGTAACGAATAAATGCTTTGTGCAAACGGCGCACGCCACCTGCTTTAGGAATAGGCACCTCTTCGCTGTCATCCGTCACTTTACGCAACGGATTTTTACCTGAGTGGTACATGGCTGTTGCCATTGCCATTGGGGTTGGCGTAAAGGTTTGTACTTGGTCTAACCTAAAATCATATTTCTTAAGCCAAAGCGCAAGGTTAAGCATATCTTCATCGGTCGTGCCAGGATGCGCTGCGATGAAGTAAGGAATCAAATATTGTTGCTTGCCTGCCTCTTTTGAGAAGCGCTCAAACATCTCTTTAAACTTATCGTAAGCGCCCATGCCTGGCTTCATCATTTTAGAAAGCACGTTCTCTTCAGAATGCTCAGGCGCAATCTTCAAATAGCCGCCCACATGATTTTGCACCAATTCTTTGACATACTCAGGCGAAGTCACAGCCAAGTCATATCTAAGGCCAGATCCCACAAGAATCTTCTTAATGCCCTTGAGATTACGTGCTTTGCGATAAAGCTGAATCAAGGCCGAGTGGTCGGTATTGAGATTTTCACAAATTCCAGGATAAACGCATGAAAGCTTACGGCATGATTTTTCAATCTCAGGCGACTTACACGCCATGCGATACATATTGGCAGTGGGCCCACCAAGGTCTGAAATCACGCCAGTAAAGCCATCGACCTTATCGCGGATTTCTTCCACTTCTTTCAAAATACTTTCTTCAGAGCGGCTTTGAATAATGCGGCCTTCATGCTCGGTAATCGAACAGAAAGTACAGCCGCCGAAACAGCCGCGCATGATATTCACTGAGAAGCGAATCATCTCCCAAGCAGGTATTTTGGCATCGCCATAAGCGGGATGTGGCTTGCGTGCATAAGGCAAATCGTAAACGTAATCCATCTCTTTAGTGGTGAGCGGAATCGGTGGCGCATTAAGCCATACCTCACGGTCACCGTGCTTTTGAATCAATGCACGCGCATTACCAGGATTAGCTTCTAAATGCAGTACTCGAGAAGCATGCGCGTACAGCACAGGGTCTTTTGCCACCTCTTCATAACTTGGCAAACGCACGACTTGAAAGGCACGATCTGCTTTAGGTTTGCGAACGATTTGCACCGCTTGCGTGCCTTCAGGTAAGGCAGGCTCATCTTTTTTAGCCTCAGTCTCACAGCTAGTGCCTGCGCCCATTTTCATTTCATAAGGATCAATCGGCGCTTCCACTTTGCCGGGACGGTCTAGATTGGTAGAAGCTACTTCTTGCCAACCTTCTGGGATTTTTTTACGCAAGAAAGCAGTGCCCCGAATATCGGTAATGTCAGCGACATTTTCGCCTTTACCCAAGCGATGGCTAAGTTCAATCAAGGCACGCTCAGCGTTGCCGTATAACAAAATATCGGCTTTAGAATCTACCAATACTGAACGGCGTACTTTGTCAGACCAATAATCATAATGCGCGATACGGCGCAAACTAGCTTCGATACTACCAATCACCAAAGGCACATCAGAAAAGGCTTCGCGACAGCGTTGTGAATAAACCAAAACAGCACGGTCTGGACGCTTGCCTGCTGCCGCATCTGGCGTGTAAGCATCGTCTGAACGTATCTTGCGGTCTGCGGTATAGCGATTCACCATGCTATCCATATTGCCCGCCGTAATCCCAAAGTAGAGATTGGGCTTACCCAACAACTTAAACGCCTCAGCATCTGACCAATCAGGCTGGGCAATAATCCCTACGCGAAAACCTTGCGACTCAAGCAGACGACCGACTAATGCCATGCCAAAGCTAGGATGGTCGATATACGCATCGCCAGTGACCAAAATAATGTCGCAACTGTCCCAACCCAAATCATCCATCTCCTCGCGCGACATCGGCAACATTTTAGACGTGCCGAAACGCTTAGCCCAATATGGACGATACTGATTGATAGGTTTTACTGTGGGAATCGTGTTGATTTGCATAAGTTGAGTATTTTACTCTGGAATGCCTATTTTATAAAATTTAGTGTGACTGACGAACGACTGTCGCCAAATCATCCCAATTACCATCAGTTTTTGGCGCATACTCACTCATACCAACTTGCGTAGCCGCGAACTGACCTTCATACCATAGCGGTACGTAAGGCAATTGCTGATGAATAAAGTTCGTGGCGGCTTTCCAATCCTGCTTGGCTAACAATGCATCAAGCTGAGCATCACTAAAACGCCCACGATTAAAACCTTTAGGCGGGGCATTATCTGAGCCAAATGCTTTTGCGTAAATATCAGGGGTGTTAATACCGACCCAAGTGAGCCCGAATAATTGAAAATGCCCTTGTTTCACATCCTCAAAAAATGTGCCCCAATCTAAGCTTTTAATCTCAAGCGCAATGCCCGCCTCAGCCATTTGCGCTTGCATAATCGTAGCGAGACGCACACGCTGTGCATCAGTAGATGTTTTATAAACGAGATGAAGCGGCAGTTGCACCCCCGCTTCTTTTAGAAGCTTTTTAGAGAGCGCTGGGTTATATGCATAAGGCTTGAGTGTGGGATTTCCCGCCCAATGCTCAGGAGGTAAGATTGCGCCAGCCTCTCGGGTGCCGCCAACTAAAGCTTGCTGAATAATCTCTGGTCGATTAATCGCGTGGGCAACTGCTTGTCGCACTTTCAAATTTGCCAGCGTTTTATCTTGCAAGTTAAAACCTAGGTAAGAGAAATTAGCGCCATTGCTTTCGCTTACTTTGATATTCGGCTGGCCTTTGAGGTAACGCACTAACTCTGGTGGCAAGTCGCCTTGCAAAATATCCACTTCACCACGCATCAGCTTAAGGATGCGTACCGTGGGATCTTTCACTTCTAACAACGTAATCGCTTGGCTATCGACCACTCGCTTTAATTCCAATGTGTTTGTCCAACGCACAAACGCCAACGCCCCGCTACCTAATGGATGGTGGCTAAAATCTCGCCCGGTTGCAATCTGACTTGCAGGCAATATACCGATGACAAGCTTAGCTGGGAAAGCGCTATCGGCCGCTTTCAAGTAAATATCTAGGCGTGCGCCATCTAATGTTTCGATGCGACGAATATTGGTAAACTCAGCCGAAAGTGGAGAGTCTTTTAATGCAAGCAAGGACTCATACGTCGCTTTTACGTCTTTGGTTGATAATTGACTGCCATCATGAAATTTTCGCCCGGCCTCACCCAATTTAAAACGATATTGAGTCGGGCTAATCACCTGCCAAGTCGCCAAATCAGCCACTGGCTTTGAACTGGCATCAAAACCAACCAATGAACGATATAACAAGCGATTAACACGTGCCGATGCGGCATCGGTAGCGTAGCGTGGATCTAGATTGATCGGTGCTTGTGCGACTGCAAAACGAATGTCTTGTCGTTGATTTGCTTCTTGCTGATGACAAGCCGTTAGGCTGCTGAGCAAACAAAACAAGCAACAACAAAATTTAAACATGGCGTCGTTTAGCGCTCAAACAAAGCGATAGACTCGACATGCGAAGTGTGTGGGAACATATTAATCACACCAGCGGCGACCATACGATAGCCTTTTTCGTTCACCAAAATACCCGCATCGCGCGCCAAAGTAGCTGGGTTACAAGACACATACACCATGCGCTCTGGACCAAAGCTAGCATCATTAGGCAAAGCGCTAACCAAAGCCATTGCACCATCGCGTGGCGGGTCGATCAGCCATTTATCAAAGTGGCCTAGGCCTTGCAATAATTCGGGCGTCATATCGAATAAATCCGCTTCGGTAAACTCCACTTGGTCAGCGAGACCATTTAACGCTGCACTTTCACGCGCACGTTTAACTAAAACTTCCAAACCCTCCATGCCCAGTACCGTTGCGCCTGAACGTGCAATCGGCAAGGTGAAGTTACCCAAACCGCAAAAGAAGTCAGCAATCTTTTCGCCCGCTTGCGGTGATAGTAGCTGCATTGCGCGGCGAAGCATCACTTGATTAATATGCGGATTAACCTGCGTGAATTCAGTGGGATTAAACGGATAGGTTAAATCAAATTCAGGCAGCGAATAACTGAGCTTGGGGCCATCTAATGGGTAAAACGGTTGCACGGTATCTAGGCCTTTGGTTTGTGTCCAAACTTGCACATCGAACTCATCCGCAAAAACTTTAAATAGCGCTTCATCTTTAGCATTTGGCGTTTCCATCACACGAAAAACCAACACGACCGCATGCTCACCCACCGCCAATTCGATTTGCGGAATAGCATCACGAATGCTCATTTGAACAATCATTTCTTGTAGCGGTGTAATTAAAGCTGAAATACGGGGTGGTAATACTTCGCAGCGATTCATATCCGCTACAAAGGGCGTGGATTTTTCATTAAAGCCCACTAGCACGCGGTCTTTTTTAGCAACGTACTTCACACGCAAGCGTGCTTTATGACGGTAGCCCCAAGCTGGACCATAAATAGGTGGGAGCAGGCTTTCTGGCTTTACTTTGCCGATGTGGTGCAAATCATTTTCCAGCAAACGTTGCTTAGCCGCCACTTGCGCAGAAAAATCTAAATGTTGTAGCGCACAACCGCCACACATGCCGAAGTGCGGACATTTGGGCGTAACACGCAAATTTGAGGCCTTTAATACTGACTTAGTTTCAGCAAACTCATAACTAGATTTAATACGTGTTGATTGATAAGTCACCGTCTCATTAGGCAATGCGCCGCGAATAAAGATGGCTTTACCATCAACATGGGCAACGCCCCGCCCCTCTTGGTCTAGAGATTCGATGAGGGCTGTGCCAATAGGATTTTCAGATTTGAATTTTTTACGAGAACGCATGACGGATAAACTTTACTACTCAATTGGGATTAAAAATGCTTAAGACTTCCAAGCAGCCATAAACTCTTGCCAGTGCGGCGCATCATCTGCATTTAAAGTGTCACGCACGAGAGAAATCTCGCGATCATAAGCAACTTGGTTAAGCTGGCCGCGCATGAATTGGAATCGCAGATAAACCAGATAGGTATTCACTACATCGGTCTCACAGTAATTGCGGATCGCTTCAATTTCACCTTGCTGATAAGCATCCCACACCTTGCTACCATCCATACCCAACTTACCTGGAAAACCACATAACTGTGCCATGTCATCCAAAGGCGCATTCGCACGACCTTGATACATCGCGAGTAAATCCATTAAATCAGTATGACGTGCATGATAGCGGCTTATGTAGTTATTCCACTTAAACTCTTTGTCGTCCTCGCCCATATCCCAATAACGCGGAGCTTGAACACCATTGACGAGTCCACGGTAGTGCAAAACAGGGAAATCGAAACCACCGCCATTCCAAGAGACAACATTCGGCGTGTATTTTTCAATACCATCAAAAAAGCGCTGGATAAGCTGGCCTTCAGGTTCGCCTGGTGCGCCTAAAGACCACACTTTAAAACTATCGGCTTCACGAAGCACGCAAGAAATCGCCACCACACGATGTTGATGCAAAGGTAGAAACTCGCTGCCATTATGTTGACGGCGTTGATGAAAGGCAATTTTTGCCACATCGTCAGCAGAAGTTTCTGCAGGCAAGCCAAGCAAGCCTTTTAAGCCATCGGTATCAGGGATGGTTTCAATGTCAAAGACTAAGGTTGGAATCATGCTGGGAAAACCCCAGTTGAAAGGTAGCGGTCACCCCTATCGCAAACAATAGAAACAATGACTGCGTTCTCCACTTGTTTAGATAATTGAAGCGCAGCGTATAGACCCCCCCCAGACGAGATGCCTGCAAAGATACCCTCTTCAGCTGCCAATCGACGGGTCATTTTTTCTGCATTCGCTTGGCTCACATAAATCAATTCATCAACATTTTTAGCATCGTAAATCGTTGGCAAATAAGCTTCTGGCCATTTACGTATGCCAGGAATTTGCGCACCTTCTTCTGGCTGAACACCAATAATTTGAATATTAGGATTCTGTTCTTTTAAGAAGCGCGAAGTGCCCATAATCGTGCCTGTGGTGCCCATACTAGCAACAAAGTGGGTGACTTTACCTTCGGTGTCACGCCAAATCTCAGGGCCGGTGCCTTCATAGTGTGCCAAGGGGTTGTCTTCATTTCCGAATTGGTCGAGTACGATCCCCTCGCCTTCGGCTTGCAGTTTCATCGCCACGTCACGTGCCAGCTCCATGCTGCCATCTTTAGGCGTGAGCAATAACTCAGCCCCAAACGCTTTCATGGTTTGACGACGCTCTATACTTTGGTTTTCCGGCATCACTAACAGCATTTTGTAGCCCTTCATCGCTGCAGCCATTGCCAAAGCAATGCCAGTATTACCTGAAGTAGCTTCGATTAACGTGTCGCCAGGCTTGATATCGCCGCGCGCTTCAGCGCGTGTAATCATCGAAAGCGCTGGACGATCTTTAACAGAGCCCGCAGGATTGTTGCCTTCAAGCTTCACCAAAATGGTGTTGCTGGTATTGCCTGGGATGCGTTTCAACTTCACCAAAGGCGTATTGCCGACAAAATCTTCTAAATATTTATACATAGTCGTTTCTTTTAAATGCGTGTTTTAGCCAACAACAAGGCATAAGCGGCAAAGCTCACAAAGCCAATCAATGCAAGCTGAGGAATACTTAATCCTAAAAAAGTCCAATCAATCGTAGCGCAATCTCCCGTGCCTCGAAATACCAAGGTAAGCGCTTTTTTAAGTGGAAAATTATCGAACATATAATCAAACCCCACACCGCAGTCCACCAACATCTCATCTTTATGGACTTGCAACCACCAATGACGAATCGCTACGCCTGCACCACCAATAGCGGTGAGCGTTTGCAGCAAAGCATAAAGCTTTATCCAAGCTGGCTTTTGTGAGTGATGTATCGCGGCGATTAAAAACAAAACACCCAAGCTCATAAACACGATGCGCTGAGAAATACATAAGGGGCAAGGCTCTAATTGATAAGTCGTCTGTATCCATAACGCCAATGCAACCAAGCCGAAGCTCGCCAAAAAACCAACAAAATAGGCTAAACGACTCGCTAAAAATTTATTCAACATTTGAGACTGAATCTCCACGTTATAATGAACGATAAGAATTAGCATAGATTGTAACGGATAAACCCATATGTTAGACAGCAGAGACGGCGCAAATACCCCACACATCATGAGCGTGAGCGAACTTAATCGCTTAGCAAAAGAGGTGCTGGAGCAGAGCTTTCCTCTATTTTGGGTTTCAGGCGAAATCTCTAACTTAACGCGCGCAGCTTCTGGGCATTGGTACTTTTCACTCAAGGATGCTGGCGCACAAGTAAGTTGCGTGATGTTTCGTGGTCGCAATAGCTATTTAGATTGGGTCCCAAAAGAAGGCGACAAAGTTGAAGCGAGAGCGCTAGTAACACTCTATGAAGCACGCGGTAGCTTTCAGCTCACGATTGAATTTCTTCAACGTGCGGGTGCCGGCGCATTATTTGAAGCCTTTGAAAAACTCAAAGCAAAACTTCAGCAAGAAGGTCTTTTCGACCCTGCTTTTAAACAGGCAATTCCTGCGCACCCCAAGCAAATCGGGATTGTGACATCAGCAGATGCTGCAGCATTGCATGACGTACTCACCACGTTAAGACGCCGTATGCCTAGCATACCGGTTGTAATTTACCCAACACCAGTCCAAGGCAAAGGTGCCGCTGTGCAAATTGCCAAGGCAATCAATAACGCACACGAGCGAAATGAGTGCGATGTACTGATTATTTGCCGCGGCGGTGGCAGCATGGAAGATTTATGGCAGTTCAATGAAGAAGTTGTCGCGCGCGCTATTGCTAATTGCCGCATTCCTACCATTAGCGGCGTGGGACATGAAACTGACTTCACCATTTGTGATTTTGTGGCAGATGCACGTGCAGCAACGCCAACAGCCGCAGCCGAATTAGTATCGCCATCTCGCGAAGCCTTACTGAACAGGCTAAAACAGCTAGGCTTACATCTCAATAAAAACTGCCAAGATACATTTAATCAGCGTGCACAAATGTTGGATTATCTTGCGCGCCGTCTAGTTTCGCCTGCACAACAAATCGCGCAACAAAAAAGCCAACTAGCTCAAGTATCACGTAGATTGTTATTAGCTATCAAGCAACAACTACAAAATAAACAAAGCAATCTAAATCAGCTGGCACAAAATCTACATCACCTGAATCCACAAGCCGTACTCACTAGAGGCTATGCTTTAGCCCAAACCAAAGACGGGCAAATTATTAACAACAGCGATCAAATTAAAGCAGGTGATGCCATTCATCTGACTTTTGGCGAGGGTGAAGCTGAAGCGACTGTGTCAAAAACGTCATAATAATAACGAAGTCACCGGCTATTATCATTCTGCTATTGGTTTAGCGCCGAAGTTGATTGATAATACCGTTTTATGTCCTCAAGCTAATTTTTAATGTCATCATCAACTGGTACTGGCAATAAAACAAAACTCTCCGCATTAACATTAGCCGCGCTCGGCGTGGTGTTTGGCGACATTGGTACCAGCCCTCTTTATACGATTAAAGAAGTTTTCTCTGTCGGTACACACCCAGTTCCGCTCAATGAAGCCAATATGTTTGGGATTTTATCGCTCATTGTTTGGGCGCTGATTATGGTCGTTTCAGTCAAATATGTCGCATTCATTATGCGCGCTGACAACCGAGGCGAAGGCGGCATTATGGCCTTGTTGGCACTGGCCACGCGGCACGCTAGCGGCGATAAGAAAATGCAACACACCATTATGCTCTTGGGTATTTTGGGTGCCTGTATGTTCTATGCTGACGGAATGATTACCCCGGCGATTTCAGTACTTTCAGCTGTTGAGGGCTTGGAAGTTGCGGCGCCAGGGCTACATACGTTGATTATCCCAATCACGATGATTGTGATTGTTGCCCTATTTTGGGCACAAAGCAAAGGAACCGCACTAGTAGGCGCTTTCTTCGGCCCAATTATGTTGCTTTGGTTTGGCACGCTAGCGGTATTAGGCATCAATAGCATTATCCAATACCCAAGTATTATAAATGCCCTCAATCCTTACTACGCTTTTCAATTTCTACATTCAGCACCTTGGGTCGCATTTGTTGCATTAGGCGCTGTAGTGCTTGCTGTAACCGGTGCTGAAGCCTTATATGCTGATATGGGCCACTTCGGGCCTTTCCCAATTAGGCTTGCTTGGTTTGGCTTTGTATTACCATCACTTATTCTCAATTACTTTGGCCAAGGTGCACTGATCCTTTCCAACCACGCAACAGTAGAAAATCCATTCTATTTACTTGCGCCAGAATGGAGCCTGTTTCCATTGATTCTATTGGCAACATTAGCTGCAGTCATTGCTTCGCAAGCCGTCATTACAGGTGCTTTTTCAGTGTCACGCCAAGCCTTACAGTTGGGCTATTTGCCGCGCATGCACGTCGAACACACCTCAGAAAGCCATGAGGGCCAAGTCTATATGCCACGCGTCAACTGGGGCTTAATGTTAGCGATTATGGTCTTAGTATTAGGCTTTAAGTCTTCTGGCAACCTCGCGGCGGCTTACGGCATCGCAGTGACTGGCGACATGGTGATTACTTCATTACTTGCAGGGATTGTATTTCACCACATGTGGGGCTGGGGCAAGTTAAGAACTGGGGCATTAATTCTTACTTTCTTAACCGTGGATGTTTCTTTCTTTACTGCCAACGTACTTAAAATACCTGATGGTGGTTGGGTACCGCTCGTCATCGGGATCTTTATTTTCACGCTCATGGTGACATGGAAAACTGGACGTTCATTGCTTTACGCTAACCTTAAAGACGACGCAATGGAACTTGGTCCCTTTATTGAAGCCATTGGGCAACACCCACCTGCACGAGTGCCTGGCACTGCATTATTCATGACCCCAAACCCTGATGGTGTTCCCCATGCCATGTTGCACAACCTTAAGCACAACAAGGTACTGCATGAAAAAGTGGTCATACTGACAGTGAAATTTTCTGACTTCCCACACACGCCAAAAGAAGATTTGGTGTTGGTAGAAAAACTTCCTCATGAGTTCTACAGAGTAACCGTCAATTACGGCTTTAAAGATGAACCTGACTTACCACGCGATTTGGAACTATGCGCTGCACAAGGTTTGGAATTAGATGCGATGGATACTTCATTCTTTGTCGGCAAAGAAATTTTAATCGCCTGCGAAAGCCCAGACATGGCGATTTGGCGTAAAAAAATCTTTATTGGCCTATTTAGGTCTGCCGAAACCATCACCAACCAATTTAAGCTACCACCTAACCGCGTTGTGGAACTTGGTTCTCAAGTCAGCTTCTAAACATTACTAATATTTAGCTATAGCGCTTAACTATCATGAAAAAATTTAACTTTCGTTTTGCTTCCATGTTGCTGACTGGTCTTTTCGCAACCCAATTAGTGGGCTGCGCAACCACCACCAACAAAGGCGCTGTTGGCATAGAGCGTAGTCAATTTATGATGCTTTCAAGCAAGCAAGTAGAGAGCATGTCTTTGGCGAGTTACTCTCAAACACTCAAAACGGCTAACGACAAGAAAACGCTCAATACGGATACAGTCGCACTTGCTCGTGTTCGCGCCATTTCTGACCGCCTTATCAAGCAAACACCTGTCTACCGCGCAGACGCATCCAATTGGAAATGGGAAGTGAACGTTGAAAAGAATGAGCAAATAAACGCCTACTGCATGCCTGGTGGAAAAATCATGGTATTCACGGGCCTTATTGATAAACTACAAGCCACAGATGACGAGTTAGCGGCGGTGATTGGCCACGAAATTAGCCATGCGCTTCGTGAACATGGTCGTGAACGTATGTCACTCGCTTATGCGCAACAAGGCGGCTTAGCCTTGCTCGCTGCAGTAATTGGCTCAAAGAAAAATGCCGCGACAGGTTTAGCTTTGGGCGGTGCAACCATGGGCACACAACTATTCTTTGCACTTCCAAACTCGCGCACGCAAGAAACAGAAGCTGACCGTATGGGATTGGAATTAGCCGCGCGTGCTGGATACAACCCGAACGCAGCCATTAGCCTTTGGACAAAAATGGCACAATCAGGCGGCAAAAAACCTGCTGAATTTTTGAGTGACCACCCATCTGACAAAACACGTATTGATGACCTATCCAAGCTTATTCCAACAGTGATGCCGCTTTACGAACAAGCAAAATTAGGCAAATAAGCGCATTACCTGCTTCAAACTGACAGAATCAGGTAAAATGCCGCACTTAATTTATTTTCACTAATTTTTAGACTATCGGAATTATTCATGAGCCAATTGCAAACCATCATTGAAGACGCTTTTGAGCGTCGCGCCGACATCAACCCAAGCAATGCATCTGCAGAGCTTAAAGAAGCGGTTGCTAGCGTATTAGCTGATTTAGATGCAGGTAAATTACGTGTTGCTTCACGTAAAGGTGACAGCCAAGAATGGGAAACACATCAATGGCTCAAAAAAGCGGTATTACTTTCATTCCGCTTGCAAGACAATGTATTGATGGATGGTGGCTGTACGCAATATTTCGACAAAGTACCACCAAAGTTTGCTGATTACACTGAAGAAGACTTCAAGGCAGGCGGCTTCCGTGTGGTGCCAAATGCGATTGTGCGTCGCGGTTCATTCATTGGAAAAAACGCGGTATTAATGCCTTCATACGTGAACATTGGCGCTTACGTTGGCGAAGGCACGATGGTTGATACATGGGCAACGGTTGGTTCATGTGCGCAAATCGGTAAAAACGTGCACCTATCTGGTGGCGTAGGTATTGGTGGCGTATTAGAGCCTGTGCAAGCAGGTCCAACCATTATTGGTGACAACTGCTTTGTTGGTGCACGCTCTGAAGTGGTAGAAGGCGTAGTGGTTGAAGATAACTGCGTTATTTCAATGGGTGTTTACATCGGCCAATCAACCAAAATTTACGACCGCGAAACAGGCTCTGTAACTTATGGCCGTGTTCCAAAAGGCTCAGTCGTTGTTTCAGGCAACTTGCCATCAAAAGATGGTAGCTACAGCCTTTACTGTGCCGTAATCGTGAAGAAAGTAGATGAAAAGACTTTAGGAAAAGTAGGGATTAACGAGTTGCTGCGCGGCATTTAATGCCAACGTAACACTCAAACAAACAGCCCCTTAGTGGGCTGTTTTGCTTTATAGCGCTGCTTTTACTGTTAAAATAACCAGCATGAAACTTTACGGCATCCCAAATTGCAACACTGTTAAAAAAGCACGCACTTGGCTTGATGAAAATGGTGTTGCTTATGAATTTCATGATTTCAAAAAACTAGGGATAGACGAGGCCACAATCAAGCAATGGCTGACTCAACAGCCTTGGGAAAAATTAGTCAATCGTGCTGGAATGACGTGGCGTAATTTGAGTGATGCTGAAAAAGCAGCTGTCACAGATGATATGAGTGCTACCCAACTGATGATGGCAAAAACTTCGGTCATTAAGCGTCCTTTATTGGTCAAAGATGGCGCCCTAACTGCTTTAGGCTTTGACGAAACGACATATCAACAACTATTTAAACATTAAAGTTACTCCTATGAGCAAAACGCTAGATTTAGCTAAAGACTTAATTTCAAGACAATCCAACACCCCGCTAGATGCTGGGTGCCAAGATTTAATGATTAGCCGTTTGGAGCCATTAGGTTTCAACATTGAACGCATGCGGTTTGGGGATGTTGATAACTTTTACGCACGCCGTGGGACAACTGGCCCATTATTAGTGTTTGCAGGCCATACTGACGTCGTCCCTACGGGTCCTGTTGATCAATGGCATACGCCACCTTTTGAGCCAACAATTAAAGATGGCATGCTATATGGCCGTGGTGCAGCGGATATGAAAACCTCATGTGCTGCTTTCATTACCGCCATTGAAGATTTTGTTGCGGCACATCCTAACCACGCAGGCTCAATCGGCTTGCTCATCACCTCCGATGAAGAAGGAGTTGCTGTGGATGGAACAGTCAAAGTCGTTGAGGCGTTAAAAGCACGTGGCGAGCATTTTGATTACTGCATCGTGGGCGAACCGACATCTAACAAAGTTGTTGGCGACATGATTAAAAATGGACGTCGTGGCTCACTTTCTGGAAAATTGGTCGTTAAAGGCGTGCAAGGACACATTGCTTATCCACACTTAGTTAAAAACCCCATCCACATGGTTGCTCCAGCGATTAAAGACATGGTCGATACCGAATGGGATAAGGGTAACGAATACTTCCCACCAACCTCATGGCAAATTTCTAATATGAACGGTGGTACAGGTGCCACGAATGTGGTGCCTGGTGAAGTTGAGATTCTATTTAACTTCCGCTTTTCAACAGCAAGCACAGAGCAAAATCTAAAAGAGCGCGTTTATGCGATTTTAGATAAACACAATCTTACTTACGATTTGAATTGGGAGTATTCTCCGCCCTACATCACACCAAAAGGCAATTTGGTGGAAGCCATTTCAGCAGCAATTGAGCAAAGCTATGGTGTCACCCCTGAACTGTCGACCACAGGCGGCACATCGGACGGTCGTTTTATCGCCGACATTTGCAAACAGGTGATTGAATTTGGACCGCTTAACGCAACCATTCATAAACTCAATGAGTGCGTAGCTGTGGCAGATATTGAGCCACTCAAAGACACTTATCGCATCACGCTTGAAAAGTTACTGTTAGTTTAATAAAGCATGGAGCTGATTATCGTATTCATCGTTGCTGGTGGCCTGATATGGCTTCTATCAACAGCAACAAAACCAAACAAAAAATCGAAAGACCAACATGACGCCTAATCACATCACAGAAGCATTACTCACCATTCGCGATTGGGTACGCTACAGCATGAGCCGATTAGAAGAAGCGGAGGTGTTTTTTGGTCATGGTACCGACAACGCTTATGACGAAAGCGTTTGGCTAGTCATGAGCGCCCTTCACTTACCTTTAGACACGCTAGATAACTTCTTAGATGCACGCGTTACCAAAGACGAGGCAAAGCATTTAGCCCATCTAATTGAGCGCCGTGTCACAGATCGCACACCAGCCGCTTATTTGCTTCGTGAGGCATGGCTAAGGGGCTTTAAGTTTTACGTCGATGAACGTGTGATCGTGCCCCGCTCATTTATTGCGGAATTGCTTGAAAATGGCTTACATCCTTGGATTGAGTATCAAGAAATGGTGGAAAGTGCCGCTGATATTTGCACAGGCAGTGGCTGTCTAGGTGTATTACTGGCTCACGCCTTCCCTAATGCAAGTGTCGATGTGGTTGATATTTCACCTGACGCCATTGCCGTCGCAAACATCAATATCAAAAACTATGGGTTAGAAGAGCAAATCACTGCTATTCAGTCAGATATGTTTACATCTCTTGCTGGAAAAACTTATGATTTGATTATCAGCAACCCACCATACGTGGATGCGCCATCGATGGCGCTATTACCAAAAGAATATCGTAATGAGCCACAAATCGCGCTTCGTAGTGGCACTGATGGTTTAGACCATACCCATACTTTATTGAATGCAGCTGGAAAATACCTGAACGATGGTGGCTTGTTGATTGTTGAAATCGGCCACAATCGTGATGCTCTGCTAGAGGCTTATCCTGATGTGCCTTTCACATGGCTAGAAGTGGAATCGGGCAATCAGTTCGTTTTCTTACTCACCAAAGAACAATTGCCCGCTTAAGATTTTAACTACCTAAGATTTTTGACGCTTAGGTGGTTTCTCTCCAGCCTTCACGACATCTGTGCCTTGTCGAATACGACGATTTGTGGGCTTCTTCGGTGCTGAAGACTTGCCACGCGTATTGCGCTTATCTCTAGCGAAGTCAGCTCTATCCAACTTTTCTTTATCTGTAGCGGCACGCTCTGAGGACTTTCTATCTACAGAATTAGTACCGCGGCTCTTACGCTGCGTACCTGTTAAAGTCTCGGCCAAGCTTGGTGGCGCATTTCGCTCGTAATGGCTTTGACGCTCGCTCTTGTTGCGCTCACCCGCTGCAATTCGTTCACGTGCCTCACGTTTAGGCTTAGGCGTAAACGCAGTACCCAACTTATCTTTTTCACGCGCTGTCAGCTGACGCATAGGGCCGCTAGGTGCTTGTAACCCAGCCCACTCAAGCAAACCTACGACTTCTTTTGGCGATAACTCCAACATCATGCCGCGCTTTAAACGTGGTGGTAAATTCACTGGGCCAAAACGCACACGCATTAAGCGACTGACAGGTGCTAAAAATGCCTCAAACAAACGACGAACTTCGCGATTGCGACCTTCCGTCAACACCACTTGATACCAATGGTTAGAGCCTTCACCGCCTTGCGGGTTAATAATATCAAAATTTGCAGGGCCGTCATCAAGCTCAATACCAACACGTAACTGCGCCAATTGCTCATCTGTTAATTCACCAAAAATACGCACCGCATATTCGCGTTCCACACCATAACGAGGATGCATAAAGTGATTAGCGAGTTCACCAGAGGTGGTGAAAATAAGTAAGCCCGAAGTATTAATATCCAAGCGGCCAATCGCAATCCATTTGGCTCCACGCACTTTAGGAAGCTTATCAAATACGCTAGCACGACCTTCAGGGTCGTCCTGACTGACAATCTCACCTTCTGGCTTATGGTAAATCAGCACCTTCGGCAATTCAGGCTCGAATGGCAAACGTACTGGTCGACTATCTACACGCACAATGTCATTCTCAGTGACGCCAGCACCTTGTGTCGCTACTTGACCATTAATCGTCACGCGACCACTCGCAATCAAAGCTTCCATATCGCGGCGAGAGCCTAAACCAGCTAAAGCTAGTAGCTTGTGTAAACGCTGCGTTGGCAATGCTGGCGCATCAGGATCTTGTGCAATCGGCGTGAAGTTAGTCGTTGGGCGTTTGATTGTGCGCTGCGGGTCACGCTGCTGCTTAAAAGGACGAGCCATGTTAGATATTTCGATAATTGAATAGTGCTAATTTTACCGCAGATTGCCTAGCTAAATATTTTAATTAGGATGACGCATCGCTATTGTCAATAAAGTCTACCTGGGGTGGCGTTTCTGGCGCAGACTCAAGGATCACTTCATCTTCAGAAAATGGCTGCTCAAGAAAGGTTTCCATTTCAGGCAAATCAGCCAAAGATTTCAGATTTAGGTCATCTAAAAAGGTTTTAGTCGTTGCGTACAATGAAGGTCGACCAGGCACGTCACGCTGACCCACCACATCAATCCAATCACGCTCTTGCAATTGACGAATCGTATTAGGATTCACAGCAACGCCGCGCAATTCTTCTATATCCCCGCGTGTCACGGGTTGACGGTAAGCAATGATCGCCAAAGTCTCCATTGCAGCACGCGAGTAGCGGTGCGGACGATCTGGATTGAGACGAGACAAGAATGGTGCCAGCTCAGGCAAAGCTTGAAAACGCCAACCACTCGCCACCTGCACTAATTCCATACTATTCAGATTACGCGCTTGCCAATCCTGCTTCAGCTCATCGAGCAACATACGCAAGGTCGCACGCTCCACTCGCTCAGGGAATAAACGCAACATCTCATCTAAAGATAATGGATTGGGGCTAGTCAGTAAGGCCGCCTCTAGCACCACTTTCATCTGAGATACGTTGTTGGATTCCATCATTAATTACTTTGATTAATTTGCAGATAAATAGGGGTAAACGCCGCTTGCTGGGTAATTTTGACCAAGCCTTCACGCGCCAATTCTAATATGGCTAAAAAGCACACCACCAACTTAGGAATGCCTTCGTTTTCCACATCAAACAAAGCGGAAAATTCCAGCATATTGTGTTCTTTTAATTTGCGCAAAATCTGACTCATGTGTTCACGCACAGAAAGCTCAGCCTTACCAACTTTGTGATGGGCAAAATGGCTAGCGCGCTTCAATACATTTTGCCAAGCAGCCACCAAGTCTTCCATTGCAACCTGTGGTGCTTGCACCTGAACAATTTGCTCAAAATAAGCGTTCGCCACCATCAAATCCACCCCCACTTGCGGCAACTCATCGAGCTTTTGTGCTGCTAATTTAATAGCCTCATACTCCATTAAACGACGCACCAACTCTGCACGCGGGTCATCTTCTGACTCCACTTCTGTGGGCTTGGGCAATAACATGCGAGATTTAATCTCAATCAGCATCGCTGACATCAACAAATAATCAGCCGCCAATTCCAATTTAATCGCCTGCATTTTCTCAACATAGCCCATGTATTGGCGGGTCAACTCCGCCATGGGAATGTCTAAAATATCGAGATTGTGTTTGCGAATCAGATAGAGCAATAAATCGAGAGGCCCTTCAAAGGCGTCTAGATAAACCTCTAATGCATCAGGAGGAATATATAAGTCATGGGGGAGCGACGTAATCGCTTCCCCATGTAAACGTGGTTCAAGATGACTTTTAGGTTCTGTAACGAGCACTGTCACGAATTAAGAGTAACTTAAACCCATGACTTCACGCACTTCACGCATGGTTTCACGCGCCATTTTACGAGCGCGCTCACAGCCTTCAGCCACAACGTTTTTAATCAACATTGGATCTTCAGCATATTGTGCGGCGCGTTCTTGAATAGGCTTTAGCTCTTCTAAGACACTTTCGATCACAGGGCTTTTACATGCAATACAGCCGATACCAGCTGTGCGGCAACCTTGTTGCACCCAAGCTTTAGTTTCATCGTTTGAATAGACTTCATGCAATTGCCAAACCGGACATTTATCTGGATCGCCCACATCAGTCAAACGAATACGTGCTGGATCTGTCGGCATGGTCTTAATTTTTTTAGCCACAGAGTCAGGCGACTCACGCATTGAAATGGTGTTGTTATAGGATTTAGACATCTTTTGACCATCTAACCCTGGCATTTTGGATGCTGGCGTGAGCTTATATTCCGGCTCAACCAAAATCATCTTACCGCCGCCCTCTAGGTAGCCAAGCAAACGTTCACGGTCGCCCAAACTTAAGCCTTGTTGTTCCTCAATCATTGCGCGGGCCGACTCAAGCGCCTCATCATCGCCACTTTCTTGGTAACGGTTACGTAGCTCCTCGTATAAGCTCCCACGTTTGCTACCAAGCTTTTTAATGGCTGCTTCTGCTTTTTCTTCAAAGCCTTTCTCACGACCATAAATATGATTGAAGCGACGTGCGATTTCACGCGTAAATTCAATATGAGGAATTTGATCCTCTCCGACAGGCACTTGAGTTGCCTTATAAATCAAGATATCCGCACTTTGTAGCAATGGATAGCCTAAAAACCCATAGGTTGATAAGTCTTTTTGCGCGAGCTTTTCTTGTTGATCTTTATAAGTTGGCACACGTTCCAACCAACCAAGCGGAGTAATCATGGAAAGCAAAGTATGCAACTCAGCATGCTCTGGCACTTTCGACTGAATAAAGATGGTTGCTTTTGCAGGGTCTACACCCGCAGCAATCCAATCAATCACCATTTCCCAAACGCTTTCTTCGATAATCTCTGGTGTATCGTAATGGGTCGTCAGTGCATGCCAATCAGCAACAAAGAATAAACATTCATGCTCATGCTGAAGCTTAACCCAGTTCTTTAATACACCGTGATAATGCCCAAGATGCAAGCTTCCCGTAGGACGCATACCCGATAAAACGCGCTCAACTGCCATAGTGATGAATAACCATAAATAAAGAGAAATCTATTATACGAAAAGGCGCGCAATCACGCCCGAAAAATTAAAAAATGAACTGAATCAGCTGTATCACTGCTTCAATAAACGGCTCCATGATTCGCCCAAGCACCCCTGTTGCAAGCAAGACAATCAAAATAATGAATCCATAGCGCTCAATTTGTGCATATTTATATGCCAAGTGATTTGGCAGCAAACTCACCGCAATTCGTCCACCATCTAGCGGCGGCAAAGGCAAAAGATTTAACACCATCAAGACCACATTAATCATGACACCAGCCTGTCCCATCAACGCCATTGGCTCTGAATAAACATTCGGCGCAGTCACTGACAACTTAATCATCAGCGCCCAAAACAAAGCCATCACAAAATTAGAAGCTGGCCCAGCAGCCGCGACCCACAACATATCGCGTTTAGGATTGCGTAAACGCGAAAAATCAACAGGGACAGGCTTTGCCCAACCAAACAAAATACCTCCAACTAGCAAAGTCAATGCAGGCAGTAAAATGGTGCCAATTGGGTCAATATGTTTAAGCGGATTTAAGGTGATGCGCCCTGCTCTATCAGCAGTCATGTCACCAAAAAAGCGTGCCGCAAAACCATGTGCTGCCTCATGCACAGTAATTGCAAAAATCACTGGCAAGGCATAAATCGCTATCTTCTGTACGTAAGTTAATTCCATGTTGTACCCTTTAACAATGTCATTTAATCTTCCAAATCAAACGGCGCCAAATCACCCGCACCGCGCCTAATCAATTGCGGCTCATCTGTAGTGAGATCAATCACTGTCGTCGGCAAAGCTGAGCACGCGCCAGCATCTATCACCAAATCCAACTGATGCTCTAAACGGTCACGAATTTCCCAAGCTTCATTTAAGGGCTCAGCATCATCTTTTAAAGACAATGTCATGCTCAACAACGGCTGATTTAGTTCTGCCAATAAAGCCTGCGTCACAGCATGATTTGGCACGCGTAAACCAAGCGTACTTCGTTTAGGATGTTGCAAACGCCTAGGCACTTCACGCGTGGCTTTCAGCACAAAAGTGTATTGGCCAGGTGTGTTCGCTTTCAATAAACGAAATTGCACATTATCGACCTGCGCATATGTCGCAAGCTCTGCCAAGTTACGACATACTAAAGTGAAATGATGGCTTTCATCTACACCACGAATCGCACGAATACGTGTTTGTGCATCTTTATTGCCAATGATGCAGCCGAGGGCATAACTAGAGTCTGTTGGATAGGCAATCACCCCGCCACGATTTAATATTTCAACCGCCTGATTGACCAATCGCGCTTGTGGATTTTCTGCATGAATAGAAAAGTATTGCGCCATTGATTACGCCTCTAGTTCGATATTTTGGACTTCAGGCCAATCACGCCAAACAGGCAAACAGTTACTAGGCAAGCTAGGCAAGCGCCCCATCTCAATATAAGTTTGCCCTTTACCATGATAATCAGAACCCATCGATGAGGCTAAATCGAATGATTTGGCCATTTTTGCAAACTCTTGATACTGATCCACCGTATGACTACCCGTTACCACTTCAATCGCTTCGCCGCCAAGCGCACGAAACTCATGCATTAACTCCAACATGGTTACACGACCCAAATCGTAACGTCCTGGATGCGCAATCACAGCGACACCTCCGCTACCGATAATCCAAGCCATTGCATCTTCTAAACTTGCCCATTGATGTTCAATATAGCCAGGCTTACCTTTAACTAAATAATGCTTAAACACCGCCTTAGTATCTTTGGCGTAACCTTTTTCAATCAAAAACCGCGCAAAATGAGTTCGGCTAATAATGCCACCCTTACTATATTCATAAGCCCCTTCTAGGGCGCCATGAATGCCTACTTTTTCCAAGGCTTGCGCCATACCTTCAGCACGCGTGTGTCGACCAGCACGAATCTTGGCAAGCCCTTCGACCAACGGAGCATATTCAGGATTGATTTTTAGACCAACAATATGCAAAGTGCGGCGGCGCCAAGTAACAGAGACTTCAACGCCGTTAATAAACTGCATGCCATGCGTTTCTGCAACTAATCTTGCACTTGCCAAACCAGCCACATCGTCATGATCTGTCAACGCTAAGACCCGCACCCCTTTTTCGGCAGCATGATTCACGATTTCAGTTGGCGTTAACACCCCATCAGAAACGGTAGAATGGCAATGAAGATCAATGAGAGAGCGCATTTTTAATGGGAATTGAATAAAGTAATGGAAATAAACATTAATAAATAAAAAGTTGCCTTGTCAGGCTTCACACATCATAGCAAAATACGGGTATAACCGACACTTAAAGCGGCGTTAAGCCAGCAAACCTTTTACTGAAAGCAGTACATGAAGTTTTTATTCGATTTATTCCCCGTCATTTTATTTTTCATTACGCTAAAAGTGGCTGAAAAAGCTGCTTCGGCAAGTGCAGTATTGGGTGAAATACTCACCACCGTTGGCATTGCGACCACCGTTAAGCCTAGCTTAGTGCCTATCATGCTAGCCACGGTAGCTGTCATTATCGGGAGCATTATTCAAATCATTTGGGCAAAACTGCATTATAAAAAAGTCGATAACACTTTATGGCTCAGCGCCTTGTTAGTGACCATCTTGGGAGGCATGACGCTTTACTTTCAAAACGATGCTTTTATTAAATGGAAGCCCACTTTATTGTATTGGACCTTTGCGGTTGTGCTGATTGGTGCAAGGCTATTTTCTAGAAAGAACATCATCAAAATGATGATGGGCAAAGAGATTCAACTGCCTGAAACGATTTGGAATAATCTGAATGTTGCTTGGGCAATATTCTTCAGTGCTTTAGGCGCACTTAATCTATATGTCGCTTTCCATTACTCAATAGACACGTGGGCAAGCTTTAAGCTATTCGGCACGATGGGGTTGATGTTTATTTTTATCATTGTGCAAAGCGTTGCCATTAACAAATACATCATCAATGAGGACAAAGCATAATGTGGTATGCCATCGTTACTGAAGACACGCCTAATAGTTTAGAACAGCGTTTAGCAAATCGTCCGGCGCACTTAGCAAGACTGACGGCACTCCACGAAGCAGGTCGATTGTTATTAGCGGGGCCTTTTCCTGCAATTGATAGCCTAGACCCAGGGCCAGCGGGCTTCACTGGCAGTTTAATTGTGGCTGAGTTTAATACACTTGCCGAAGCGAAAGCTTGGGCAAATGCAGACCCTTTCGTCAGTGCAGGCGTTTACGCCAGTGTGAGCGTTAAACCTTTTCGTAAAACCTTACCGGCTTAACATGAACTTAATAGAAGAAATCAACACCAGACTCCAATCTTTAGCTCCCAGCCAATTAGAGATTCAAGACGATAGCGCTTTACATGCTGGACACAAAGGTAATGGTGGTGGCGGTCATTTCACAGTAAAAATAGTTAGTGCTGAGTTTAATGGGAAGTCTCAAGTAGCGCGTCATCGCGCAATTTATCAATTGATGGGTGACCTGATTCCCAAACAAATTCACGCACTCAGCATCCACGCTATCGCTAGCAATGAATAAACCCTATAATATTGTCAAAAAACAACCTCACATTCCAATCAAACCCTTTAAGGACCTTGAATGAAAATCTCTAGAATCACCCTTTTGTTAATTGCTTCATTAAGCTTCAGTGCCTCGGTATTTGCAGGCGATGTGGCCGCCACCGTCAACGGCAAACCAATCAAGCAATCACTATTTGATTTCATCGTTAAAGATGCGACAGATCATGGTCAAAAAGTGGATGACAATGTGCGTGATGTGATCATGTCTAAATTAATTAGCAGTGAATTAGTGCTTCAAGAAGCACAAAAAGCCGGGATTGATAAAAAGCCTGATTACATTGCAAAAGAAGAGTTAACACGTCGTGAGTTATTGGTGAATGTTTTCATTCAAGACCACTTACGCAATCACCCTGTAAGCGACTCTGAAACAAAAGCAGCTTATGAAAAATTCAAAACAGAATTAGGTGATAAAGAATATAACGCACGCCATATTTTACTGGCCTCAGAAACTGAAGCCAAAGACGTGATTGCACAATTAAACAAAGGCGGTGATTTTTCAAAAATCGCCAAAGAGAAATCAATTGACCCAGGCTCTAAGGAAAAAGGCGGAGACTTAGGTTGGTTCGCCTTAGGTGGCATGGTAAAACCTTTTGGTGAAGCCGTATCTAAACTTCAAAAAGGTCGCACCACTTCAGATCCTGTTCAAACTCAATTCGGCTGGCACGTGATTAAATTAGATGATGTCCGTGAAATGAAAGCACCTCCATACGACAAAGTAAAAGAAAATTTGCAAAAACAACTTAGCCAACGTCAATTGGAAAAAATGCTGACAGACTTGCGTGCTAAAGCAACAATCGTAGACAACACAAAGCCAGCCGCTAAAAAATAAGACATTACTTATATTTTTAAGCTAAAAAATGGCCTGCTTGCAGGCCATTTTTTATGTCCTCATGATGCATCATCGTGACGTTTTTATGAGACAATAAGAATTATTATCATTTAGAATGTGTCATTCAATCAAAATGAGCGTGACCACTAGTACCGATCTTTCTCATCTAAAGCCCAGTGAAATAGGCGTCATCTCCAGCATTGAAGCTGAAGATTCGTTATTCCACCGACTAGCTGCGCTTGGCTTTCGGACCGGTAAAAAAATCGAGTTAATCCGCTGCGCTAGTTTTAACGGTCCTCTGCAAGTTCGGATTGGCAACACGGACATCATCCTTCGCCGCTCAGAAGCCATTCGCATTAAGATCAGAACATCATGAAACGTATCGCACTTTTAGGTATGCCAAACACGGGGAAATCCACCCTATTCAATCGTCTGTCTGGTGCTTCTGCACGGGTTGGCAATTGGCCTGGCATTACAGTTGATTTGATGAGTGCAAAAATCTTAATGGGTGGGCATATCGCTGAACTCATCGACTTGCCTGGCCTTTACGACCTGCATGGTTATTCAGATGACGAACAAGTTGTGCGCCACTTTCTAAGCAACAACAATGTAGATTTAGTGATGATTGTTGCAAACAGCGCTCAAATCGACAGACAGCTTTCACTGGCAATCCAAATCCGTGCATTAGGATTACCTTCAATGCTACTACTCAACATGAGTGACGAAGCAAAGCGTGCCGGAATTACAATCGACACCGAAGCAATGTCAACTAAACTCAATATGCCGGTGGTGCAAATTAGTGCGAAATATGGTGATCGCTGTCCAGATGCGCTTAAAACTGCATCTGCAGTATTATCCAAAACAAAGGTGGATGTAAGCGCTGAACAAATCTGCGAAGAGCTTCAACAAGATTCAAATATCGAAGCGGAGATGGAAGCCATCGTACAAGATACCGTACAAATGCCAATGCAACTTGGTGATGACCTAACTAACCGCATCGACAAAGTGTTGCTGCATCCATGGCTAGGCCTTCCCATATTTTTCGCCGCCATGTATGTGCTATTTCAGTTTATTTTTAATGCTGGGAAGCCACTACAAGATGGCATTGCATGGCTACTCGCATCACTTCGTACCAGTGCTTTAGATCCACTGTTATCGAATACACCCTCTTGGCTAAACGGTTTATTGCTAGATGGTGTTTATAACGGCATTGGTACTGTTGCAGCATTCATTCCTATCATCGTTTTGTTCTTTCTAATTATGACGATGGTGGAAGACAGCGGCTATCTATCTCGCGCGGCATTTTTAGTTGACGCCTTGATGGCTAAAATGGGCTTAGATGGCCGAGGTTTTGTGATGGTGTTAATGGGCTTTGGTTGCAATGTGCCGGCACTCATGGGCACACGCGTCATGCGCTCAAAAAATATGCGTTTACTCACCATGCTAGTGATTCCCTTATCACTCTGCTCTGCGCGTTTGCAAGTATTCTTGTTTATGACTGCGACCTTGTTCACGGCAAGCCAAGCGCCACTAGTATTGTTTGCACTCTACTTAGTAAGCTTTATCACTATTTTTATCACGGCCATGTTGTTCAAGGGCCAGTATAAAAATAACGAGCCTTTTATTCTCGAGCTACCCCCCTATCGCTTCCCTACAGCGCGACAAATATGGCTAAGGGGCTGGCAAGAAGTCAGGTATTTTATTAGTCGTGCAAGTAAGTTCATCACCATCGGTGTAATTTTGGTATGGGCGTTAACGCATTTCCCGATGGATGTAGCACCTGCAAGTAGTGCCACTTATGCAGGAAAAATTGGAGATTGGTTTTCAGTCGCACTAAGTCCAATTGGCATAGACAGCCAACTCGCGATTGCTTTAATTTTCGGCTTTGTTGCTAAAGAAATTGTGATTGGTGCGCTTGCTGTCATTTACGGACTTCAAGGCGATGCACTGATGCACATGATGGCGCAAAAACTAGATTGGGTGCAAGGCATGAGCTTTATGCTGTTCACGCTGATTTACACCCCTTGCTTATCAACGATTATCACGTTAAAAAACGAAGCAAAAAGCTGGTTGTTTGCAGGGCTCTCTATCGTTTGGTCTTTAAGCTTGGCTTGGGTAGTTAGCTTTATTTTCTACCAATCAGCACGCTGGCTTGGGTTTTAACAACTTAGCCAACGCGAAATAAATTAAACGGCTGACTCACCTGTTTCACCAGTACGAATACGTAACACTTGCTCAACATTCGTCACAAAAATCTTACCATCGCCGATCTTGCCAGTGTGTGCCGCTTTAATAATTGCATCCATCGCTGGCTCAACCATTTCATCAGCAACAACCAATTCAATTTTAATCTTAGGTAAAAAATCAACGACATACTCTGCACCACGATAAAGCTCAGTGTGGCCTTTTTGGCGACCAAAGCCTTTTACTTCGGTCACTGTAAGACCATTCACACCGATTTCAGATAAAGACTCTCGCACTTCATCAAGCTTAAATGGCTTAATCACCGCTTCAATTTTTTTCATTTATTTTTCCCCTCAAATAACAACTTAATCAACTTCTAACTGTTTAGTACAAACTTTGAAGTAATTGGATAGCGCCTATCCTTACCAAAACCACGCTGGGTAATCCGGACACCTATAGGAGCCTGGCGACGCTTATATTCATTTCGATCTATGAGCGATGTTACACGATTCACATCTTGTGCTCTATATCCCATCGCTACGATGTCAGCTCGGCTGGCATCATGCTCAACATAAGCCTCCATAATGGCATCGAGAATTTCATAGGCTGGCAAGCTATCTTGGTCTTTTTGATCGTGACGCAACTCCGCTGAAGGCGGACGCGTAATAATGCGTTCAGGGATAACTGGTGAAATTGAATTGCGATAATTTGATAGCTGATAAACCAATGTTTTTGGCACATCTTTAAGTAGCGCGAACCCCCCGGCCATATCGCCATAGAGTGTTGAATAGCCTACCGCCATCTCACTCTTATTACCCGTAGTCAAGACAATAGTGCCGAACTTATTTGACAAGGCCATGAGCAACATGCCGCGAATACGGGCTTGTAAGTTTTCTTCTGTGGTATCAAAAGGCAAGCCAGAAAACTCATCTGCCAGTGTCTCTCTAAACAGATTAAACAAAGGGCTAATTGGCAGTTCGTTATACTTCACGCCCAGGATTTCCGCCATTAAATGCGCATCACTCACGCTCATTTCAGCCGTAAACTCCGAGGGCATCATGACTACACTCACTTGCTCAGCGCCTAAGGCATCCACCGCTACAGCTAAGGTCAGGGCAGAATCAATCCCGCCAGAAAGACCCAGCACCACGCCCTTGAATTGATTTTTAGTCACATAATCTTTAAGACCCAGCGTTAATGCTTGATAGACTGAAGCCTCTATTGAAAGCGCAGGCGTCATGTTAGCTTGCATAGGATTAGCTCTATTACAAACTGAGCAATCAACCTCAACTAAAGCCAACACCTCTTCAAAAGCTGACAGTTGTTGCACAACTGTTCCAGATCTATCCAACACAAAAGAAGCACCATCAAAGACTAGTTCATCCTGACCGCCGACTAAATTTGCATAAACAAGCGCAAGACCTGTTTCAAGCACACGCTGACGTGCCACCTCATGGCGACTGTCTTGTTTGTCCATATGGTAGGGTGAGGCGTTCAGTGCCAACAAAATCTCAGCACCCGCTTGTTTTGCTAATTTTGCAGGGCTAGGCTCCCAAACATCCGCACAAATCAACACCCCACATTTCACACCTTTGTGCTCAAAAACTAAAGGCGCTGTGCCAGCTTTGAAATAACGTAGCTCATCAAACACCGTATGATTAGGCAATGCCTGTTTATGATACGTGGCTAATATCTTGCCATCTTGCAGGACGGAAGCTGCGTTATAACAAGCACCTTCGTGGACGCGAGGGTGACCAACTAACAGTGTAATCCCTTGAATTTTTTTAGCTAACGCAAGCAAGGCAGCTTCACTCGCTTGGTTAAAATCCTCACGCAACAACAAATCTTCAGGAGGATAGCCTGTTAAGGCGAGTTCTGGCGTGAGTAAGATAGATGCACCATCGGCTTTAGCTTGCGTCGCTGCCGCGAATATCTTGGCACTATTACCTGCAATATCGCCCAATACACAATTGATTTGGGCAATCGCTAAGTTTATGGACTGACTAATAGCTGCCACCTGCATCTTTAATCATTTTAACGATTTCTGGGTTTTTACCTTTTAAGGCATACACCAAAGCACTTAAGCCGTACTGATCTTTTGCTTTTACATTTGCACCACTTTTAATGAGTAGATCAACCATCGCCACATCACCATTAAGCACAGCGTTTTGCAATGGCGGCGTACCTTCACCATCTTTATGATTCACATCCGCACCTTTGGCAATCAAGGTGCTCACTGCCTCTACATGTTTTTTTCTGACCGCCCAGCTCAGGGCCGTCCATTTAGATTGATCCTGTTCATCCACCTTAGCACCACCAGCAATCAAGGTTTCAATCGCATCCACATTACCTTCACGTGCCGCATACATGAGCGCCGTTACTTTCAAACGGTCACGTTCTGCGACTAATGCGCCCTGCTCCAACAACACTTTAATGGTCGCTACATCCCCATTTTTAGCGGCGTACATCAATACGCTTTTGCCATCATCACTCTTGATGTTTACATCCATACCGTGCTCAATCAACAAGCCAACCATCTTTGAATACCCAGAGGTTGCAGCCATTCCCATCGCGCTCCAACCAGAAACATCTCGCAACACAGGGTCCGCGCCTTTGTTTAGCAAGACTTCAGCTGTTTTAAGGTAATTTTTACGCGCTGCTAACATCAATGCTGTCCAGCCACTATTGTCTTTCGCGTTGGGGTCAGCACCCTTGTCCAACAAAATTTGCACGACCTCTGCTTTATCTCTGCGGGCTGCGTACATCACAGCGGTTACGCCATCCGAATCTCTTGAATTCACATCAACACCACTACCAAGCATCGCGCGAACTGTCGCCACATCACCCCGTGCAGAAACCGTCAATAAGTAAGGCACTTCCTCTTGAGCGACTGCCAGATGACTCAAGAACAACCCAAAGAGCATTAAGATAAGGTGTTGCGCCAGTTTTTTCATCACGTCAGATTTCAGGCCAGATTTCATTATTTTGCTTGCTTCGCTTTAATCGCCGCCATCACAGCTTCACCCAAGCCTGCTGGAGAACTTGCAACAATCACACCCGCTTTTTCTAATGCCAAAATCTTGTCTTCAGCCTTACCACTACCCCCAGAAATAATCGCACCAGCATGACCCATACGTTTGCCTTTCGGGGCTGTTTGACCTGCAATATAACCAGCAACAGGCTTCGTCACATAATGTTTGATGTACTCAGCCGCAGCCTCTTCATCAGCACCACCGATTTCGCCCACCATAATAATGGCTTCCGTTTCAGGGTCAGCTTGGAACATCTCCAAGCAATCAATAAAATTCAAACCGCGAATCGGATCGCCACCAATTCCAACACAAGTTGATTGACCCAAGCCTAATGTAGTTGTTTGATTAACCGCTTCGTAAGTCAACGTACCTGATCGTGAAACAATACCCACTTTGCCACGCAAGTGAATGCTACCAGGCATAATGCCAATTTTGCATTCATCTGGCGTAATCACACCTGGGCAGTTAGGGCCGACTAGTTTGACGTTATTGGCTTTGAGGGCTGCTTTTACGTTCAGCATATCCAACACTGGAATGCCCTCTGTAATGCACACAATCAAATCAATGCCCGCATCACAAGCTTCTAAAATAGAGTCTGCTGCAAACGGTGGCGGTACGTAAATCACAGAAGCATTCGCGCCAGTCTCTCGCACTGCATCACGCATCGTATTGAATACTGGCAAACCCAAGTGGCTTTGACCACCTTTACCAGGCGTAACGCCGCCTACCATTTTGGTGCCGTAAGCCAATGCTTGTTCCGAATGAAATGTGCCTTGTTTGCCAGTAAAGCCTTGGCATAACACTTTGGTATTTTTATTAACTAATATGCTCATGTTCTAACCTTATGCGCTAACTGCAGCAACTGCTTGTTTAGCCGCATCAGTCAAACCCGCAGCAGAAATAATTGATAGACCGCTCTCACTCAGCATCTTGCGACCAAGCTCAACGTTAGTGCCTTCTAAACGCACAACCACAGGAATTTTAATTCCCACCTCTTTCACCGCAGTGATAATGCCCTCAGCAATGATGTCGCAGCGCATAATGCCACCAAAAATATTCACTAAAATCGCTTTAACGTTGCTATCTGCCAAAATAATTTTGAATGCTTTAGCGACGGTTTCAGCAGTTGCACCACCGCCCACATCCAAGAAATTAGCCGGTGCACCACCATGTAATTTAATTAAATCCATGGTTGCCATCGCCAAACCTGCACCATTCACCATACAGCCAATGTTGCCGTTTAACGCAATGTAATTAAGGCCTGCATGATGCGCCTCTGCCTCTTTCGCATCATCTTGGCTCCAGTCACGTTGTTCAGCCAATGATTTTTGACGATACAGCGCATTGTCATCCACGCTCATTTTGCAATCCAGGGCAAACAACTTACCGTCTGTTGTCACAATGAGAGGATTGATTTCAAGCAATGCCAAATCATTTTCTTTGAATAATTTGTATAAGCCCTTCGCGAGTTTAGTAAATGCTGCGATTTGATCGCCTACCAAATCTAAGGCAAACGCCAAATTGCGTGCTTGGTAATCGACCAAACCATTTAATGGATCACAGACTTCTTGCAAAATTTTCTCAGGCGTCGTTGCGGCAATTTCTTCGATGTCCATACCACCAGCACTCGAT
The DNA here is from genome assembly GCA_903870995.1 of uncultured Methylophilaceae bacterium. Taxonomy (GTDB): domain Bacteria; phylum Pseudomonadota; class Gammaproteobacteria; order Burkholderiales; family Methylophilaceae; genus Methylopumilus_A. Next base: position 21,971 of record CAIQFD010000056.1, on the reverse strand, counting down.
GCCACCATCACCACTCGTTCAAGTGTGCGGTCTACCAAAATAGATAAATACAGCTCACGTGCAATTGGCAAAGTTTGTTCAACCAACAACTGATGGACTGGTTGACCATCGGGCGCATTTTGGTAAGTCACCAAATGCTTACCCAATAAGCTGTGCGCAACGGACTGTGCGTCACTGGCTGACTTCACAATCTTTACCCCACCTGCTTTTCCACGACCACCAGCATGCACTTGGGCTTTCACGACCCAGGCATCGCCTGCAATCTCTTTAGTTGCAGCTGCAGCAGCTTCAGCTGACTGAACAACTTGCCCGATAGGTACCGCTAGGCCATAGCGTTGAAGGAGTTGTTTAGCCTGAAATTCATGCAAATTCATGGTGATATTGTGTGATTGTGCTTAAAGTGACATTCTCGCGCAAAACGTCGCTAGACGCCAGCCCAGATATGATAAAGGCGTAATAAAGCTGCTATTAAAGCCATGATAGATAGACTGCTTTGCCGATGTATAATATGGCTACTTTTTTCACTTCTCACAAAACACACTATGCGCTTAGTTGTTCAAGGTTCATCCATTCAATTGCCACATTTGATGCACATCCATCAACTCAGCAACGCAACGCAAGGCTCACAATTCATTCAAATTGCTGAACACGCTTATTACTTACCGCATCAAGAAACCGAGTCTGACGAAGTCAAAGCATTCTGCGCGAGTGAAAAAATTGATTGCGCGTATGTGCCAGAAACGCAGACACTCAAAAATATCAAACTTGCCGTGATGGATATGGACTCAACGCTAATCAATATTGAGTGTATTGATGAAATTGCTGACATGATGAACATCAAACCCCAAGTCGCCGAAATTACTGAAAGTGCAATGCGTGGCGAGATTGAGTTTAAAGAAAGCCTCACGCGCCGCGTTGCCTTGCTTAATGGCTTAGAAGAATCGGCACTTCAACGCGTGATTGATGAAAGACTCCAACTCAATCCTGGCGCCCAAATTTGGATAGATGTATGCAAAGCGAATGATATTAAAACCTTACTAGTTTCTGGAGGGTTTGAATTTTTTGCCAACCACGTAAAAGCCAAACTAGGATTAGACTTTGCCGAATCAAACACCTTAGAAATCATCAACGGCAAACTCACCGGAAAAGTGCTGGGCGAGATTGTGGATGGGCAAGCAAAAGCAGATTTCCTCGTGCAAAAACGCGATGAACTCGGTTTAAAGCCAGACCAAGTGATTGCAATTGGCGATGGCGCTAACGACTTAATCATGATGCGCGAGGCGGTGGCGGGCATTGCTTATCACGCCAAACCTATCGTACAAGCGCAAGCCAGCTATGCTCTTAACCATGTTGGGTTAGATGGCATCGCTAATTTATTTTCTACGATTTAATTAACTACCAAAGGATTAAACATGTCATTGAAAAAACTACTTCTTTCATGCACTTTAGTTTCACTACTCGCTACAAGTATCAGCGCATTAGCCCAACCTACCGTTGAAATCAAAACCAACAAAGGCATGATTGTGGTTGAACTCAATCAAGAAAAAGCACCAAACACCGTGGCTAATTTTGTGAAATATGCAAATGACGGCTTTTATACAGGCACGATTTTTCACCGCGTAATTTCAGGCTTTATGATTCAAGGCGGCGGTATGGATAAAAACTTAAATGAAAAAACCACACGCGCCCCAATTAAAAACGAAGCAGACAATGGTTTAGCGAATACCATCGGCACCATCGCCATGGCACGCACCAACGACCCACACTCAGCTTCATCACAATTCTTTATCAACGTAGCGAACAACACCTTCTTAAACCATACCGAAAAATCAGAACGCGGCTGGGGCTATACCGTTTTCGGTAAAGTGGTGAAAGGGATGGATGTGGTTGAACGTATTGCCAAAATGCCGACAGATGGCGGCGATGTGCCGATGCAAACGATTTTGATTGAGTCAGTGACGGTTGTTACACCAACGAAGTAAGATTTAGTTTTTCAATAAAAAAGGCCTTCAATTTCGAAGGCCTTTTTTACTTTCCAGCTAGACTTAATGAACCGGCAAATATACCAACTCGCCCGCTTTCATATCAGGCACTAACAAGAACTTACCATCTAGGCTAGGCGCAATATCTGCTGCAGCTGCAAAGCCTTCTTTAACTAACTCAGCATTCGCCACAGCACCTTTTTCTAGCTTAACGCTAAACACTTTTCCGTTTTTCCAATCACTCACGTAGAACTGGTCTTTTTTGCCTTTTACGATGCCATCGCCACCACCAAAGCCTTTAGCCACTTCAATCAAGGAATTTTTCTTCATATCCAAACGGTATAACACGCCAGATACAAAATCCACCACCATGATGCAGTTAGGTGTTTTACCCATCAACAAGCCGTTAGGTGCTAAAACACGCGGATCTTGTTTGCCATTGATAATGGTCGTGACTTTGCCTTGTGCGTTGATTTTATAAACCGCCCCGCCAACACCTTTTAAGTCGCCGCTATCGCTGACATAAATATTGCCAGCCGCATCTGACTCTAAATCGTTTAAGAATTGCGGTGCGTTAGGGAAGGCTTCTGCCGCAACAAATACAGAAGTTTTACCATTTGGGGTGATTTTAATCACGCGGTGGTTATCCGCCACGTACAAATCTTTACCTACAATCGCTAGGCCTTTAGGGTCATCTAAGCCTTGTGCAAACACTTTGACTTCACCGTTTTTATCAATCACAGTAATTTGGCCGTCACCATCTTTACCGAATTCGCCGATTTCTGAAACAAACACACGTCCATCTTCTGTAGCAATCGCTGATTCAGGCATTTTTAGGCCAGTAATTTTTTTGGTTTCGTGCGCTTGGGCAGTGATAGAAACAACCGCTACCATCGCGACTAATAATTTAGAAATACGCATAAACACTCCTATTGAATTGACATAAATTGAATCTTTGGCTCAGGCAACACGCTAACGGTTGCACATGGCGATGAAAGTGATGGCGCTTTAAGTGCGGCTTGAAACTTTTCATCCGCTTTCATTTTGGCTGAAACCGCTTGCATGGCCGAGTGATAAACATCGCTTAATGTAAGCTCGGTTTTTACATCAAAGAAAGCGCGCTTAGTGGCTTCGCCCACATAATTGGCTAAAAGCTTACCATCAGCAGTGTAGGTCACGGCAATGACTTTGCCATAAAAGGTTTGCATTTGCGGATTGTAAAACATACGTGGACGCAGCCAAACGACCACTTTGGCATCCGCTGGCTGAATATCACACATATCCACACCACTAAAATTTGCACCCAATACATCGTGCGCCGCAGTTTCTAACATTAGGCCTTGGCTGTACCAATAGTTCTGGGAGTAGTTTCGCAGCATAATTTGGTGATTGTATTCTTGGCCTTGAATGTAAATGGCAATGCTTGTTGGCGTGATTTCGTGGGCAGTAGCCACACCACTCAAGATTAAAAAGAATACTGCCGATACCACTTTTTTGAAGTTCAACATGATGACTCTCAACAACACTTTCTATTAAATAAAACCCTTAAGTCAGCACATCTGACCAAATGTTTTTTGCCCATGCTTGTGCGTAGTTACCTTCAAGTTCAGATGGCTTATCAGAGACCCCGCCACCCTCGGCAGACACCATGATTTTCTTAGTAGCATCATAGCGATAAACATTCGCCACATGCATGGCCATTTTGTCTGAAACGTAGCTATAGCAAGTGTTAGCAAAAACTGGCGATGCGTCGGGTGTTAGCTGGCTCATCAGTGCCACGATGGCGTTGGCACAGACGCGAGCTTGTGATGTAGCCATGTGTGCTGATTTTGGCAAAGCAGCAGACACTGAGTCGCCAATAATATGAACATTGGGCACAATTTTAGATTCATAAGTTAAAAAATCCACCTCACACCAACGCTTATCCACATTCGCTGCACCGGCGACTTGGGCGATTTTTCCTGCACGCTGAGGCGGTATAATATTCAGCACATCTGCTTTGACAGTTTCAAATTCTGTTTTGACTGTTTTGGCCAACACATCCACATCAACAATCGCGCTGTTAGGACGGTAATCAATGATGCCTGCGTAATTCTCAGCAAAGACTTTAGTAAACAAACCTTTCTTTGAGGTAATTTCAGGATTTGCATCCAACACGATCACTTTTGATTTTGGTTTATTATTTTTTAAGTAAAAAGCCACCTGACAGGCGCGCTCATAAGGCCCTGGCGGGCAACGGTAAGGCGCTTTAGGAATGCTCATCACAAACACGCCACCATCTTTTATGCTTTCTAATTGCTTACGCAAATTCACGGTTTGCGCGCCAGCTTTCCAAGCATGAGGCACTGCCAACTGCGCCTCGTTGCTTTGCAGCATAGGCAGTTGTTCGTACATAAAATCAATGCCAGGGGCGATAATCAACCTATCGTAAGCGAGTTCACCACGCTTCATTTTGACAGTGCGAGAGTCGGCATCAATCGCTACTACTTCATCAGAAACCCATTGAATACCATGATTGCTTTTCAGCAGGTCGTAGCCAAAAGTAAGGTCGTTAATGTTTTTATTGCCGCCCAACACTAAATTACTCAAAGGGCATGAAACAAACTGACTGCGAGGCTCAACCACAACAACATCCAAGCCACCATTACTCCAATCACGTAAGTACTTGGCCGCTGTAGCGCCAGCATACCCCCCGCCAATCACCACGACACTGCCTTTGGCCTGGCTACCAACTGCTTTTGAAATAAGCGGGAAAGAAACCAATGCAGTTGAAGCGGCAATTTTTAAAAAATCACGTCTATCAATCGCCATATTATTCAGCCAATCTTTGATTTGGTGGAGTAATTGCTGTCACACGCTTTTGCTGAGAAAAGTACACAGCTAAATCGTTTATCTCTTCAACCGTTAAGCCTTTGGCGTGCCGATGCATCACCGTTGAACTTCGACTGCCGTTTCGAAAGGCCATCATTTGCAATACAAAATGTGAGGCATCTAATCCCGCAAGTACGGAAGTGCCCCCAACACTATTACCCTGACTACCATGACAGGCAGCACAAGATGCTGCTAGTGTTTTAGTATGTGAGCTAATAACCGTATTTTCATCCGCATATCCATCAGAACTAAATACAAAAAAACCCACAAACACTAATAGGAATTTGTGGGTTAGATGGCTTATCTTTAACTGAATGTTCATGAATTCATATTAAATCATTTAGCTAGGTTTGTATGCGTTAATTAGAAACACTTCTCTTCTTTACAGCCATCATCTTTAGCACCTAAAGAAAGTAGTAGATCCACCATCTTGGTGTTACCTGTATCACGTACCACACGGATAATGGATACATCACCTTTAAGCTTTAAATTCCAATCCGCGCCTTTTGAACCTAGATATTTAACTAATTCTGTGTGACCGTCGTAAGCTGCCATTTGCCCAGCAGACATTTTTGTCATTGGGTGCACATAATTAACGTCTGCGCCGCGCTCAACTAGAAATTTCACAACCGCCAATTGATTTTGATTTGCTGCGATTTGCAACGCTGACCAAGCAAAAAATTTCTCATTTACATCGGTACCAGAATCCAAATATTTTTTAACCATTTTTACATTGCCATCACGCAATGCTTGAGTGTATTCAACTTGTTGTTCACCTTCCATCGCAAATGCTGCAACAGGTAAAAGTAACATTGCTGCCACTAATAAAGCTTTAATCGTCTTCATGTATTTCTCTCCGTGATATTTGTTTTAATTAATAAACTTTCTTGCATTTCTAAACATACGTATCCAAGCACCATCTTCGCCCCAACCATCTGGATGCCAAGAGTTCTGCACAGTACGGAAAACACGTTCCGGATGAGGCATCATAATACTAAAACGCCCATCCTTAGTAGTTAAACCAGTAATCCCTTTTGGCGATCCATTTGGATTAAATGGGTACACTTCAGTTGGACTACCAGCATTATCCACAAACTTCATACTGACTAATTTATCTGCAACAACCTTATTGACAGCAGATTCTGAAGAAAATTCCGCAAAACCTTCACCATGTGCAACGGCAATTGGCATGCGACTTCCAGCCATGCCCGCAAAAAATAGTGATGGTGACTCTTGTACTTCTACCATCGCAAAACGCGCCTCAAACTGTTCTGACTTGTTACGGACAAAATGCGGCCACTGTTCAGCACCAGGAATAATGCTGTGTAAGTTGCTCATCATTTGGCAACCGTTACAAATGCCCAATGAGAATGAATCTTGGCGTTGGAAGAATGCTGAGAACTCGTCATTAGCGCGTGAGTTAAACAAGATAGATTTAGCCCATCCTTCCCCAGCACCTAACACGTCACCATAAGAGAATCCGCCACAAGCCACAAAGCCAGCAAAGTCTTTTAAACTCACGCGACCGCTAATGATGTCACTCATGTGAACGTCAAAGGTTGCAAAGCCAGCACGGTCAAATGCAGCAGCCATTTCCGTTTGGCCATTCACGCCTTGCTCACGCAAAATCGCCATTTTTGGTCGTGCACCAGTGGCAATATATGCAGCAGCAACATTGTCGCTTGGGTCAAACGTGAGTTTTGTATGCAAACCCACATCCGATTTATCTAAAATACGGTCATATTCTTGTTGCGCACAAGCTGGGTTATCACGCATTTTTTGCATTTGGTAAGTCGTTTCAGACCAAGCGCGATGCAAATCAACTCGAGAGGCTTCAAATACTGCCCTGCCCGCTTGCTTCATCACGATAGCGTCACCATTAGTCACCTCACCAATGACATGGATGCAATTTGGTAGCGCTTGCTTCAAGCTCGCTACAATCACATCTGCGTCTGATGCGCGCACTTGAATCACTGCACCTAATTCTTCGTTATACAGCACGCTTACAATATCACCAGCCAAGCCATCTAGACTAATCGCCAATCCGCAATGTCCGGCAAAAGCCATTTCAACAACGGTTGAGAATAAGCCGCCGTCAGAACGGTCATGATAAGCAAGCAATTTACCATCTGAATTCAACGCTTGAATCGCGCTAAAGAAGTTTTTCAAAAGCGACGCATCATCCACATCTGGCGCTTGATTACCCACAGCACCGTAGACTTGTGCCAAAGCTGAGCCACCCATGCGATTTTTACCAGCGCCCAAATCAATCAAAATCAAACTGGTATCACCCAAGTCTGTTCTTAATTGTGGCGTGAGTGTTTTACGTGCATCTGGCGTAGCGGCAAATGCAGTGACTACTAATGAAATTGGCGATGTGACGGCTTTTTTCTCGCCCGCATCATCCCAAACTGTTTTCATTGACATCGAGTCTTTACCAACAGGAATGCTAATGCCAAGCGCAGGGCAAAGTTCTATGCCTACTGCTTTAACAGTATCAAACAAGGCAGCATCCTCACCCGGGTGACCTGCTGGCGCCATCCAGTTAGCGGATAATTTCAAATCACTAATGTCGCTAATTAAACTTGCGGCGATATTGGTGATTGATTCGCCAATGGCCATCCGTCCAGATGCAGGGCCGTCAATCAAGGCCAAAGGTGCTTTCTCACCAATCGCGAAGGCTTCACCTTGATAGGTTTGATAGCCCGCAAGCGTTACCGCCACGTCAGCCACAGGCACTTGCCATGGGCCGACCATTTGGTCACGCGCAATTAATCCAGTGACAGACCTATCGCCAATGGTAATTAGGAATGTTTTATCCGCAACACCTGGCAAGCGAAGTACGCGGTTTGCCGCATCTTTTAAATTAATGACTGATGTATCAAACGAAGGCAATTTACGTGTTGCATGTTTAACATCACGTAACATTTTTGGTGGCTTACCAAGCAATACCGACAAATCCATATCCACAGGCTTATTGCCAAAATGGCTGTCAGCGACTGTCAAATGGCGCTCTTCGGTGGCTTCACCAACCACTGCAAAAGGACAACGCTCACGCTCACAGATTTCAGCAAATAGCGCTAAGCTTTCTTTGGAAACTGCCATGACATAACGCTCTTGCGCTTCGTTACTCCAAAGCTCACGTGGTGACATACCCGGCTCTTCGTTATGCACATCACGTAATTGGAACAATGCACCCACCCCAGCATCATTCACCAGCTCAGGGAATGCATTTGAGATACCACCCGCGCCAACGTCATGAATACTTAAAATTGGGTTCTTATCGCCCAACTGCCAGCAACGATCAATCACTTCTTGCGCACGGCGCTCTAACTCTGGATTGCCTCGTTGCACTGAATCAAAGTCCAAATTCTCTGCATTAGCGCCTGTATCCATACTTGAAGCAGCGCCACCACCTAAACCAATCAACATCGCTGGGCCACCTAACTGAATAAGGCAAGCACCTGCAGGAATCGGATTCTTTTTAGAGTGTTTCGCAGAAATATTACCTACGCCACCTGCCAACATAATTGGCTTATGATAGCCACGCATTTCACCAGCAGCTTCTAATTCAAAAGTTCGGAAATAACCCGCAATATTTGGACGACCAAATTCATTGTTATAAGCCGCGCCACCGAGCGGGCCATCAATCATAATTTGCAAAGGTGAAGCCGTACGTGAAGGCTTGCCGTAAGAGCCTTCCCAAGGCTGTTCAAAACCTGGAATATTCAAATTAGAAACTGAAAAACCAGTTAAGCCAGCTTTAGGTTTAGAGCCACTTCCGGTTGCACCTTCATCACGAATCTCACCACCAGCACCTGTCGCCGCACCAGCAAAAGGTGAAATGGCTGTTGGATGGTTATGCGTTTCTACTTTCATCAAGTAATGCATTTCTTCTTCGATGAAACCATATGCGCCGCCGGCTTGCGGGTAAAAGCGCTTGGTTTTTTGTCCCGCAGAGCCTGCAACGATAGAGGCATTGTCAGAATAGGCAACGACTGTGCTACCTGGATTTAATTTGTGTGTATTACGAATCATGCCGAACAATGACTGCGCTTGCTCAACACCATCCACAACCCAATCCGCATTAAAAATCTTATGGCGACAATGTTCTGAGTTCGCCTGCGCAAACATCATCAATTCAACATCAGTTGGATTGCGGCCAATGCGAGTGAAGTTTTCTAACAAATAGTCCACTTCATCTGGAGAAAGCGCCAAGCCTAAGTCGGTGTTGGCTTGATTAAGCGCAGCCTTACCCCCAGCCAAAATATCCACACTCGACAAAGGCGCTGGCGTTGCTTGATGATAAAGTTTAGCTGCATCATCGATGCTTCCAAACACAGCTTCCGTCATGCGATCATGGACGGCAGCCTTCACTGCTTGTTTTTCAGATTCCGTTAATACTGAGCCATCTTTCTTACTCACGTAATAAGCAATACCTCGCTCAATACGTTGCATATTGCCTAAGCCGCAATGTTTAGCAATATCCGTTGCTCGTGAAGCCCAAGGTGAAATCGTGCCTGGTCGGGGAATCACCAAAAACAACTCACCTACTGGCGCTTCCTCAGCCATGCGTGGACCATAAGTCAGGATCTTTTTCAGCGTGTCCAACTGCCCATCATTCAACGATCCTTCATTCCAAGCAAAATGCCAAAAATCAGCATGCACCGCATTAATTTGAGGTGCTGATTGACTTAAATTCGCAAGGATTTTTTGTAGTCTAAAAGAGGATAGTGCCGCGCTACCGCGCAAACTGAGCATAGATTGGGACATGGACTGAGAAGCTGAAATGATAAAAGCGTTATTTTACCCGAAATCGGGATGAATATCGCCCAAAGGAATTGTTTTATCCCCCGGTATTTCTTTCAATCAAAATCTGTCTAATAAAATGACGTACATCACAATAGAAATCATTAAAACAAAGCGTTGTTTAAGCATATAAAAAATGTAATCATGTTAAAAATTTCCGTATTAGATAATAAAATAATCTGTATTAGATTGATTGTTAATGAAATTATTTTTTATTAAGATTGATCATTAAGGCATTGAAAAATGAACTGTTTTAGCATTGCAAAAAAAATGCAACTGAAGAACCCAAGCTGTTTGATTACTTTGCTTCTTCACACCCTGTTAACAGGATGGGCTTTTAATGCCGGCGCAGCAGAAAATTACCAGCATTTAAGCTTATCCAGCGCGATTGAAATTGCGCTTAAAAACAATGTTGAAAAACAGATTTCCTATCAATCTGCCGCCATCGCCGAAAGCCAATATCAGCAAGCACTTTCAGCACGCTGGCCCACCTTAACGCTACAAGCTGGCTTTCAGCATCGCGATAAAGAGCCTATGTTTAATGTGCCGGCCTCACAAGTACCATTACCTCCACAATTCATGGCATTTGGGATTGCATCAATAACAGCGCCAGCACAAAGCATTAAACTGATGGATCAAAATGTGAGTACAGCCGCTTTGCAATTAATGTATCCGCTATACACAGGCGGAAAAATTACCAGCATCATTAACCAAGCGAGTATCGGCAAGGAAATTGCTCAAGAAGAATTTCGACGCACTTCATTACAAGTGGTGCGGGATGTAAAGCGCTATTACTATGCAGCGCAATTAACCCGCGAATTAGATAACACAGCCAAAGAGATTGTCAGCTCACTTAGTAGCACACGAGACTTTACAAAAGGCTTGTATGAAGGCGGTTCTGAAACCGTAAATAAATTAGATTTTATTAAAACGGAACTGGCTGTTTCTTACGCAAAATCAGCTGAGATTGATTTTGCTAGCAAGCACAAAGCAGCGCTGGCGGCCCTGGCCAATACGATGGGCGCTAGTTGGGACAGCCAAATCAGCATCGAAACACCATTAAATAGCAAGATCAATCAAGATCCTCAACTTCAAGCACTTGTCGAACAGGCCAACCAGTTCAATCCTCAAATTAATATATTAAAACTGGCAGTTCGCGCTTCAAATGAAAAGATTGACGAAGCACGTAGCGGCTATTTTCCACAAATCGCTTTAACCGCTGATGCTAAACACTTAGATAGCAATAGCGATACCGCTTTAATTAACGGTTCAACCAAAGATAGCTGGACGATCGGGGTTGGCATTAGCCTACCATTATTTAATGGTGGAATGACTTCTAATCAAGTCAACACAGCAAAACTACAATCTTCACAGATGCAAGATAGGCAAAAATTAGTTGAACTAGGCGTCGCAACTTTAGTTAAAAACCTGTTCATTGAATACGATTCAGCAAGACAACAAATTTCAATATCAGAACAAGCGGCAAAGCAAGCGCAAGAAAATGTCGAGCTCACATCAAGCGCCTTACAAATTGGTGCATCAAAACCACAAGATATGATTGAAGCAAGCATTTTGGAAGGAATTGTGAAAGGCAATTTATTGCGCGCACAACATGATCAACAACTACAACTCGCTGAAATCAACTACGTGTTAGGTGCGGAAGCGCAATGATTAAACATCTCCAAAAATTATTAGGATTTGTATTGTTGTGTACAGCACTGGGTGCGCTGGCGGCAGATGATAATGAATCTGAAAAAATCATTATGGGTGGTAGCTCGCTTGGCATTCGTGATAGCTCTAAACAAGATACTGAAATCACTTTCAACGTAGCTTTGTCTGACCTATTGAAATCCCACAGCGCCAACTTATCAGTGCTTGTTTTTGACTCGACACAAGACCTATACAACGCCTTTGATAAAGATCAAATACATGGGATTTTTGGCACTCCGCTTGAGTATATTCAACGTGAAAATAAAATGAAGCCTCAAATGATGGCGATTCATTACAAGAACGCAATGTTAAAGCAATCCCTAATTATGCTAGTAAGAAGTGGTGACAACATTAAAAGCATTAAGGATTTACGTGGAAAGCGCCTCAGCATGCGTAACACTCAAGACATTGAAAAGCTTTTTCTCAACACCATGCTACTTGAAAATCAAGAAGCTGAATTAGATAGTTTTTTCAGTGAGCGACTTATCCCCAAAAACATTAACACAGGCATCATGGATGTTTTCTTTGGCCGCTCTGACCTGACCTTAGTGAGAGAAAGCGAATACAAAACAGCCATTGAACTTAATCCTCAACTGGCCAAAAAATTAACTGTTTTGGCAGAGTCAGAGCCTTTCTTAGTGCTGGTGGCGGGGGCAAAAACCACGATGCCCAGCAAGTCGCACCAAGCCGCAATGCAGTCGCTTGTTGACCTTAGCTCAACTGAAAAAGGCAAACAGCTCATGCGCATTATTCACGCAGAGTCTTTCGAGGAGGTCTCTAGCAAAGATTTAGATAATGTACGTGACCTACTAAAACGGTACAAAACCCTCAAATCAAGCTCAAGCATGAGTGTCGCCGGCACCGTTAAAACAAAAAAATCCTCAAAAGCCACCAACTAAAGACTATGCAAAATAAGTTGTTCTCAGGTATTTTTGGTCATTTTTTTATACGTACCAGCATCATTCAATCCATTTCAGGAATATTGCTATTAGTGGTGGTGTTGCCATTCTTCAATAAGCTTTCCGACGAAATGGCCGCAGAGCAAGGTCGCACATTTTCAAACAGCACACTAGCCGCTACTTACGACGCACTTTATAAAAAAGATTACAGTCAAATTATCGACTACTGCATGAACGTGATGCGAGATACACCCAATATTTTGATGATTGTTTATAGCAATCGGAGTGGTGAAGAAATCATCATGACAAAAGACAATTGGACACTAAAAGAAAAATCACTCCCCTACTACAAGACGCAGTTTAACCACGACAAAACTCTATTGATTGGGGATCGCCCATATCAAATCAGCAATAACAGCAACTCACTTTCGGCAAGTAAGCACTTTGAATTTAGCACGCCTATCGCAATTAGCGGTCAGGAGTGGGGAGTGCTCACCGTGAGTTTTTCTAAAGAGGCTTATTTTACGATCATCAAAAGCTTTTATTGGGCAGTGATTATTTTCACCATCCTTTCTTGCGGCTTGTCCTTATTCTTATTTTTTGCATCATCAAGTCGAATTCGCAAACAAATCAGCACGTTCACTACAACGGCTAAAAAGTTAGCAGAAGGTAAACTTTCCTCACGCGCGCCAGAAACTTCAATCGGTGAAATTGGTGAACTTGGCAAAGCCATTAACGAAATGTCCAGTTCGCTTCAAGAAAAGTCCTCCCGCCTGTTTCAACTTGTTCAGATTGTTGAGCAGACTAATGATGCTTTCATTCTATTTAACAAAGACCTCAATATCGCCTTTGTAAACGATGCTGTCACGAGCATCACAGGTTATCCATGTGAATACTTCGACAACATGAATATTGTGGATTTTAGTGATGCACTGAATCTAGACTTACCAGATTTGCTTCGAGAAATTGAATGGATGGATAAACATAAGACAAATCCTCCATCACACGACGTGGTGATCTCTAAAAACAACAAAACCTCATTGCCAGTAGAAATGCGGTTGGAATTTATTGAAAACACTGAAAAATCTGAACGACAATTACTGGCCGTTTTATCGAGCATTACAGAACGTAAGAAATTAGAAAACGAACTCCATCAACTCGCTTTTTATGACAAATTAACTGGGCTACCTAACCGGAGGATGTTCCTAGATAGACTCAATCAAATCATCCGCTTTTCGCACCATAACAATCAGTCCTTCACCCTATTTTTCATGGACTTGGATAACTTCAAATATATTAATGACTCTCTCGGACATGAAGCTGGCGACGAACTACTGATACAAATTGCAGCAAGGCTAAAGGAAATCTTCCGAAGTAGCGACATGGTGACCCGCTTAGGTGGCGACGAATTTACCGTGATTATCGAAAATACCAAAAAAACCGATCAGTTCGACGTAACAACTTTAGCTGAAAAACTATTAAGTCAATTAGCAAATTCACCTATTGTGATTGGTGGTAGAAATTTCACTGTCAATACTAGCATTGGGATTGCGAAATTCCCTGAAAATGGCTTAGATAGTGACACGCTGTTAAGGCATGCTGACACAGCAATGTACGCCGCTAAAAAGTCTGGTAAAAATCGTTATGCCTTATTCTCAGAAGACATGAATGATGGCCTGCGTGAACACATTGAAATGGAAAGTGAGTTAAAAGACGCCATTCGTGCAGAAGACCAGCTCTCACTTTACTACCAACCTATTGTTGACTTAAAAACAGGCCAGCTGGTCGGTGCTGAGGCATTGGCCAGATGGGCACATCCAACAAAAGGGTTTGTTTCGCCAAGCGAATTCATTACTGCCGCTGAAAAATCAGATTTAATTATTGAGTTAAGCGACAAACTACTCAACATCGCCTTCAAACAAGCGCAGTCATGGGAAAATAAATCTGATGCGCCTTATCTATCAGTCAATATTTCAGTGAAGCAATTTGCAAAAGAAGACTTTGTCGACCACATGATTGTTTTGCTACAAACATTTCAAATTAATGCACACAATATTTTGCTCGAATTCACAGAAAGCGTGATGCTAGATTCAACCAACGAAACCTTCTCTAAATTTGAAAAGCTTAAAAAAATCGGCTTCCAGATAGGGATTGATGACTTTGGTACTGGCTACTCATCTATGGGATACATCCACAAGTTGCCGATCGACATTCTTAAAATTGATAGAACCTTTGTGATAGACGTCATCAAAAACAATAAATCCCAAGCGATTGTTTCGGCCATTACAAAACTATCATCTTCTCTTGGCATAAAAACAATCGCTGAAGGCGTAGAGCAAGAAGAAGATGCTGACTGGCTTCAGGCCTTTGATTGTGACTTTGGACAAGGTTATTTGTACGACCAACCCCTCCCTATAGAAGCGTTTGAAAAAAAATACATCAAGTAATGCCGATTAAAACTCGGCATAAACCAAATCGATATAAACTAGACACTCTAGTGTCATTTATCGAAAGTTGGCTGGTATGAAAACCCCAGAAAAAATCACACAAGTTTCCATCAAAGGCATGCATTGCAACAGCTGCGTGAACAAAGTTGAGAATGCGCTCAAGCCCTTAGCTGATTTAGTTTCAGTTAGCCTAACACCTCCTGTTGCCAGCCTTAAAAATGCCAACGCCACCTTGGCTCAAATCAACAAAGCACTAAGCACGGCAGGCGATTACCAAGCAGCCACATTGACTAATGACAACCCCTCTAAAAGCAAAGCCGACAGGGTGTCGCAACAGACCGAAACTAAAAGCTGGTTTGTCACTTATCAGCCACTATTTTTAATTATTACATACATCCTTGTGACAACTCTAACCATCAATCTTTCTCAAAATCATTTCGATACTGAACGCTGGATGATGCACTTCATGGCAGGTTTTTTTCTGGTATTTTCTTTTTTCAAGTTGCTCAATATTCGAGCTTTTGCCAACAGTTACGCGATGTATGACTTACTCGCCATGCGTAGCAAATCTTATGGCTTTATCTACCCATTTATCGAACTTGCGCTAGGCTTAGCTTACCTGCTAGCGCTTGAACCCCAAGCAACCAACACCATCACTGTTGTCGTGATGGGCTTTTCAAGCCTAGGGGTAATTCGGTCGGTGATGCATAAACAAAAGATACGCTGTGCGTGCTTAGGCTCTGTGTTTGAGTTGCCGATGTCGACCATTACCATCATTGAGGACTTGCTGATGGTGGGCATGGCTACTTGGATGCTTATTTAGCAAAACTAAAGAGATCATTAAATTGCAAGGCGATTACTATCAACTTCCGACAGGCAAAGTTGCCGCACTAGATAATGACACGCCATTTCCGCCAATCAACGAGGCTTTGACTGAGCCCAATGGTTTGTTAGCGATAGGTGCCGACTTATCGACCAGTCGATTATTAGCAGCCTACCAGGCAGGCATTTTCCCTTGGTTTAGTGAGGGGGAGCCTATTCTATGGTGGAGCCCTAACCCACGGATGGTGCTTTTCCCTCAAGATTTCAAGCTATCAAAATCACTGGCAAAACGCTTAAAGAAAAATGATTACGAAGTGAGATTCAATACAAGCTTTCGCCAAGTAATGGAAGCTTGCGCCAATACTACCCGCTCTGAACAAGACGGCACATGGATCACCTCAGAGATTGTTGATGCTTATTGTGGACTGCACATGTTAGGTTATGCTTACTCCGCAGAAACTTGGATAGATAACACCTTGGTTGGCGGCTTATACGGCGTGCTGATCAACAAAATGTTTTATGGCGAATCTATGTTTCACCATGTGTCAGATGCGTCAAAAATTGCTTTTGCACATATGGTAGAGTATTTAAAAAAGAAAGATGTCGGCATGATTGACTGTCAAATGAACACTAAACACCTTGCATCACTAGGGGCTCAAGAAATTAGCCGAGCAGCCTTTATCAATCAATTAAAAAGCTTGATTGCTTAAGATGACAAACCCTGCTGATTCAGCCCTACAAAGAATCCAGTTTTATGTCACTGCGCCCTACTCTTGTGGCTATTTACCCAACCAACTCGCGCAATCTTTAATCGCCACACCACAACACTTGGTTGATGGTCATCAATATAGTGGGCTTATTCAACAAGGGTTTAGACGGAGTGGAAAGTTCGTCTATCGTCCTCATTGCGAAAAATGCAATGCCTGCATTCCTGTTCGATTACCAGTCGCTCACTTTCAAGCAACGCGAAGTCAAAAACGGGCTTACAGGCAACACCAAGCTTTAGATGCAAGCATTTCTTCACTGGCCTTTGATGAAACGCACTTCGAACTTTATAAAGCCTACCAAATCGCGCGTCATGAAGGTAATGCTGAAGAAGAAACTGCTGAGCAATACCGTAACTTTTTGGTACAAAGTAATGTGGACAGCCTATTTATTTCATTCACTTTAGATGGCGTTCTGAAAATAGTGAGCGTAGTCGACATTGTAGAAGACGGCGTTTCGGCGGTTTATACCTTTTACGACAGCGCAGATAGCAAAGCCAGCTACGGCACTTACAGCATTATGTGGCTTATTGATTGGTGTAAACAACTCAAGCTTCCTTACCTTTATTTAGGTTATTGGATACAAAACAGCCGAAAAATGGCTTACAAAGAAAAATTTACCCCTCAAGAAGCTTTAATTGATGGTGAGTGGCAAGCGATCCTTCATGCAAAGCCATAAATCAGACAAGCCCAGCTTGTCGATGCTACAATTCTCGCTTTAATTATCTTCAAAGCAATACACTTGAATAAAATCGTCATTTTTGGTGTTGGCCTCATTGGTGGCTCAGTCGCACTCGCACTCAAAAAATTACCTGCGGCACCTAAAATCGTGGGCGTCGGTCGCAATCTTGAAAATCTTCAAACAGCGATCAATTTAGGGGTCATTGATGAAGCGAACTCTGATATTGCAAAAGCAATGTCTGATGCAGATCTAGTGCTCATTGCTACACCAGTCGCTCAAACCCCTAAAATTTTAGAAGCAATCATTCCGCATCTTTCTGCACACACCGTAGTCACCGATGCAGGCAGTACAAAATCAGACATTCAAGCATACGTAAACATCGCTTCAAAGCAAGCGACTAACCCTCAACACTTTCTTAGCCAGTTTGTTGGTGGGCATCCAATTGCTGGCGCGGAAAAAAGCGGAGTAACAGCGGCAAAAGCTGATTTATTTACTGGCAAAAATGTGGTGTTAACACCTAACGAAAACACCTCTGCCGAAGCAATTAAACTTGTTCGCGAATTATGGCTAGCAACCGGTGCTAACGTGAGTGAAATGACTGCCCAAGCACATGACCAAATTTTTGCTGCCGTGAGTCATTTACCGCACTTATTAGCTTTTGCTCTGGTTAATGATTTAGCTAATCGCACTAACGCAAAACAATTGTTTGAATTTGCTGCAAGTGGATTTAGGGATTTCACACGTATTGCTGGCAGCTCACCTGAAATGTGGCGAGATATCAGCTTGGCGAACAAAAATGCTTTACTAAATGAATTGGAAACCTACCAAGCTGAAATCTCAGCCCTACAAAAATTATTAAAAAATGAAGACAGCCAAGGTTTGCAAGCAATGTTTGAACGTGCCAGCCAAGCCCGCCAAGCTTGGCAAAAAGAACGAGAAAAGTAATCGACATGGAATCAATCAGCTTAAAACCAGCTCACCAAGTGGCTGGAACGATTAAATTACCAGGCTCAAAGAGCATCTCTAATCGCACTTTATTGCTGGCCGCCTTTTCAAATGGCGTCACACATATTCGTGATTTACTTGCCTCAGACGACACTTCAAGAATGCTGGAATCCTTAGAAAAACTAGGTGTCCAGCTTGAGAAAGTCGGCGAAAACGATTGGCGCGTAACCGGCAATGGCGGCAAACTTTCCGTCAATCAAGCTGACCTGTTTTTAGGCAACGCAGGCACTGCCTTTAGACCCCTGACTGCCGCCTTAGCTTTATCTCAAGGCGACTTTACGCTTTCTGGCATTGCACGCATGCATGAACGTCCAATTGGCGATTTAGTGGATGCGCTTCGCCAAGCTGGCGCGAACATAGAATACCTAGGTAATGATGGCTTCCCACCGCTTAAAATCTCCCGTGCAAGTATTCAATCATCCACGCCAATCAAAATCCGTGGTGATGTTTCTAGTCAGTTTTTAACTGCGCTTTTAATGGCCCTGCCTATCTGTGGAAAAGCTTTTACCATTGAAGTGGTCGGCGAGCTCATCTCAAAACCTTATATTGAAATCACGCTTAATTTAATGCGACGTTTTGGTGTACATGTGCAGCGTGATGGTTGGGAACGTTTCAATATTCCTGCAAACAGCCAATATCAAAGCCCTGAAGAAATTTATGTAGAGGGCGACGCCTCTTCAGCCTCATATTTTCTTGCTGCTGGAGCCGTGGCAGCAGATGCTCATGGTCTCAAAATCGAGGGAGTTTCATCAGACAGCATTCAAGGTGATATCAAATTTGCAGATGAAATCGTCAAAATGGGCGCGAAGATTAAATATGGTACGAACAGCATTGTTGTGAATCGCGCATCAGGCAAACTAAAAGCGATTGATTTAGACTGTAACCACATTCCTGATGCAGCCATGACACTTGCCATTTTGGCGTTATTTGCTGATGGCAAAAGCACCTTACGCAATATTGCCAGTTGGCGAGTGAAAGAAACAGATCGCATTAGCGCCATGGCGACAGAGCTTCGTAAAGTTGGCGCTATTGTTGAGGAAGGTATGGATTACATTGCCATCACTCCGCCTCAAACACTTACGCCCAATGCTGTCATTGACACTTACGATGACCACCGTATGGCCATGTGTTTTTCATTGGTAAGCTTGGCTGGCGTGCCTATCATCATTAACGACCCAAAGTGCGTGGCTAAAACCTTCCCTGATTACTTTGAACGCTTCGAGAAAATCACTCAATAAGATGGCGTTAAATAATATTCCTGTCATTGCGATTGACGGCCCTTCTGCTTCGGGCAAAGGCACCGTTGCACAAATCGTTGCTGAAAAACTTGGTTACCATTATTTAGATTCAGGTGCACTCTATCGTATCGTTGCATTGGCAGCTTTTGAACAAGACATTAATTGGGAGACTGAACAAGCCGTCGCAAAAATCATCCCCCAATTAACGATTCAATTTGAGCATGGCGAGATTTATCTTAATGATGCAAACGTCAGCGAAAAAATACGCACCGAGCAAATGGGACAAGGCGCATCGAAAGTTGCAGCGCACCCACTAGTCAGGCTTGCATTAGTTGCCTTGCAACATAGTTTCCGTAAGGCACCTGGCTTGGTGGCCGATGGTCGTGATATGGCCACAGTGATTTTCCCTGATGCGGAAACAAAAATCTTCTTAACTGCCAGTGCAGAAGTCCGCGCAGACAGAAGATACAAACAATTGATTAATAAAGGGCTTGAGGCGGATTACCAAGCCATTTTAAAAGACCTACAAGATAGAGATGCTCGCGATAGCGAAAGAAGTGTTGCGCCTTTACAACAAGCGCAAGATGCGATGCTGTTAGAGACCAGTCATCTCAACATCGAACAAGCCGTCAACAAGGTGTTAGAAGCCTCTTCAGCGAATCAATAAGCAGAAAAACTCGTACTAAAAACACAAAAGCTGTATTAGTTAAATAAAAAACATCGTCAAGCCACGCTTCATTCGATTGCATAATGCGCAAAAAATTAAAAAATACTTAATTAAATTATCGTTTTATTGTAAAATTCCGCTCTGTTTTAAATTTTTAGGCATCCGAGTCTCTAAAACTCGTGATTTTTTTAATTTACCCCACTGCACGGTGGGATTACTTAGGTACCTTTTTAATGGCTAATGTTTCAACCTCAACCGCCTCTATGGGCGAAAGTTTCGCAGCGTTATTCGAAGAAAGTCTTGCACGTCAAGAGATGCGCTCTGGTGAAGTGATCACCGCAGAAGTTGTTTCTATCGATTCTGATTTCGTTGTAGTTAATGCTGGCCTCAAATCTGAGAGCGTGATTGACGCAAACGAATTTTTAAATGACCGTGGCGAATTAGAAGTCCAAGTTGGCGACTTCGTTAAAGTTTGCATCGAATCATTGGAAGATGGTTACGGCTCAACAAAATTATCACGCGAAAAAGCGAAACGCCTAGCAGCATGGCTAGATCTTGAAGAAGCGATGAATGAAGCTCGCATCATCAAGGGTATGGTAAACGGTCGCGTTAAGGGTGGTTTAACTGTCATGGTTAACGGCATCCGCGCATTCTTACCAGGCTCATTGGTTGACTTACGCCCTGTTAAAGACACTACACCATTCGAAAATAAAGAATGGGATTTCAAAGTAATCAAGCTAGACCGCAAACGCAACAACGTTGTGGTTTCACGTCGCGCTGTTCTAGAAGACAGCATGGGTGCTGATCGCGAAGCATTGATGGGTTCATTGAAAGAAGGTGCAGTTGTTAAGGGTATCGTTAAAAATATCACTGACTACGGTGCATTCGTTGATTTGGGCGGCATTGATGGCTTGCTACACATCACTGACTTGGCATGGCGCCGTGTTAAACACCCATCAGAGGTGTTGACTGTTGGTGAAGAAGTTGAAGCTAAGATCCTTAAATTCGATCAAGACAAAAACCGTGTTTCACTTGGTATCAAACAATTGGGCGATGACCCATGGGTTGCATTAAGCCGTCGTTACCCAGCAAACACTCGCTTGTTCGGTAAAGTAACTAACTTGACTGACTACGGTGCATTCGTTGAAATCGAACCAGGTATCGAAGGTCTTGTTCACGTTTCAGAAATGGATTGGACTAACAAGAACGTTCACCCAGCTAAAATCGCTCAATTAGGCGACGAAGTTGAAGTGATGATTCTTGAGATTGACGAAGATCGTCGTCGCTTGTCACTTGGCATGAAACAATGCCAAACAAATCCATGGGATGATTTCGCAGCAAGCCATAAAAAATCTGACAAAGTTAGCGGTCAAATCAAATCAATCACTGACTTCGGTGTATTCATCGGCTTGCCAGGTGGCATTGATGGTCTAGTTCACTTATCAGACCTTTCATGGACACAAACTGGCGAAGAAGCAATTCGTAACTTCAAAAAAGGTGACGAATTAGAAGCGTTAGTATTGAGCATTGATGTTGAAAAAGAACGCATCTCATTGGGCGTTAAACAACTAACAGCTGATCCTTCAGGCGCATCTTCAGAAGAAAAAACTGAAGCCAAACCTAAAGCAAAATCAGCCAAAGCTAAAGAAGCTGCTCAAGTGCCTGATGATGGCGCAGCAACAGCAGGCACTACTAACCTAGGTGCATTGCTTAAAGCTAAACTTGATAGCAAAAACAACGAATAAGGTAGAAAGCCATGACAAAATCTGAGCTCATTCTTAACTTAGCTGCACGTTTTCCGCAACTTGTTGTAAAGGACGCTGAACTTTCAGTGAAAGCCATCCTTGATTCAATGACGGACAATTTAGCAGCTGGCGAGCGTATCGAAATTCGTGGCTTTGGTAGTTTCAGTCTTAACTACCGTCCACCACGCCTTGGTCGCAATCCAAAAACTGGTAGTAAAGTTGAAGTGCCTGCTAAGCATGTGCCTCACTTTAAAGCTGGTAAAGAGTTACGCGAGCGCGTTGATTTAGTCTAGGCCTCACATCAATCAACTTTATGTTGGTTGAGACCTG
>CAIQFD010000055.1 GCA_903870995.1 uncultured Methylophilaceae bacterium | reverse complement strand
GCTTTAGCAAAGTCGCTAAGTACTTTAGCGGCTGATACTGGATCGGAAGATATACCGAACACTAATGGACCAACCATTTCGTTCGCCAAACCAGAAAACGGTGTGCCTTCAACAGCACGACGTACCAATGTATTTTTCAATACACGTAGGTAAACGCCTGATTTTCTAGCTTGTGCGCGCAATTCGGTCATTTCGCCCACTTGTAAGCCACGATACTCAGCAACGATGATTGCTTGGGCCGTCGAGACTTGCTCGCTGACTTCAACAACTACTGCCTTTTTCTGTTCAAGATTAAGACTCAAGGTCTTCTCCTTCCGTTAATTAAACCTTTGTAGCAAAACACTACAAAAGCCATCCCACGGCGACCTTTCGTCAGGAGTATTTTTCAATACTGTCCTGTTTTCAGGGGACGCCATCTGCGTAGGTATTCATTAATCAGCAACAGAGGATTGAATATCCATCACTTCATCACCCATCACTGACCACTACCATTAAACCCACCAATTAACTTCAATTGGTTCTGGTGCCTACGGTCTTTGATAACCTTGATGTCGCTTATATTTCAAAACAACATCAAGCCCAAAGCCCTTTATTGAGCTGAATTTAATCAACCCAAAAATACATCAAACCAGCAATTAAGCTAGGTTTGCTTGATCTACACGTACACCAACACCCATGGTGCTAGATACAGATAGTTTCTTTAAATACTGACCTTTTGCTGATGCTGGTTTTGCTTTATTCAAAGCATCAACCAATGCTGCCAAGTTTTGTTGTAAAGCATCGACCGTGAATGAAGCACGACCAATTGTGCAATGCACAATGCCGCCCTTGTCAGTACGGTACTGAACTTGACCTGCTTTTGCATCTTTAACTGCTTTAGCAACGTCTGGTGTCACTGTGCCAACTTTAGGGTTAGGCATCAAACCACGTGGGCCCAATACTTGACCTAACTGACCAACGATACGCATTGCATCTGGCGTAGCAATTGCTACGTCAAAATCCAACATACCGCCTTTAACTTGCTCAGCCAAATCTTCAAAGCCAACAATTTCAGCGCCAGCCGCTTTAGCAGCTTCAGCTTGTGCACCCTGTGCGAACACAGCAACACGTTTCGTCTTACCTGTACCGTTTGGCAATACCAAAGCACCACGGATCAATTGATCTGATTTACGTGCATCAATACCCAAATTCACAACTGCATCAACTGACTCATCGAATTTAGCAGTTGCAGTTTCTTTTACCAAAGCCAATGCTTCAGCAACTTGATAGATCTTATCGCGATCAACTTTTGATTGTAACGCTGCATTACGTTTAGAAATCTTAGCCATGTTATAAACCCTCCACTTCAATACCCATACTGCGAGCACTACCAGCAATCGTACGTACAGCAGCATCCATATCAGCAGCTGTTAGATCTGGCATCTTAGTTTTAGCAATTTCCTCAGCTTGCGCACGAGTGATTTTGCCTACTTTGTCAGTATGTGGACGTGGTGAACCTTTTTCGATTTTCGCAGCTTTTTTGATCAAAATCGTTGCAGGTGGAGTCTTCATCACAAATGTGAAGCTCTTATCTGCAAATGCAGTAATCACAACTGGAATTGGCAGGCCAGGCTCAACACTTTGTGTCGCCGCATTAAATGCCTTACAGAATTCCATGATGTTCAAACCACGTTGACCCAATGCTGGACCGACTGGAGGACTTGGGTTAGCTTTACCTGCAGGAATCTGCAGTTTGATATAGCCAATAACTTTCTTTGCCATTTTATGACTCCTAATATGGGTGCAAGCGCTTTAATAAGCTCCCCAGTTTGGTAATTGCAGCGCAATTAAGCGCTACCACTAATGCTATTTTAGAAATAGCAAATGCTCGACCACCCAAAGGCGCTCGAGCAAATTCTTAAACTTCTTTTTCTACCTGACCGAACTCTAGCTCTACAGGTGTTGCGCGGCCAAAAATAACCACTGAAACACGCAATTTACTTTTCTCGTAATTAATATCTTCAACGCTTCCAGAGAAGTCTTTGAATGGCCCATCAATAACACGCACAGCTTCGCCTTTTTCAAAGGTAAGTTTTTGCGTAGGATTGCTTTTGCTGTCATCCATACGTTGCAAGATAATTTCAACTTCTTTATCTTTAATTGGCGTAGGCTTAAGCGCTGTACCACCAATAAATGCAGTTACACGTGGCGTACTTTTCACCAAATGCCAACTATCATCAGTCATCGCCATTTGAACCAGCACATATCCAGGATATAGCTTACGCTCACTAATCGCTTTTTGGCCGCCCTTCATCTCAACAACTTCTTCTACAGGCACCAAGATTTGACCGAACTGATCTTTAAAATCTGAACGTGCAACACGCTCTTCTAAACTACGCTGAACTGATTTCTCAAAACCAGAAAAAGCTTGAACTGCATACCATCGCATACTCATTAAGCACCCCGACCCATCAGCGCTTTTACTAATGATAAAAAGCCGACATCAACAATCCACATAAAAATCGCCATCACCACAACAAGCACAAACACCGCGACGGTTGTTTGAATCGTCTCACGACGTGATGGCCATACGACACGTTTCGCTTCCGCAACTGCGTCACGAGAAAAAGCAAAGAACTCTTTGCCTGATTTTGTCGTTGACAACAGAACAGCCGCTGCAATTAATCCAGCCAAAACCACCAAGATACGAACGACCATTGGTTGTTTTTCTTCAAGCAAGTAAAAACCTGTGACGCCAAGCCCAACAAGGAGCAAGCTGAATACAAGCTTAATTTTATCAATCATCATTTACGCGCTTTAGCTTAAAAAATTACTAAATACATGGCAGGCCAAGAGGGTCTCGAACCCCCAACCCTCGGTTTTGGAGACCGATACTCTACCAATTGAGCTATTGGCCTGTACTTAAAAACTGAAGATGCCACGCTGGGTTGTTAGCGTAGCATCTCGACTTTGTGAAACTAAAGATTATTCAATAACTTTAGCAACAACACCCGCACCAACAGTACGACCGCCTTCACGAATCGCGAAGCGTAAACCATCTTCCATCGCAATCGGTGCAATCAATGTCACTGTGATTGATACGTTATCACCTGGCATCACCATC
>CAIQFD010000054.1 GCA_903870995.1 uncultured Methylophilaceae bacterium | reverse complement strand
TCGCAGGCACTTGCTCGCTTTGGTCCGGATGGACGATAAATACTACTTCATAATGCCGCATGTAAACTCCTTTTGGATTAAAAGGCTCCTGCACAGCGAAACAGTGAGCCAAGGTGGAAAGGTCGCGATTATATAGAAAACCTTGCGAAAATGCTAGTTTCTTTTAAAAATCAATGCCCGCGCCGCATTAATCATCATATTTGATATATTTAAATCGCACGTCATCATTAGGCGTGCCTTCTAAAGCACTGACCCTGCCTTGCGCTGAAGCTTCTTGAGATGGTTTCCAACTCACCACCGATTCAATCTTGGTCGCCAACTCAAAATCCTTATCCGTAATACCTTTCGCACTGTGCGTGCACAATTTAACCACCACAAAAGCATAAGAAACACTTAAATCAGGATGATGCCAAGCAGCCTCGGCCAGGTGTCCAACGGTATTGACTACCATCAAAGTCGCTTTCCAGCCGCTGGTTTTATATTTGCGGCGTATCCAACCACTTTCATAAAACCAATGGGGTAAATCAGCGGCAAGTTTGAGCTGAATTTCCGCCTCAGTATAAACACGCTCCCCAGTGTTTTCTTTGTCTACCAAATCGCTCATGTTAACTCCCTGCCACAATCTCAACCCCAATCATCGGACTTGATAGATGGCTAATTGGTTGGTTAATGTTAATAAACTCACTTTTGCTCACCAACCATGTTTTAAAAGACTTTCCAGTGGAATATGCACCAAAATATGTATCTACAACGCTGTCTAACATTAAGTCACTGATATCAATTTTTTTAACAGAACTAGGCGGCATCGACTTAACGACTAATAAATGCTGAGCATTAAGCTTAGTTGCCAACCAAGCAGCCAAACTATCAGAAGTCAGATCCCAAGACATAGGCAAGTCATTGTCTGCCAACACCATCTCGGAAGGCTTCCAAACGACAGCACGATGTTGCCAACCGCGCTCTGCAATTTCCAGCTCACTCGATGCCATCACTAAATCGCTATTTAAGCCTGTCATCAGCGTCGCATATTGGTCCATTGCCACGACCGCCATTTGATGTGCAGTTGCATCATCGATGCCTGTTTTTACTTGTGCATCACGGACAGCATCAGCAAATATTCCACCCCCTGGCACAATCACGACCTTACCATCACCGTATTTAACAAGCTTATCCAGCCAAGCTTTCAGCTCCGGCTGACCCAAGAGACTTCCGCCTAGCTTAATCACCCACATCAGGGTTACTTGCCTTCAAAGTCACATCACCACCAAAGAGAGCAATCAAGGCAAACATCGAGGAAGCCTTATCGAAGGTCTCTCGATACTCTTTACTAAGCTCTGAATCTGCCACAATTCCACCGCCCGCATAAAAACGAATTTCATCATCTGAATATACTGCCGTACGAATCGCGATATTCGTATCCATATTGCCATCAAAACCAATATAGCCAATCGCACCGCAATACAGACCTCTTCGATTAGGCTCCAGCTCTTCAATGATTTCCATCGATCGCAATTTAGGGGCGCCTGTAATCGACCCACCGGGAAAGCAAGCTCGGAGCAAATCAATTGCGGTTTTGTCTTTAGCCAATTTACCTGTCACCGTACTCACTAAATGATGCACATTCGCGAAACTTTCTAAAGCAAACAAATTATCAGCCCGCACTGTACCCGTCTCACAGGCTTTACTAATGTCATTCCGAAGCAAGTCCACAATCATCAGATTCTCAGCACGGTCTTTTGGACTATTTTGCAAAGCCAAAGCGTTAGCGACATCCTCATCGGCATTGTCAGCCCTTGGCCTTGTGCCTTTAATCGGACGCGTTTCAACATGTTTGCCATACACCTGCAAAAAGCGCTCTGGTGAAGCAGAAAGCACTTGAAGTGAAGATTGCGCAACGCCCAAGTTCATGTAACTCATAAATGGTGCAGGGCTAATTTCACGCAAAGCGAGATAGGCTGACCAAGCATCACCTTCGGCTTGAGCAGAAAAACGCTGGGCCAAATTCACCTGATAACAATCCCCGTCATGAATGTATTGTTTGACCGTATCAAAAGCTACGCTATATTTTGCATAATCCATATTAGACTGCAATGCAGAGTTCACTTTAAACTGAGACTTTTGAGAATCTTGCTGAGGTGCATCAAACAAGGCACACAAGCTCGGCCAATCTTGCTCGGTTTGCCGATGCTTACAGTGCGAAATCAAATAAGAACGCTTTAGTTGATGATCAACCACCAATGCCCAATCGTAAATCCCAACCATCATTTGCGGGATATTTTCAGCATCGAGTGCCATCACTGGCAAACGCTCTACTCTGCGCGCTAAATCATAGGAAAAGTAGCCAATAGCACCCCCCTCAAAAGGCAATGCAGTCTGACTGATTGCATGAGGCAGGAGCATCGATTTTAGAAGTTCAAAGGGGTCGCTTGTGCTGATACGTTCGCCGCAGGCATCTGTTATTACAGTAGATTCGCCATTAGTCACCAAGTGTGCAAAAGGATTTGCCGACATAATGTCATAGCGACCAAATTGACTTGTTGGCTGACCACTATCTAAAAACACTGCCCAAGGGCAATCTGCAATCTTCGCGAAAAGCTTGGCACTATCTGACTGATATGGAATTTCGTGTTTTAACATTCACACCCTATCGACAATGACGCCACAGCAACAGCGGGCAAACAAACA
The DNA here is from genome assembly GCA_903870995.1 of uncultured Methylophilaceae bacterium. GTDB lineage: Bacteria > Pseudomonadota > Gammaproteobacteria > Burkholderiales > Methylophilaceae > Methylopumilus_A. The sequence continues at coordinate 3,003 of CAIQFD010000054.1, read as the reverse complement.
GCGGCCCAATGCGCTGAAGCACTAGAGGTGGTTAATAATGACTCAACATCAACATAAGGCTTATTTAACCTTTCAGCCAAAGCGCGGACCAAGAAGCGCCCTACTCCCGCCCCAATCAAATGAGCACTCTTGTCGACATCAAGCAGGTGGCTAGTTGCTTCTTGTAAGCGCATCAATTGGGCTTCTCTAAATTCAAGCGCCAGCATTCTCCATGCGCCTATATGAGCATCTTCAGCATCATGTCCGATCATTCTCGCTAAACGACGAGCCGTTTCCAATTCCGTTTTACCCATACCATCAGCGCTATCGGCCATATCATCTTCAAGCGCCAGTTCATTAGTCAGTCGATAAACATCACTCGTCGTCGCAAAATGCTCAGCTGCAACATTCACTAAATGACCATTAAACATAACCTTATGACACAAAGCCATCAAAGGGGTTCTCACCACGCCAGCATAAATCAACTCATCAAAGCGCATACGCTCAGCATCACTAAAACCTTGCGAGGCCACTGCTCCATCTCTAAGTAAAATTAAATCTGTAGTTGTACTTCCGATATCAATCAATAACCCTTGCTTAACCGACTTGGCAATCAAGCTGGCACTGGCATGCCAATTAGCAGAAGCAATAGATTCAGCACACAAGCTGACTTCGGAAAGAGAAACAAAGCGTTGCTTTGCTGAATAAAACAGAACTTCCCCACTCAAACGCTCAGCCATGAATGCTGAAATCTGCAAAACACCTGCATGACGGTGAGGGAATATATCGACCAACTCGCCTGTCATGGTGACAAGATGACGTTGAGGGGGAGATTCCAACTGGCTAAGAATTTCTACCAAAGCACCCTCAAGCACCTCCATCCCGCGCCATAAAGGACACGCCACTTGATAAACTCGTAACACCTCGCCCTTGGCCGAAAGAAGTGCCGCTTTTAAATGCGCACCGCCCACATCCCAGCCCAACGCGGAATCAGATTCAACCTGTAATAAAGAGTTAGGCATTAAGTAGAACTTCAACTTTGCGATGATAGATTTCGGGCATTATGAATGATGCATTATAAAACAAGTCGAGTAGCATCTGTGCTGGATTACAGCCACAGGCTTGGTGCAAAGCAACATAAGAAGTTGTTAGTCTAGGGTTCACTTCTAGCACAAAAAAACTATCCTCATGTACGATTAAATCTACCCCAACATAACCAGCCAAACCAGGGATGGCATGAGCAATTTTTTGTGCAAGCACATTAAAATTTTGCGCATATCGAGACAAGCCATTCATTTCGCCTCCATGGTATGAAAAATGCTGACCTTGTAATCGAACATCCTGCCGATTACAGCTTAAAAGGTATGCTTGCCCATGTTGACAAAACATAGAAAAACTCGCCGTTTCGCCTACTTGATATGGCTGAACAATGTGCGTAGTAAGGCGATCTTTTAACCAAACTCTTAGAGTTAACTCATCTTCGATATACGCCATATCATCACAACCAGCCCCATCTAGCGGCTTTGCAACATGCGCGCCATACAAAGTTATTGGCAAAGCACTTGCGAGATAAGTATTTAAGGTTGGAATGCCATGCGCAATAAACGCCTCATAGCTTAACCATTTATTTCCAGCCAACTTCACAGCAGAAGATGAGCTACCCAAGACTAACTTACTTAGCTTTTCCGCGAGCATAGTCAGTCTTTCAAGTGACCCATTCGTCTCAGGGGCAATCAACAACACGGCATCGACAGAGGCAATACATTGCTCCCACCGCGCCCAAATATCTTGCTCAACACCCACAACATGCACCAAGTGAGCGTTGGTGGGCGCATCTAGTCGTGCATCACAAGTGACGACAGTTTCAATATCTGCAATTTGAGAAAAGTCGCGCAACGCAGCATCACGCATCAACTCGCCTTCAGCTAGCAAGGACGGCGGCAATGGCTCACGGTATAATCCCCCACCAGTGATAAATTCGCAGATAAAAATTTTCAAATGAACATCATTCCCGTGCTTGATTTGATGAATGGACAGGTCGTTCATGCTAAGCATGGCAATCGCCATCAATACTTGCCCATAAAATCAGTGCTGACCAACTCAAGCGACCCATTGGATGTCGCACAAGCCTTACTTGCATTATACCCATTCAAACAGCTCTACATTGCGGACATCAACGCCATACAGAAGAATGGCAACCATGCCGACACCATCCTTGAAATATCAGCAAAATTTCCAGCACTCATTATTTGGCTAGATGCAGGACTTGATGAAGCTGATACATTTCATAACTGGCAAAACAAAAATATAAAGGTCGTCTTAGGCTCGGAGAGCCTTAAAGGCCTGTCACAATACCATGCATTATTATCTGCATCTCAGCATCTAGCCATACTCTCTTTAGATTATAAAGACGATGTCTTTCAAGGCACCCCTGAACTCATCAGCAGCCCCAACCTGTGGCCAGGCAATGTCATTTTGATGACATTAAACAAAGTTGGCAGCGACGCTGGTCCTGATCTACAAAAGCTATCTGCAATCAAAAAACTATCAGCACAATCATCTATTTATGCTGCGGGTGGCATTCGCAATAGTGCCGATCTGGAGACCCTCTTGGCACTTGGGATTGATGGCGCATTGGTAGCAAGCGCACTGCACAATGGTGCGCTCTCGCACCAACAAATAAAGCAGCTTCAAACCTAATCATTCAAACTTGACATCCTCCCCGCCCTAAACGGCGGGGATTCCTACTTCTAGCGATTGATGCCCCAATCGGAGAATGTTTTTTGCGGCATTAATATCTCTATCATGCCTTGCGCCACACACAGCACAGTCCCACTCTCTTATTCCAAGACCTGCTCTACCTTTCGGACTGCTGGATGAAAGCTCACCACAGCACGAACAGATTTGGGTTGTGTACTTTTCATTCACTTCTTCAAACACCACTGACCGCGCCATCGCTTTGTATTTCAGTTGTGTTTTTAGCATAAACCAACCCGCATCAAGCACGGATTTAGCCATCTTGGT
>CAIQFD010000053.1 GCA_903870995.1 uncultured Methylophilaceae bacterium | reverse complement strand
GTATCGGTGGCTGGGCTGGTGTTGCGATGAACCTTGGTATGACTAACCCAACAGACGCTCTTGGCGCTGCGGGTGGTTATGCTGAATTGACAAAATACAACGCTGCTCCTGGCGGCGGTGCATTGAACGTGTTCAGCCTATAATTAATTGTTGAAAAACGATTGTTATAGAACTAACCGTTAGTTAGTTTGTCATATAAACACCCCGCTTCGGCGGGGTGTTTTTTTAGGTCTAGATTTATGCAATCTAACGGATAAAAGGAATATCAAATGTTAAAAAACCTATTAATGTCTGTTTTGTTGGGTAGCGTCGTAGTGAGCAATGTGCTTGCTGCAGATATGCCAGACATTCCAGCAATCAATCCTGATGAAGGACGTATTGGTGAAGTTCGTCGTGTTGAAGATCCAACAGAATTCAAAGTCTGTGCTGATCCAGACAATATGCCTTACTCAAACAGCAAACAAGAAGGTTTTGAAGACAAAATTGCTGCAGTACTAGCACAAGAATTAGGTAAAAAGCTTTCGTTTCAATATGCTTATTACCGCCAAGGTTTTTTAAGAAATACATTAAATGCGAATCGCTGTGACTACGTCATGAGTACTACCTCTGACAATGATTCAATGCGCACATCTGTGCCTTACTATCGTTCAGGTTTTGTGTTTGTATATCGTAAGAGCAGCGGATACAACATTACGGACTGGGATGCCCCGGATTTAAGAAAAGGTATCATCGGTATTGTTGGACAAAGCCCTCCAACACGCCCACTTGCAGACCATAATTTAATGGAAAATGCACGCCCATATCGCTTGCAACGTGACTTGAACTTCCCACCTAGCCAATTGATTGATGATTTAGTTAAAGGGGATATTGATGTGGCGATTGTATGGGGTCCTATTGCTGGCTACTTTGCAAAACAAGCTGCTATTCCTCTTGTTGTAGTGCCTATTCCTGAGTACGAAGACAAAAACGTAAAGGGTAAGGAAAATTGGAATATCTCAATCGGTGTGCGCAATAAAGATAAGGCGCGTGCTGAAGAACTGAACAAAGCGATTGCGAGTCGTCAAGCAGATATCGATAAGATTTTAGATAGCTATGGTGTTCCGCATTCTACTGTCGTTAAAGGAGATAGCTTAGAGAAAAAAGCACGTGAGCAGAACCGTGGTGAGAAGGTAGATAAACCGATTTAATGGCTAATGATGGTTGATGAGATTCAGCTGAATAAAGTCAACCATCGTTCCACAGTTTCGTTATAGAATAACGCTTCAAAATTTATTTTTTGTTCTATACTTAAAACAGAAGTAATTATTCGAAATTTAGGAGATGACATGTTAGGCAACAACGCTGTAAAAGCAATTATTTTGAGTTCAGTATTAGCTTTAGTTGGCTTATTGCCTCTTCAAGCTAGTGCTGCTTGTCAATTAGTATCAACAAAAGATGGTAGTCCATTGCCAATCAAGGTTGCTGATGAAGACACTCCAGAAGCTAAAGAATTCTTAGCAACATGTGTAAATCCATACACTAAAAAAGCAGTAGCTGATGCTGATGTTGCTAAAACTGGTAAAAAGTTGTTCGGTTACTGGTCATGTACACAATGTCACGGTGGTAACGCTGGTGGCCAAACAGGCCCAAGTATTACTGATGCGACATGGCAGTACTCTAAGCACGTAACAGATAAAGGTATGTTTGAGACGATTGCTGGCGGTTCAAATGCTGGCATGCCAACATGGCACGGCCAAGTTGCAGGTAATCCAGAGTTATTGAAGACGGATGAGATTCTTCGTATCGTTGGTTGGTTACGTAGTATGTATGCAGGCGGTGGCGACAAACCATGGTTAAATGAAGCTCCACAAAAATAATATTTTTGTGTGAAAAAAAGGCTACCTTTGGGTGGCCTTTTTTGTTTTATGGACAGTAACAAGTTGAGTTAAAATAAGCATGCAGTATCAAAAATATAAAAATTATGGGGAGGCTTTATGCAAAAAAAATTATTGATAGTTTCAGTGCTGACTTTGGCTGTTTTGGCTGGCTGCTCTGGTAAATCAGATAGCGGCTCAGCATCATCAGGCGGCGCCATGGTCGCATTTGTTAAAACACAAGATGGTAGCCCGCTTGAAATAAAAGCGGAGTTGTTTGATACCCCTGCGGCTAAAGAGTTTAGTACAACAGGTAAGAACTCTTATGTTGGCAAAGCTGATGCGATTGCTCAGGGCAAGAAGCTATTCCAAATGTACTCATGTACGCAATGCCATGGTGGTGATGCACAAGGACAAACAGGTCCAAGCTTGCATGGCCCAGATTTTCACTATGCTAAAAATGCAACAAATAAAGGCATGTTTGAAACTATTTGGAATGGTACAAATGGCGGTATGGGGGCAAAGGGTAAAGGGTTAATGGACCCAACAGATCCTACTAATGGCTTAAAACCCGATGAAGTTTTACAAATTGAAGCTTGGATTCGTAGCCATAACGAGAAATTGACGGGTAACGAGTAGTAAGTTTTTTAAATTTAAAGGCAATAGATTTTATGCGATTCAGAAAAAGCTCAAGTGCTAATCTTCATCATGTGGTGATTGTGGGCGGAGGTGCAGGTGGCCTTGAGCTTGCTACGCGCTTAGGCGATACTCTAGGCCGTAAAGGTAAAGCAGAAATTACACTAATTGATCGAACAAGAACGCACGTTTGGAAGCCCCTGCTACATGAAATTGCTGCAGGTAGTATGAATCCAGATAAGCATGAGCTTGAGTATTTAGCACAAGCGCATTGGCATCATTTTAATTTCCGACTGGGTGAGATGGATGGGTTGGATCGTGCTAAACAAGAAGTTTATATTAGCGCTAATTATGATGAAAATGGTGCTGAGATTATCCCAAGAAGAACCATCAAGTATGACACGCTCATTATTGCGATTGGCAGTACCACCAACGACTTTGGTATTAAAGGTGCCCGCGAGAATTCAATTGCATTGGACACGATGGATCAAGCAGAGCGCTTCCATCGAAGATTGCACAATGCATTAGTCCGCGCGCAAACACAGGCTGGTCCAGTTCATGCTGGACAGCTAGAAGTTGTGATTGTGGGTGCTGGGGCAACGGGTGTTGAGTTGTCGGCTGAGCTACATAATACGACGCGCGAATTAGCAGCTTATGGGCTAGATAAGATTGACCCCGATAAGGATATCAGTATTTCGATCATTGAGGCTTCTGATCGTGTTTTACCTGCTTTGCCACCCAACCTATCAAAAGCTGTCGACTTGGAACTACGCAAGCTTCGTGTTCACGTATATGCCGGTGAGCGCGTGACTGAGGTGACGGATAAAGGTGTTTACACGCATAGTGGCCGATTTATTCCTTCTGAGCTTGTCGTCTGGGCAGCTGGGATTAAAGCGCCAGACTTTCTCAACGGGCTAGATGGGTTGGAAAGTAATCGCATCAATCAATTAGTGGTTAAGCGTACTTTGCAATCGACAGTTGATGAAAATATTTTCGCATTTGGTGATTGTGCAGCATGTCCTATGGTGGGTAGCGTTGATAATGTCCCGCCGCGTGCACAGGCAGCACATCAGCAAGCCTCTATGCTCATCAAAACAGTCAAAGCTAGACTTCATGGAAAGGCGCTACCAAGTTACGTATATCGGGACTATGGCTCACTCGTTAACCTTGGTCGTTATTCAACTGTGGGTAGCTTGATGGGCTCAGTTTCTGGCGGAACGATGTTCATTGAAGGCATGTTTGCGAGGTTGATGTATCAGTCGCTCTACAAAATGCATTTGATTGCTTTGCATGGATTCTTTACGGTCTTTCTGCAAACCCTTGCACGGATGATCACGCGCCGCACGGAGCCGCAAGTAAAGTTACACTAAGAGCTGCTGGTTAGCTACGTGAAAGAAGCCTCACTTAAATTAAGCGGGGCTTTTTTGTTGGATATGCTTACGATAGAGGTGTGAAATAACTCCCATCGTAATAATGATAAAACCACCAAAAATAATGATGATGTGATTAATTGCAAAATTCTGACCGACCATCCAAGTGTAAGCGCCAAGCATTAATAGAATGCCGATGTTTTCATTAAAGTTTTGGACTGCAATGGAATGGCCGGCGCCCAGCAGGGTGTGACCACGATGTTGTAGTAGCGAATTGAGTGGCACTAAAAAATAACCAGCCAATACGCCGATAAAGAATAAAAGAATGGCAGCAAGAATCGCATTATGAATAAATATCATGCTGACAACCAATACACCCATATAAATGCCGGCGGGAAGTACATCAGCAGCCTTGTCTAGTTTGACATAGATAGATGCGATGATTGAGCCTCCAGCAATTCCAACCGCAAGAACACCGATTAGTTTTGTAGCATCTGTTTGGTTAAATCCTAAATAGAGGTGAGCCCAAGTTAAAACAACGAACTGTAGCGTAGCGCCAGCGCCCCAGAACAGTGTTGTGACCGCAAGTGATACTTGGCCCTGGGTGTCTTTCCAAAGCGTCGTAAAAGCATGCCAAAAGTCTTTTAACAAAAAGTTGAGCGAGCGTTGCCCAACACAGTGGTCAATAGGCATTTTGGGGATGTGATAATTGAAAAATGCCGCTAGCATATAAATGACAGTAATCACTGCAATGCCGAAATAAGGGTCATTGGCTGAAATCGATGAGCCGAATACAGGGCCTAAAATAATCGCTGTTACTGTTGTACCTTCCATCCATCCGTTGGCTTTAATCAACTGACATGGTGGAAGCATCTCGGTCAGAATCCCATATTTTGCTGGGGAGTACGCTGCTGCCCCAATGCCTACAATTGCATAAACATAGAGGGGCGGCACCCCCATTAAGGCTAATAAGCAACCGGAAAACTTAATCCCATTGCTTAAAAACATGACTTTGCCTTTAGGTAAAGCATCCGCGAAAGGACCAACAAATGGCGCGAGTACAATATAAGAAATTACAAAATATTCGCGTAACAAAGGCTCATGCCAAGAAGGGGCATGGAGCTGATGTAACAATGCAATCGCTGCAAAGAGCAAAGCGTTATCTGCCACTGCCGATAAAAACTGCGCCAGCAATAACGTGTAAAACCCTTTGCTCATTGCGTTTTGCACTTAAAGAATCTCAGCGGCAAAATCAGCCAGGCGAGAGCGTTCGCCGCGCATGAGCGTGATGTGTCCGTTGTGTCCCCAGCCCTTAAAGCGGTCCACAACGTAAGTAAGGCCGGAGCTGCCCTCGGTTAAGTAAGGGGTATCAATTTGCGCAATATTGCCTAGACAAACCACTTTAGTGCCAGGACCGGCGCGAGTGATTAAGGTCTTCATTTGCTTAGGCGTAAGATTTTGCGCCTCATCAATGATTAAGAATTTGTTCAAGAAAGTTCGTCCACGCATGAAGTTGAGTGATTTTATTTTAATGCGTGTGCGAATCAAGTCCTGTGTGGCTGCTCGGCCCCATTCCCCCGCATCATCGTCAGACTTGTTAAGCACATCTAAGTTGTCTTCAAGCGCGCCCATCCAAGGTGCCATCTTCTCCTCTTCGGTGCCAGGCAAGAAACCAATGTCTTCACCAACGGAAACAGTGACGCGGGTCATAATGATTTCGCTGTAGATTTTTTTATCTAGTGTTTGCGTTAATGCAGCGGCCAAAGTAAGCAAAGTTTTGCCGCTGCCTGCTTGACCAAGCAATGAGACGAAATCCACATCAGGATCCATCAGCAAATTAAGTGCGAAGTTTTGCTCGCGATTACGTGCTGCAATACCCCAAACGTTATGTTTAACTTGCGTAAAATCTTTGATGATTTCTAAAACGGCGGTATTTCCCTCGATGCTTCTAACAATAGCCTCAAAGGGTTTTTCATATGAGTAAAACACAAACTCATTAATTAAAAAGCTTTTGCAAAGAGGGCCAGTGATGCGGTAAAACATACGCCCCGCATCCTGCCAAGACTCCATCGCTTTGCTATGTTGATCCCAAAAGTTCTCAGGCAATTCTTTCATGCCCGAATAAAGTAGCTCGGTATCTTCAAGCACTTTATCGTTAAAGTAATCTTCAGCTGGTACGCTTAAAGCGCGGGCTTTAATGCGGATATTAATATCTTTACTGACTAAGATGACTTCACGTTCTGGCTGTTTCTTTTTTAACGCAAGGACGACACCTAAAATCTGGTTGTCAGCAATGCTGCCTGCCAACATCGGTAATGAAAAATCCATCGCATCAGTTTGTAAGAATAAGCGCCCTGTCGCGTGTTTATTCCCTTTAATGGAAAGCGGACAGCCATCATCAAGCCTCGCGAGGCTAGCGCCTACAATTTCTTCTAAATTTCGGCTAGTTTGACGTGCGTTTCGAGCAACCTCAGTAATCCCTTTTTTGTTGTTATCCAACTCTTCAAGGGTCACCATTGGTAAATAGATATCGTGTTCTTCAAAGCGGAATAAGCTTGAGGGGTCGTGCATGAGTACGTTTGTATCAAGAACAAATAGTTTATTGCCTGCTGCTGCTTTCTTAGCCATTTGATTGAGTCTCCCCAGTTACATGCACAGTAAAACTACAATGAACGAACAAACGCTAATACCTCGGGGATGTGGCCATCAACTTTGACGCCACGCCATTCGCGTATTAAAGCGCCTTCTTTGTCGATAATAAATGTGCTGCGCTCTATGCCTCTGACCTCCTTGCCGTACATTTTTTTCATCTTGATGACGCCGAACAATTGGCAAGCCAACTCTTCGGTATCCGCTAATAAATCAAATGGAAATTCAAATTTTCCTTTGAAATTTTCATGTGACTTCATGCTGTCACGGGATATGCCAAAAACTTCAGTATTGGTCGCTTTAAAATCTGCGTAATGGTCACGAAATTGTTGGCCCTGTGTGGTGCAGCCTGGTGTTGAATCTTTGGGATAAAAATAAATGACAAGGGTTTTGCCAAGATGCTCAGAAAGCTTAAAAGTTTTACCGCTTGTGGAGGGGAGTTGAAAGTCTTGAAAGCTTTTATTGTTCATGATGTCAGAGTGAATGCGCTTATGCTCATTGTTGTTAAAAATAAAGATTAACGCAAGTAAGATTTATGAAGATTTGAAGATAGCTTCACATTTCTAGTTGTTTGCTTTATTCAAGTCTAAATGAAACCGGGACGGTCACATTAAATGCACTGCTCTTTAGGACTTCAGGTGGGATTGGAAAGTTCGACTTTTTAACCATCTCTAATGCTTGTTTATCAAGCACTTCGAAGCCACTGGTTGTATGGATTTTTTGACTCAAGATTTTACCATTTCCATCTAATTGAAAATCGATTTCAACGACACCTTGCCAGCCACGCATTTTTGCAATGCCTGGATAGTTAATGTGTTTAGCGATTTCACGGCTTAATGCGCTTCCATATTGGTTACGAGCTGAATCAAGGTCGGCCTGACTGACTGTTGGTGTTGGCTTTGGTGGCTCTGGCTTAGCCACAACTGGCGCAGGCGCTACAAATGTTGGCTGTGCCTCTACTTTGGGAGCGACAGCAATCACCGGTGGTGGCTCGCTAATTGGTTGAGGTATATTCACAGGCTTCACTATCGGCTGTGGAATAGGTTTTGCTTTTGGTGGCGGTACAACTTTAGGTTTAACTGGCTCAGGTGGTTTTGGAGCTGGCGGCGCTGGGGGTTCAGGTTTGGGTGGTGCTAGCTCAATGATGAGCTCTGGCGGCTTAGCCATTTTCTCAAAAGAAATGCCTGGTATTCCGATAGCGGCAAGCGTGTGCAATGCAATGGAAATAGCTAATGCCCATGCAAATGCATTGTCACGACTAAATGAAAGTTGAGAAGAAATAGCCAAAATTAAAAAGCGATGATTCTATGTTTAAGAGTTAAAAAATATTCGTTGATTATACATGAAGCATGCATATTGCCACTTCATTCACCATCAACCTACTCCCACTCTAATGAGGGGTAAATGTTGTTCACATTACGACGATTCACGATATCAAAAAGTTGCCAATAGCTGCGTTCAGAAGTTGCTGCTGTACCCATGGTTTTTTCCATCACCTCGCCTTTTTTAATGCTGGCGCGAATGTCGTTTAATAGCGTCCATAAATAACGCTCCTCATTATTGAGTTGCTCTTTCCAGTTGGCATCTTTGATAGAGCTGCTATGCCCTGGAATCGCAAATTCTGCTTCGTTGTTTTTAAGTTCGTTAATTACCGCTAACCAGCCTTTGATGTCGCCATCGATTGAGGGTGTGCGCTCCACAAATAGCAAGTCGCCAGTCCAAAGTGTTGAGCTTTTACTATCGAATACCGTTAAATCGGTGTTGGTGTGTGCGGTTGGGTAAGCAGTCAGTAAAAGCTTTCGGTCACCTAAGTCTAGATTGAGAGTGCTTTTAACGAGCAGACTAGGCTTTACGATTTCACTACCTGCAAAAGCTTCGCCTAGCCATTGTTGATTAATTCTTATGTAAGTATCGCGGCGACGTTCCATTGCGTCAGCTAATTTTTCGTGACCCACAAAAGTGGCTTTGTCTTGCGTAAATGCCGCATTACCAAAAATATGGTCTGGATGCACATGGGTATTAATTACATACAAAATAGGTAGATTGGAGACTTGGCGTATGGCCTCATGTAAGGCCTGTCCTGTTTTTAGGCTGCCGCCCGTATCAACCACCGCAATGCCCTTGCTACCAACGATAAAGCTCACATTGCAAATGTCGGCGTGATAGCCTTCGGACATGTCTTCATGCACGCCATGATGGACGTAAATACCGTTTCCCAAACTCTCCATTGTTAATGGTGTGGCTAATGCGGCATGGCAGATAGAGAGTGCAGTGATTCCCAGTAATATCTTTTTAAACATTCAATACCCTTCGTGAGGCTCAATGTATTAGGCATTCAAAACTTTTAATGTGTAAACAGGTCTAGTAAGACATCCGTTTATGATGCAATATAGCACGCTAAGTTTATGCAGTAATATTTTATAAGGGGAAAAGTATGACGCAGAATCAATATACAAAAACCGCCATTGTTTTGCATTGGCTGATTGGCATCGCCATTTTGGCGATGTTTGCTCTTGGCTGGTTTATGGCCGACATTCCTAAAGACCAACCAAAGTCTACTTCATTTGATTTATTCAACTTAGGTATTTATACATGGAACTTGGCAGTTGAAGCGACGCCAAGAACGTTCTATTTCAACTTGCATAAATCGGTTGGTATTACTTTGTTGGCTTTGATTGCGTTCCGTATATTCTGGCGCCTTACACACCGTCCTCCAGCGCTTTTAGATACCCTGACGGCTACTGAGAAAAAAATTGCAACTGGTGGACATCATCTTCTTTATCTATTGATGATTGCTTTGCCAGTTACAGGTTTAGTGATGGCGATTAATAGCAAATTCGAATATGGCGTGAAATGGTTTGGTATCAGCTTGATGAACGGCCTAGATAACAAAGCGATTCGTGAATCATTTGTAGACGTTCATGAAGTGGTTGGCATTATCATGTTGGTAGTAATTGGTGTTCACGTACTAGGCGCTTTGAAACACAAGTTTATTGATAAGGACGGCACGATGAAACGCATGTCATTATGCGGTTTATGCTGTAAAGGCTCTTGCAAAAAGTAAGTAACAGACTCGATCAAAATAATAAGGGCGCCTAGGCGCCCTTATTATTGGCCAGAACTAGCTTAGTTCTTCACTTCAGTTTGATGGTTAAATTCTTTACCATCATTATCAACAGCTTTGACTGACAACACACCAGGCGTGCTAGGAACGAAGTTAAAGCGTAAATAAGGGTCTTCACTTGTGCCCACGCCAAAATCCACATTCATCACAGGCTCATTGTTATAAGTGAATGCAGCTTTTTGAATATAAAACGCCGGCACAAATCCTTGAGAAACTAAATCACGTTGCAAGCCTGTCCGCATAGGATGTTTGATGATAAAAGTGGCTGAAGTCGCATTGCCAAATTTCACTGGGCTTTCTACATTCATTTTAATCTTGCCCGCCGCAGCGCGAATCGCGTTTTCATCACCATCTACCGTGCCGCCACAGCCGCCAGCCGCACGAATTTCCACAGAAGCAATGAAGAGCTTGCCATCAGCGGTTTCGCCTACTGCGCGAATGTAAGAGTCCATCTCCATGCGAATACGTGTTGCAAGCTTAAATTTTCCTAATTTATCCGTTAGGTGATAAGTCGCTGTAAGCGGAATCGGGTTTGAGTCTACTAAGATATAAAGCGTTTTAATTGCGTTTGCATCGGCTTGTGTTTGGTCGATAGCAATCTCAAGCGGCACCTGTGCGCCACTCTCGGCACGTCGCGGAGCTACGAAAGTGATAAAAGGTGCATCAGCCATCGGTCTTTGAGCAAAGAAAGCTTCTTTTACTAAAGGCCATTTTTTTGGGTCGGATTCAGCGTGTGCCATATTGCTAAAAGCAACAAAAGACAAGCATCCGATAAGCAGGTTACGTTTAAACATGGAAACTCCTTGGTATTTTTATAGTTTTTACTGTGTATATAAGATTACTTTAATTTGCAGATAGTTCAACTAAATTAAATAGACAATAAAAAAGCCAAGGCATCACCTTGGCTTTTAAAATAACTAGACTGATTGTTTAGAAGTGGTAACTTGCATTAACTCCTAGGAGCCAATTGCGGTTGGCGCCAGACTCGAAGTACTGATTGTTAGCATCGTTTACTTTTACTGAGCCTACGTAGTTTTGATTTGCAAGGTTTTCAATTCGGACAAATTCTGAAAATTTCCAGTTTTGTAGATTTTGAGCAAAACCGCCACGCCAATTAAGTATTGCATATCCAGGTGCGCTGTTTTGATTGGTGTCATCAACATATACTTTGCTGTTAGCACGCAATTCAAATGCTGTTGATAAGCCTGAGTTAGCATGTTTCCAAGAGATTTCAGCATATGCAGTTTCTCGGTAAACACCAGGAATTTTATTACTGCTATTAATAGTCACAGGAAGAATTAGCCCTGCTACCTTACAGCCCGCTGGTTGTGTTCCACAGCTCTTAAATGCATCTGAATAAGTGGCATCTATATATGTGTAAGCAGCGTAAGCATTAAGGCCATTTCCTAAGTTTGAGTCTATAGATAGCTCTATGCCAGAACGCTCCGTTCCGCCAGCATTTTGGTAGGTAGTTCTTCCGCTAGAGTTCGTTGCAGTAACGATTTCATTGCTGGTTTCTGTATAAAAAACAGCAATGTTTGCGCGTGTGTTGTCTGTAATAAATGCTTTAGCACCAATTTCATAGTTATTGCTTGACGATGGCTTTAAGCTAAAGTTAAGTCCAGATGTTCCATCAGGACGATAAGCTGACTCGATGAGCGTTGGTGTTTCAAAACCTTTACCAGCATTGGCATATAAGTTAACTGTTGGTGTTAATTTGAATATCACGCCAGCAACTGGAGTTGTTTTTGAAAAATCTGCACTGCCGCTGTCGTCTTTGTTTGTTCCAACGATGTAGTGGTCTTCTGATTTGATTTTGACATTGCTATGACGAACGCCAGCCACAAAGCTTAAACGATCAATTGGAGCCCATTGTGCTTGTGCATATTGGTCAAAATTACGTGCTGTGTCAGCCTCATCGCGACGAAGAGTTCCTTGTACGCCAGTTTTTGTGCCTATAAAGTTATTAAATCCAGTTCTGTCATCGGTCATAGTGTCGTAATTGGTGCCAATCGAAACGCTGTATGGCCCATTTGCAAATTGACCTTTGTGAGTAAAGCGTAAATCCATACCAGCGAAATCACGGTCAATAATTGAGACGCCGCCAGATGAGCTGGCTGGAGTTTGTGATGCAATTGGAGTAGATAAAAACTGAGTATTTTTTCTAACGCCACCATAGCCCATTAGGCTAAGTGTGTTGTCGCTATCAAAGTCGTGTTCAAGTTTGGCGCCGACTTGGGTTTGGCTTTTAGATACGCGTGTATTAAAGTCTAGGGCGCTTTGTACAACGCTTCGTGGGTTTTGTTGCCATTGTTGTTTAGTGAGTCCAAGAGGATCTTGAGATACTGGTTGATCCAAGTCGGTTACTAATAATGTTAGGCGTGTATCTTCATTGAGTTTTAATCCAAGTTTTGCATTAAATAAGTCTCTTCTTACAGCACTATGAACGCGGTAACCATCACTTTCTAAATGAGAGTAGTCAACGATATAGTTGAAGTTTCCTTCTGTGCCACCTAACTTAATAGATTCACGGTTGGTGCCGTAGCTACCCGTAGTGAATGAGCTGCTTACTGTCGGGTCTGAAGGGCCATCGGCAGTGAAAATTTGCACAACGCCACCTGAAGAATTGCCATAAAGTGATGAAAATGGACCGCGCATCACTTCAATACTTTTTGCTGAACCGAGATCGAATGTACCAGCTTGGCCCTGTCCATCAGGCATAGTAAGCGGGATGCCGTCAGCATAAAGACGGATGCCACGAACACCAAATTGTGAGCGGGCACCAAAGCCTCTAGATGAAATCTGCACATCTTGTGCATATTGGCCACGACTTTGAGCAACCATCCCAGGAACTCGAGCTAAACTTTCCGAAATATTAACTTGTAGCTGGCCTTCTTGAATTTTCTCGGCATCAACTACATCAATTGAAACTGGCAAGTCGAAACTATTTTGTTCTGTTCGAGTTGCTGTTACAACCACTGGAGATAGGTTTAATCCAGGTGCAACGTTTTCATCAGCCCAACTATTATTTACAAAGCTGTATATGCCAAGAATGGCTAAAGGTATAATTTTCTTTGAGTTCATCATGTTGTTGTTTTTTGGTGATTTTATAAAAGAGGGCAAGGATATTGCAAAATAAGCGTCTTGAACATAATGATTTTCATTAAAAGTAACAGTTTTGTTACATTTATTCTTGATAAATGGAGTCTATTTTGGCAGTTTTAGGATTTAATCATTACAACTTGCGTGCTAGCCGTACCATGATGGAGCAACTCAAGGTGTTTTATCGCGACGTAGTAGGTTTGCAGATTGGTGAGCGCCCTCAGCTAGCAAGTTTTGGTTATTGGCTTTATGCTGGAAATAAAGATGTGCTGCATTTGTCTGAGGCAAAAGCTGAGGAAAAGCGTAAAGAGAACGTTGCAACGACATTTGACCATGTGGCCTTTACGGCAACAGATTATGTCGCAACGATTGCGCGCTTAGAAAAGCTAGAGGTTAAGTTTAGAACGCGTGAGATTGCAGATGCAGGTCAAAAACAGATATTTTTTAGTGACCCTGCTGGTAATGGCATTGAGCTGAACTTCTCTTAAAATAGCCCGTTTCTGGCTGTTAAATAACACCATTAAATACTTGTACTTTGACTGTGGTGCCAACCTCTACGTTGCCTACGTCCTCGTCTAACACAATGAAGCAGTTGGCTTGCGACATGGAACTTAAAACGCCTGAGCTTTGATTGCCGGTGGTTTTAACTTGCCAATCTCCATGTTCGCTTATCGATAAAATCCCACGCTGAAATTCTGTGCGGCCTTTGAGTTTTCTAATTCCGCTGGTGCAAACGACATTGAGCATAGGGATACTGGCTGGGTTTGGCTGCCCCATCAATACCAACATAGCCTGTCTTACAAATTGATAAAACGTCACCATCACCGCAACTGGGTTGCCTGGCAAACCAAAGTAATGCGCATTACCGATTTTACCAAAGGCCAATGGACGACCAGGTTTCATTGCAATTTTCCAAAACAGCACTTGCCCCAACTTCTGGAGGAGCTGTTTCATATAATCTGCTTCACCCACCGATACACCACCACTAGTTAAAATCACGTCAGAATTTTCTGCAGCTTTAATAAGCGCTGCTTCTATTAAAGCAGGGTTATCTGGAATCGCACCAAGATCTTGTATCTCAACGTTCATACGGGTGAGCATGCCTAATAGAGTGTAGCGATTGCTATCGAAAATCTGCCCTGTTTTTAAAGCGCTTCCGATGCTGGCAAGTTCATCCCCAGTTGAAAAGAAGCTAACCCGTAATTTTCGATAAACAGTGACCTCGCCGATGCCGAGCGATGCAATCAGCCCTAAATCGGCGGGACTAATTTGATGGCCAATATTTAAAACAACTTGTCCTGCCTTGAGGTCTTCACCTGCATATCGAACATTGGCGCCACGATTTGGCTTGTCGGTAAATTGAATAAACGCACCATCTACCTCAACGCGTTCTTGAGCGATAACGGTATCCGCCCCTGCTGGAATCGCAGCGCCAGTCATAATCCTTACGCAGGCACCTTTTGCAAAGTTGCCTGTTAGGTCATTGCCGGCAAATACAGCACCAGTGATTTTCAGGCGCGTAGTGCCTTCAGTTAAATCAACAGCATTAAAAGCGTAGCCATCCATCGCCGAATTATCATGGTTAGGCACGTTGTGCGACGCATGGATTTCCACCGCCAATACTCGGCCTAAAGAGGTATTAAGATAAAGGTTTTCTGTTTCACGGATAGGCGTTAAAAAGCTTTTGATGTATTCCCTTGCTTGTTCAACAGCCATGGAGTTTGGGTCGTAGTCGTCGCATACGCTGGTGGTGTTTGCGAGTTCGTTGAGCGTTTTTGAAGTCATCATTTTTTTAGCCAAGTATGAATAAATGCGGCAATCGCATTGATGTCGTTAAGGTTAATTTGGGGCGTTGGAATCGGCAAAGGAGCATCCGTTGCAATGGCGATAATGTTGGAATCTTCTAAAGCTAATAAAGGTGTGCCGAGTGCTGAGCGATGCACTTCGATCTTGGGAATTGCTTCGTGCTTAAAGCCTTCTGCCAATACAAGGTCTGTTAGCTGGCCGTCCATCTGACTAAGTAGATGAGCAAGATTAGGCTCGTTTTCTGCATGCGGAGTACGCACTAACTCTGTCATTAAAGCCCACCGCTGGCGGGATGCGACCATCATTTGTACCGCCCCTGCCTGCCGCAATTTAAAACTGTCTTTGCCCTCTTGGTCGATGTCAAACTCGTGGTGTGCGTGTTTAACCACTGAAATTCGCAAGCCTTGATTGATGAGTGCAGGAATGAGTTGAGTTAACAAAGTAGTTTTGCCAATGCCGCTACTATGTGCACAAAAGCCTAGTACGGGTATCTTATTTGCGCTCAAAATTTTCCTTCAAGCAGTCGTAATTCTTCAGGTGTGTTAATGTTGGTAAATGCTGAAGATTCGTCGTCAAATGACACTTCGATATAAGCATGATTTTTTTGCCAGTCATCCACTTTTCGACCGCCTCCTTTTAAGTAATCCTCAATGTCTTCCACTAAACTTGTTCGGCATAAACAAAAGACAGGGTGTTGTTGTGTGCCAGTTTTTGCGACAGCAATCTCTGCCTGATTTTCAACTAAGGCTTTCATTAAACGATTCGCGAGACTTTCGGGGAGTAGTGGAGAGTCACAAGGAACGCTAAGTAAAAACGCTGTTTTCGCCGCCTTCATCCCTGCATGAAAACCTGCCAAGGGCCCTGCAAAATCATTGATTTCATCTTGGGCCACATCAAAACCAAACTGTTGATAGGTTTCTATTTCTCGATTGGCATTAATGAGCACTGTGCCGACTTGAGGCCTCAAGCGCTTAATGACATGACTAATCATTGCCTCGCCTTTAAGCGTCAAAAGGCCTTTATCGACGCCGCCCATGCGACGTGCTTTGCCGCCTGAGAGAATAAGCCCTGTGACGTTTTCTTTCATTTGCTAGCCGCCAGTATGCGACATGAATCTAATCACCGCAGGGGCGGCTCGCTGCAAATCAAAATCGTGGCCTTTTGGTTTGATCTTCATGCTATCGATAATCGCGTTAATGAGCGGCTCATCATCATTTGGATTTGCCCGCAAAATAGGCATGAGTTCGATTTTGTCATCTTGGCCTAAGCACAGATACAGCTCACCTTTGCAAGTGATGCGAACGCGGTTACACGCTTCGCAAAAATTGTGGCTATGCGGTGAAATAAAGCCAATTTTAGTGTGTGTCTCGGCCACTTGCCAATAACGTGCTGGGCCACCAGTGTTGAGTGCGCTACTGATGAGTGGAAAATTTTGTTGAAGTGTCGCTAATGTTTCTATATTACTCACGAAAGAGCTATCGCGGGCATGATCAACTGACCCAATTGGCATTTCTTCAATAAACGAAATATCGATTTCTTGCACAATCGCAAAGCGAACTAAGTCTAGTATTTCATCATCGTTGATGCCACGCATGAGTACCGAATTTAGTTTAATGTTTTCAAATCCAGATTGTTTGGCTGCTGCGATGCCTCGCAAAACCTTATCCAAATCCCCAACACGGGTGATATTGCGAAAACGTTCGGGATTGAGGCTATCTAGACTGATATTAATGCGTTTTACGCCTGAGGCTTTTAATGCTTGTGCTTGATGTTCAAGTTGAGAGCCATTGGTGGTGGTTACGAGTTCGCGCACGCCAGCTAATTGACCAATTTCTTCAAATAGCCAAATTGCATTTTTACGGACGAGTGGTTCGCCGCCAGTAATGCGTACTTTACTCACGCCGAGTGAAACAAAAGCTTTAACGATGCGCGCGCACTCTTCAAGGCTTAGCACTTCGTCTCTGGGGAGGAAGGATACATCCTCACCCATGCAATAAGTACATCTAAAATCACAACGGTCTGTGATAGACAAGCGGATGTAATCGACTTGGCGTCCGAACGCATCAATCAGATTTTTTGGGGATGTTTGCATGGGTCTTAATTTTAGCTAAGGGTCAAATCTTAAAGCTTTGACCCAACAGATACAATGCTATTCACAGTGTGGGTATAACGTTATTTTGCTTTTTGATACAGGCTGAAATTTTCATTTTTGTCAGCGGCACGCTTCCCTCGCCAAATTAAAGTCCATCCTTCTTCTGGATTAATATGGACATGTTTTTTGTCATTTTGAATGAGATGTAAATCGCACTGAGTTTTTGGATGGGATTTTAGCGGGATAACTTGGAGGTTGGTGTAGTAATCTAATAATGCTTGTTGGGGCTGACCAAAGCCTTCGCTACTGATACATGAAAATTTTTGGGGTAAGTTCTTTTGTAAACTTAACATGACGTTTTGGTAACTTTTAGCTGAGTCTATCATCGGTAACCATAGTGTCATCAATAAGCTCCATGCCATAGTGATACCAACTGCCCAGTCCGTGACTGCTGCTCGGTTTGAGCGTTTTGCGTTAATGGTAATGAGCCAAATCAGCGTAGCAAAGAGCGCGATGATGAGTGCGGGAATATTGATGTGAGCTTCATTTAAGCCAGATAAGATGTGCATCCGACTTGAAAGCTTTGCAGGATAGCCAGTCATAATAGCAAACCAGCCCACCCAAATAAGTATGCCCATTAAACCAAACAGCGTGAGGCCAAACCAATTGAGTGCACCAGCAGCACCTCGTTTAAGGGTTTCAGCACAGCCACCAGCCATGGCTACCAATGGAACAAGAAGTGTTAAAACGGAAACGTCGGCATTTTTGGCTTTAAAGCCGATGATTAAAAAAGCCACAATGAAGTAGCTAATAATCAGCTGAAATTTTGGCTTGAATAACAAGTTGGCGCGAAATCGCCAGGCACCCCAGCAAGCAATCGGCAAAGCAGGCCAAGCAAACCAAGCGATTGTACGTAAAGAGTAAAGATGATTGATTTGGGTAAATTGAATTTGGCTTTGCCACCATTCGTTTAAATGGCTTGGTGAAATATGCCATACCAATGCAGGCCACAGCAAAACCCAAGGAGCTAATGTAATGCCAGCCAAGCCCAGAACAATAGCGTAGCTTTTTGAGCGCCATGGTTTAAAAAACACAGGTAATAGAATGGCAGTGATGAGGCTGATGGCGGCAGTGATGAGGCCCGTTGATAAAAAGCTGATGCCTATGCCAGTCCCTAACAGTAGGCTTGCTCTAAATGGACGTCGTTTAGCAAGCGCAAGGCCGTAAAAAGCCAATGCGCTTCCCGTTAAGGCTGAAACCTCAGGCATGAGTAAGTGCGCTGTGACAATAAGCCCAATTGAGCTGAGCATAATGAATGTTGTTTGGCGACCTATACCCTCACCCCAAAGCTCACGCCCTATCATGCCGGTGATGAGCAAAGTAAGTGCCATCCAGATGCCGCTCACGATGCGGGCAGCATCATGCACGTTTAAAATTGGGCTGAGTATTTTTGAAAAGCTTGCGGCAGAAAGATAATACAGTGGTGGATTTTTGATTGCTGTATCACCTACAGCTACAGGGGTGAGCAGGTGCTCGCCAGCCAGCATGGATTTTACGATGCTAATGCTGGTGGATTCGTTTGGTTTCCAAGGTTGATGGCCGACAAGGCCTAGACAAATCCAGATGCAGCAAAGAATAATTAATAGACGCGTTTTTGCCGCCTCGCCGATTCTTGCTCTTGGTGTGGCTAGGTTGCCTTGCCAATCGTGATCAATCTCAAATGCCATCTAGATTTTGCCTTGATTCCATGTGCTTATTTCACATGTTGGATAGTCTAAAATAAAAAAGGCAGCGTGAGCTGCCTTTTTTGAGTATGCACCCAATATTACATGCCGTATTTTTGGCGGAATTTCTCAACACGACCAGCAGTATCTAAAATCTTTTGCTTGCCTGTGTAGAATGGATGGCATTGTGAACATACTTCGATG
>CAIQFD010000052.1 GCA_903870995.1 uncultured Methylophilaceae bacterium | reverse complement strand
CCACCTTGTGCTAAGAGTGTGCCGTTGATGGTGGTCTTCTCATCGGCATGGATGGTGATGGTGCCAGCATCCCCTGTTTGGGTTGCGGATACACTGACTTTGGCAGTCCCTTCAACCGTGGCTGTTTGTGTTGCAGTGATTTCCACATTACCACCACCGGCTGGACCGCGTGCGAGGGTTTGTGAACCTGCTTCTAATTTCACAGTGTTGGCTGTGAGTAAAATACGACCACCTTTATTGGTGATGGTATTGGCATCCGCTGAAGCTGACAAAGTGCCGCTTTGTTTAATCGCGCCAGCAATCAGTGTGTTTACTGCTTTCGCTGAAAGGATAATTAAACCGCCTGGGGCTTTTACGGCATTGCGATTTTCAATTAACGCATCAATCGTACTCGGGGTCGTAGTGATGCTCGCCAAGTGACGACTTGCATCAAAGTTAAGCGTGATGCGTTCACCAGCCGCTAAAACCACTGTGCCCATTTGCGCGACAATCACGCCAGAGTTTCTCACCTCTGGCGCAAGCAAGGCAACATAGCCACCTAGGCCTGTTTTGATATTACCTTCGTTGATCACTTTACCCGTTGCGCCATTACGGTCGTAACTGGTTTTACCTGCCATGTAATCTGCATCACCAATGTGATGAGTGGTTGCGACCACCGCACCAACATCAAGGCTGGAAGATGGGCTGAAATAAACACCAGCTTGGTTGACCAACACCACTTCACCTGGCGCGTTAATCTTGCCGAAAATTTTACTTGGATTGGCATCAGAAACACGGTTCAGTGTTGAAGCTTGCGCGTTCGGCTGATTAAAGTTCACAGTCGCGGCTGAACCCACATCAAACTTTTCCCAGTTCACTACAGCACGTTGACTGGTTTGGTTGACGTTCATCACTGGGGCGGCAGATGTGCCAGCCGTGGCAATATGTGCGTCACCGGCAACCACTTGGCCATTTGTTGGCAAAGCGTTGGCGGCTGGGTCGGCGGCGAATGCAGATGTTGCAAAACCAAACGCGCATAGCAAAGCACCGATGTTAGACATCAGGCCATTCTTGCTGTGTAGGTTTAGTTTGTTTTTCATCGTATTAGAAGCTCAAGCTTCCGTTAATCCAAAATTGATCAATGATGCGAGCGCCGTCTGAATCATTGCCAGTATTAGTTGGATTAGGATTATTGCCCATGCGGTGCGCATAAGTTGCTTTGATATTCGTGTTGTAAGGGCCTTGCCAATTAAGCGATGCGCCATAACCTGTTAGCTCATAAGTATTGAGTGTTGCAATGACTCCGCCCCCAACTGCCTTTTGATTGTCGGCATTTTGAGTGACTTGACCGTGGTCAATAAAGGCTGACACGCTTAAGTTGTATGGTAAATATTTACGTAGTTCAGCTGTAACTAAATAACCTTCACTACCGCCGCCTTCACTCGTTGGATAAGCGCGAACCCCATTTGTACCGCCTAAGTAGAACTTCTCAGAAGAGTCTAAATTGCCATCGGCAAACTGACCTGAAGCATTCAGGCTCAATGCAATAGTGTCAGTGAAAAATTGATTGCGGCTCAAATTCCAACGGATTCTGGCAAAATCACCTTGTGTACTTTGCCCTGCCGCATCGTCAGCAATGTGTGATGAGCCAGAGCCTGTCATATCAACATTCCCCGCAGCAATGTTGATGGATGCATTATTCACTGCGCCAGCAAGGACGCTGTCAGAGTAGTCGCCAGTGAGTGCTAATGAATAAACCTGCAAGTTATAATCTTGGTCACTCTTTTCATGATTTGCCAGCAATGGTGAGTTGTTAATAAAGTATTTCTTTTCAGCCTCAGCAACTGCCGTCAGCTTGCCATGCGCTGTTGCTAATAATGGATACTGTGCAATCAAACCCAAGGTATTTGATTGGCCATGGCTTCCGTTCGAAACGCCTACGCCAGCCACGATGTGGTATTGCATGTAACTAGCACTTGCGCCCACTTGCAAGCCGCTACCACCTACAGGCCACATCAATGCAAGCTTCGCGTAATCAGTCCCTCGACTATTAAGGGCAGTGATGTTGACTGTTTCACCGAAACCTAGCGGACTGGCTAATGAGATATAAGCTAAACCTTTATTGCGGCCAGTTGCGCGACCACCGGCATTGTCAACAGAAAGGTAAGCGCCAATGAGTGGCTGATCTTTCACTTTAACCAATAAGTCTGTTGTACCAACCACACTGCCAGGCTGCAAAGACGCTTGCACTTTAATACCAGCCAAATTATTCACTTTCGCCAAGCCCGCATCCATCTGGTCTTGGTTCAGCGGCTCGCCTTTAAGCGCTGTTAAGCCAATGGCATTTTCAATCACGTTGGGTCTAACGCGTTTAAAGTCTTTCTTATATTCACCATCAAATTTCACATCACCAAAAATCGCTTCAACGATATTGATGATCACAACACCTTCGGTGATGTCTTGCTCAGGAAGCGTGGCCGTTGCCAAATAACCTTGCTTACGGTAATACGCTGAAATTAAATCGGTACAGGTTTTAAGATCAGTCACGCTAATTTCACGATTGGTCAAAGATGCCAATGCCTCTTGCAGCTGGGCATCTGATAGCGTCTTATTACCATCAAACTTAAATTGCTTGATGACAACGCGCGGACCCTGATCTTCTTCTTTTGGCGCGACCTCTTCAACCTCAGGCAATTGAGGATTTGGACGTACTTCAATACCACGCTCAATTTCTTGCAAGATTTGGCCTGCGTCTGGGCTTTTATCTGGCGCGACGGCAGCATACGCTACGCTAGTCACGCTCAAAAAAGCGACTGAGATAGCAGACACAAAAGGCTTCAAAGCAAACTGAGGCAGTAAATTTTGTTTATTTTTTTCAGTAAAACGCATTATTTAATATTTTTTATTTCATTTGCCCATTAAATCGCCAACTTTCGAGATGGCGAATACGCGAAAAAAATCAAATAGTCCAATAAAATTAATTACTTATATAATAAATTGGAATGTAGGATAGTTTTTCCCACTACGTTTATACGCCAACAAAAACCAAACTTATTACAACTTATTACATTTTTTGAGAATTTATTGATTGCTTTTGCGGTGTTAGCGAGAAGTGCTCACAAGAAAACTGAGAGGAAAATGGGTAGGAAAGGGGCTGAAAAAACGATAGGAAAGGACTAAAAAAGTGAATAACCGACAAAAAGACTCGCCATTAGATGCTCAATGAGAAGCGCTAAATAATCCGAACTGAGGTCACTAGCTGATAACCCTCGTTAAATACGGCTTTAATGACAATCTCCTCACCGCTCGCATCAGAGATTTTTTGCCTGAGTCGATAGACTTGCACACCCAAAGCTGCTTTGTCTTTTTCAGTAGGCTGCTTATCGATGAGCTCTAGCATGCGCCAATAGTCCAGCTTTTGAGCTGGCGCTTCAGCCAATGCTTTTAATAAAGCCGTTTCTGACGAACTTAAGTTGACCATGCCGCCTCGCCCGCTGACTTGTTTTTTCTGCATATCCAGCGTGAGTACGCGCCTATCGTTTTGATACACCTTGATTCTGCGATAGATGCTAGAAATCGCTCCAGAAACCTCAGTAGGCGAGGCTGGCTTGGTGAGATAAACATCTGCACCACTTTCATAGCCCAGCGATTTATCTTTCTCCGTGGTTCGGGCAGTCAGCATCACGATATACAGATTGGGGTTGACCTCTCGCAAGCGCGCGGCGATGCTCAAGCCATTTTCCCCTGGTAAATTCAGGTCTAAAACGAGAATGTCGACATGCTGTGTTGCCATCCAGTCAGCCAGCTCTTCAGCATCCCCAACGCCATGCACCTGATACTCATCTTGACGAAGATGATCTACCATGAGCTCTTGAAGAATTAAGTTGTCTTCGACAACCACTATATTGACGGTATTAGGCATAACTCAAACTCGACTATTTCGTCTTTAGGTACATAACTGAGACGCATCCCCAGCATGCTCGCAAACTGCGATGTTAGATAAAGGCCAAGACCTGAGCCAATTTGCTCATGCGCCCTCGCTGAGCGATAGTATTTGGTAAATACTAGGCTTGGGTCTGGCTTCCCCGCATTGCCTGGCATATTAGATACCGTCAGCTTGCCCTCTTTAATCGTGACATGAATGATGGAATCTGAAACGCTGTATTTAATGGCGTTATCAATCAGATTAGTCACCACCACCTTGAGCAACTTCTCGTCGGATTTTAGCTTGATAGACTGTGCAGCATCGATTTGTATACGCTCAGAAGCGCGTGCGCCATACACGATATCTTCTACCAAGCCAGTAAAATCAACTGCATCAGAGGCAACTTGCACATGATTATCCGAAAGCGACTGCACCTGCAAACAGCGCTCAATCACGTCGTTCATGCTATCCACCGCTTGGTCAGCATATCGCCCTTGTTTGGAGGCCATGTCAACCGAGCCCAAGCTCATCTTCAATACTGCAAGCGATGTCTTAAATTCATGCGTGAGCATTTCTAAAAAACGCCCCTGCTCTTCACGCTTGGTCTTTTCAAACCAAGCGTTTTGATCAGCGACAATCACATCGACAATTTGCTTTTCTTGTATGCGCCGCGCGCGATAAACCAAGATAAAAATCATCACAATCGAAGTGAGTATGGCATGCAAAAGAACGGCATGGGGTGAAAATATTCCGCCAGAGGCAAGCGCCAAGGATGGCATTGCCGCCATGGACGTGACAAGCACATACAAAGCGTGCGCCCAAATAACATAGCGCCTAGGCAATACATAAACGCTGAGTGCTAGCTTGTCCCAAGGAATGGCAAAGATACTAAGCCACAACATAAAGAAGGGAGAAAGTAGCACAACGAACATATTAATTTTTAAGGCCAAAGAAGTGAAGCCAGCTACAAACATCACAACTTCAACAGGGAGCAACAAAAGCATTACCGTAAAAACGGCTTGCAACTTAGGCTTAATCAAATAGTCTTTGAAGAACTCAGCATGAAACCAAAGCGCTGCGGCTGTGGATGTCAGCACTAAAAAACTGAGCGTTACATCGAAGAAAGATGGTGAAATTTGGCCAGCAAATAAAATGCGTAAATAGCCCATGTAAGCTGCAAAAAAAGCCATGCCCATCAATTGCCGAATAAGAAAAACACCAACCAGACGCTCTCGAGTGAGCGTCCAATAAACAAAAGCACCAATAAGAAAAATAAGCAATAACGAGAAAATAACGGTTGAAGCGACTTCTAGCGTTCGGTCAATAAACTGAGCATCATCTTCGCTGACAACACTGATCTGCATAAGACTTGTACTGGTGGTTTTTAGACGTAGCCAAACGTAGCGAGGCTGAAGGCTGGCTGGTATGAGGAAGTCATAAGTCAGCGACTTACGCTCGTTATTAGCAAAGGGATAACGATCCCCCACAACACGATTTAATTTGGCTGGCTCAGCAGCGTCATACAGACGAATTTCATCCAAATAGGTCGGCTGAATTTTAAGTACCAAGCGCTGCTCAGCATCGGCTTTTTCAGTGCCAGCGACCTTTACCCTCACCCAAAAGGCTGACTTGCTGTAGGACTGACTCAACATGCCAGAAAAAGCCTTAAAAGGCTTTTCTTTTACATCATCCAAGCGGAGTGCATTGGATGTATCCTCATAATAAGCGCGCTCAGCAATGTAATCGTGCGTGGCTGCATAGGCTGGATGGATGCCAAACTGAAGCAAGGCCAAGCAAAATAAAAACATTTTTTTCATAGCGCTCATGGTATCAGCTTATGGAAAACTTAGGCACTGACGCGGCGCTCAATTGAATGGCAGTTTGAGGACGACAAAAAAGAGCCGAAGCTCTTTTTTGAAAGATAGGCGCTTAAATCTGTATCTCTAGCGCTTCGTTTTTGGTTTAACACTTTGTGGTTTGACACTTTTCGCTTTGGTATTTTTTAGTTTGGTCTTACCGCGATTTTCCTTGCTATGACTGGCATTCACTTGAAGAGACTTTTTAGCCTCTGCTAAATTCAAGCTTATTTCTGTT
Source organism: uncultured Methylophilaceae bacterium (assembly GCA_903870995.1). Classification (GTDB taxonomy): domain Bacteria; phylum Pseudomonadota; class Gammaproteobacteria; order Burkholderiales; family Methylophilaceae; genus Methylopumilus_A. Next base: position 38,887 of record CAIQFD010000052.1, on the reverse strand, counting down.
GGTATAAACGCTAAGATTGATTTGCCTTGGGAAACAAGCATTAAAGTACGGTCATTGATAAAAAACTCATCCGCAGACAGCATCATGCTCACAATACCAACTTCTTGTTCCCGAGAAGATGTGCAGGCGTTATTCGAAGAATTAAGTTTGGTTAGGAAAAACTTTCCAGCATCATCTGCAGCAAATTTTCCTGAAATGTAATTACAAGATAAAAAAGCCTTCAATTCGCCATGCTTAGAAAACGCAAACACCGATTTATCTATATCAAACGCAAACTCGTTGACTCCGCGCATCCCAACAATTTTCCATGCGTGCTCAACTAAATGCTCAAACGAGGTGTTGTTAATCAGATTACTAGATAGCTTGGACGCAGGCGCATCGCTAGGTGCAGCCTCTACAGGCTTAGCTTTAAGCGCTTCGACATCAACGGACTCCAAATCAACGACTGGGACAGGCTCAACAACAGGAGCCGCTTCAACAACTGATTTTGGCGCATCTAAAGGCTCAAGATTAATGGCTTGCGTCGTCTTGCTCTGAGCCACCATCTCTGGCGCCACGCCTTCAGGCTGCACCGTGATTTCCAAAGGATGCACTTCAACAACGAGCGTTTTTTCATGCACGGGTGCTTTTTCATGCGCGGCATCTTTCTCCACGGTAGAAACACCTGCCGCGCCAATTGCCCCCACAACAGCAACAGCACAGCCAGTTAAAACGAACGGCGCATAAAGCGCCGTAACGACGAGTAAAGCTTTCTTGAGATTCTTAATCATGACAGAACCTATCTATTGATAACTATCGTAGATAGTGGATCACATAGAAAACAAAGTCAACATTTCTAATAAAACCATTAGGAATAATAATTTTATTATATTACCATTTGGTACATAAATATAAATTTCAATAAAATCAACAAGTATGATATTTTTATACCAATTAGTATAAAATTTTAAAAAATTCGAAATAAATTGATTGAAAAATTGCAAAGCAAAAAACAAAATCCCAACACGCGATTAGAAAAAAGATTGCGCGGAAGACCCAAAAAGTTCGATTTCAGCTTGGCGCTTGAACAAGCGCTTGCGCTTTTTTGGGCACAAGGTTTTGAAGGCACATCTATTTCCAACTTGTCCAGCGCCTTAAATATGAATCGCCCAAGCATTTATGCAAGCTTCGGCAATAAAGAGCATTTATTTAAACGATGTACGGAGAAATATCTGGCAGAAAAATTAAGCTTTATCGATGAAGCAATGAACGAAAAAAATACGCTGATGGCATTTGAAGCTTTATTCAAAAAAGAAATTGAGCTCATTAGCCATGGAAAAGGATGCTTACTCGTCAATACGGCGCTGACCTGCAACCCTATGAATGAGGCGATTAAAACAATGCTGACCGAGCATCGAAAAACACTAGAGAGTAAATTCAGGAAACGCATTCAACTTGCACAGCTGAAAAAAGAAGTGGGAACTAAGGAGAGCCCCGCCACGCTCGCAAAATATATTGCCAGCATTTACCAAGGGCTGTCCGTCCAAACTGCAACTGGGGCAACAAATAGGGGAATGAGGGAAGTCGTTAAAATCGCGCTAAAAATATTTGAATAGCCAAAGCCGCTGTCTATCCGCCTATTTTTAACGGCCATAAAAAAACCTGCGTCAGCAGGTTTTTTTATTTGTTCTTTGGTGCGGCTGGAGAGACTCGAACTCTCACGACTTTCGTCACCACCCCCTCAAGATGGCGTGTCTACCAATTCCACCACAGCCGCAAAAAACTAAAAATTACTGAGGAACTTCTTTGCTCGCTGGCGCAGGCGCTACAGGCGGTGTCGCTGCTTTTTGCGCAGCTTGCTCAGTCGTGATTGTTTTCACAACGCTCACACGGTCAGCACGGTGACCAGACATATAGGCCAGCGTTAAACTTGTTGTGAAAAATACAGCCACGCAAATCGCTGTTGCACGGCTCATAAAGTTAGATGAACCGCTTACGCCAAACAAGCTACCTGATGCGCCGCTACCAAAAGCAGCGCCCATATCAGCACCTTTGCCGTGTTGTAATAGCACCAAGCCGATGACGCCTGCTGCTGCTAATACGTGAATTACTGTGATTAAGTTTTCCATAATTTCTTTTGTATCTTCCGAAAATGCTTACTTATGAAAGCTGTGCTATTTAACGAATAGCCGCTGCAGCAAGACAAATTTTTTCAAAATCGTTCGCATCTAATGAACAACGCCCAATCAGACCGCCGTCAATATCCTGCATAACTAGCAATTGTGACGCATTTACGGGATTTACGCTACCCCCATAAAGGATGCGCAAGCTATTTGCGGCCTTAGCATCGTAGCCCGCAATGCGGCCACGTATAAACTCATGCATAACCTGGGCTTGCTCTGGGGTGGCGCTTAAGCCAGTACCAATCGCCCAAATTGGCTCATAAGAAACCACGGCATTTTCAAACACAGCACCGCCTTGACTAAGCAGCAATGCATCCAACTGCTCTGCCACCACTTGCTGCTCCATGCCTGCTTCACGCTCTTGCAAAGTTTCACCCACGCACAAAATAGGCGTTAGGCCTGCATTTTTTGCGGTGACAAATTTCGCAGCAATATTCTCACCGCTTTCGCAATAAGCGGTGCTACGCTCAGAATGCCCAAGAATAACGTAAGTGGCATCAAAGTCTTTCAGCATGCCTGCCGCAACCTCGCCCGTGTAAGCGCCGACAGGATATTTGCCGACGTTTTGAGCGCCCCAGGCGATATTAGTGCCGGATAACACAACTTGCGCTTGAAACAAGTAAGGGTAAGGCACACAGATCGCAAAATCGACATTGTCGATATGCCCTAATTTTTGTTTAAATGCGTCAAACAACTGCTGGTTCTGGGCGATAGACCCATGCATTTTCCAATTCGCTACGACAAGCTTACGACGCATATATCAACCCTGTAAATTTGAGGCGAATTCTACGCTTGCGAGCCGTATTACTCAAGCGGGACACAATGCCGAACATTGAGCTGCACACTTTGACGACCATTAAATTCATTGGTTTGCAACTCATACACCATATGCACTTTAGGCGGCAAGAACTCTTGTTGCTGAAAATAAATTGCGTCAATCATGCGGCCTGTCTGATCATCCGCTTTTTGCAAAGACAATTTTAAATGTCTCTCTCCTACCACTTTTTGCAACTTCACAACAAACTCATCGCTAAACAACGGAGCAGGAAAGCCTTGCCCCCAAACTTGTTTATCTAAAGCAACGGCCACGTCCCAATCAACTTCATGCGCTGAAAGCGAACCATCAGTTTCAATCACTGCGTCTAAATCAGCCGGTGTGAGTAAACTGGCAGCAACGACTTCAAAGGCATACTTAAACGTTTCAAAACCATCATGCGGAATCGTTAAACCAGCTGCCATTGCATGCCCGCCAAATTTTAAAATCAAGTCAGGATGGCGTTTAGCAACCAAGTCTAATGCGTCTCGCAGATGCAAGCCCTTGATAGATCGCCCTGAGCCTTTCAGGCTCCCATCACTGCCTTTTGCAAAGGCAATGACTGGTCGATGATATTGCTCCTTTACCCGAGAAGCCAAAATTCCAATGACGCCTTGGTGCCAATCTGGCTCAAAAATACTTAAACTAAACTGTCCGCTTACATCCACTTCATCCAAAGAAATATTAGCAGCTGCTTGCATATCAGCCTCAATCGCGCGACGCTCTAAATTCATGGTATGTAAACGCTGCGCCATAACAGCAACTTCAACTTCATCATCAGAAATCAAGCAAGCAATACCTAAGGCCATATCATCCAAACGCCCTGCCGCATTGAGCCGTGGCCCAACGCTAAAACCTAAATCTTGCGCATTAGTTTTTGAGGCATCGCGCCCTGCTAACTTAAGCAAAGCACGAATGGCCGCACAGCTTTTACCTGCACGAATACGGCGTAAACCTTGCTCTACCAAAATACGATTGTTGTCATCCAGCTTGACCAAGTCGGCCACAGTGCCTAGGGCAACAATATCAAGCAGCTCGGTTAAATTAGGCTCAGGCTTTTCTACAAATACGCCACGACTTCTAAGTTCAGCACGCAAGGCCAGCATCACATAAAAAATCACTCCGACGCCCGCTAAGTTTTTACTAGGAAAGTCACAACCGTGCTGATTTGGGTTGACCATACAAGCAGCGTCGGGCTTTACGTCGCCAGGCAAATGGTGATCTGTCACCAACACTTTAATTCCCATACTATTGGCTTTTGCAACACCATCCACACTCGCAATCCCGTTATCTACGGTGATGATGATGTCGGGCTGACGCACTGCGGCCAGCTCAACAATCTCAGGCGTTAAGCCATAGCCATACTCAAAGCGGTTAGGTACAAGATACTCAACTTGCGCACCCATGCTACGAAGTCCTCTTATCGCAACTGCAGTGGCCGTAGCACCATCGCAGTCGTAATCCCCCACCACCACCAAAGATTGGTTTTGTGCAATCGCATCGGCAAGCAACACCGCCATTTGTGGCGTATTGGTGAGTTGCTCAGGCGATATTAACTTGGCAAGCGAAACATCCAACTGCTCAGACTGATCAATACCGCGTGCCGCTAGCACCCTCGCCAAAACAGGCGCCATGCCGCTTTCAGTTAAGGACTGAACAGCTTGCGAATTAAAGGAACGTTGAATGATATTTGCCATGCTTATTAATTCACCAAATTAAAATAATGTCCGACTGGGCGCGTTTTATGCCAAAACTTCCATGTGTCGCTGGGCGTTAGTGTGAGTGTAAATGTCATGCCATGCACATCAAAATGACAACGTAGCAATTTGAGCTTTCTCCGCTTTAATGCCCCCAACAATGGCGCAAACCAAGCGCCTTCTAACTCAACGACATCTCGCACGAAAACCACGGCATCGTCTGCATTGTTGGCCTTATCAAAAGCCGCATAATTTTGTACTTGAATCTGACGCGAGAGACCAGCCAAAACTGCAAGACCGGCACTCAAGGCATCATGCGCAAAAAAGTTAAATGTTGGCTTTTGAATAGCTTTGGAAAGTGCCTGAAACTCTCCCCCGCCAGAAAGCCAAAGGCTATTCACTGGCAATGAGCCTTGCTGCTCACGTAATTGATTCACAGGATGCGCATGCAAGAGCATTTGTACTTCATTCATTAAAGATTGAAGCCTCATTCCATCTTTGCCGCTAGGCATCAACTTCCCAACATCCCGCCCCATCGCCTCAGCAAGCGAATAAGTGGCCACATCCAAATCTTCTTCCACATGCAAATACCAAAAGTCACCTGATTGACTTGGGATAAAGCTTAAGCCATCTTGCGAGAAGTGACGATTTAAGTCTGCAGTCAAGACCTCTGTTTCTGCCGTGGTCAAAGCTAAAGCTTCACCAAGCGTAAAAAAATCGCGCTGTAATACCAAGTGCACTGGGTGCACCAAAAGCCAATAGCCCGACTCGGACTTAACACCCTCGCCCTTTGCGCTAATTGTTGCTAAAGGCCAATCCATCTGCTTTTTAACGCCAAATTTTTGACAAAGACTTGCCTCAATCGCATCCGACTCATCAACCTCCCACAGGCCTATCGCACAAAGCTTTGCAAATGCAGACGCATCTTTACCGCTTAACAAAAATTGTGCAAACTGGGGAAAGTAAACATCAAGAATCAAATCATCACTCTTTTCTGAAACACATAGCATTGACGGGCTAAACAAGCCATAAATTACTTTGAAAAAATTTCATTTCGCTATACTATTTTCACATACATTTGTCTGAAATCAATCCAAGCTATGGAACTAATTTTATGGCGTCATGCTGAAGCCGAAGATGGCTACCCAGATGACGAACGTGCACTTACCCCAAAAGGCATAGAACAAGCTAAAAAAATGGCTGATTGGCTAAAGGCTCGCATGCCTAAAGAGACACAAATTTTAGTGAGCCCAGCTAAGCGCGCACAACAAACGGCAAGTGCCTTAGCGTTACCATTTACGACACTCAATGAATTAGCGCCTGGTGCGTCACCTCATGATCTATTAAAAGTTGCCAACTGGGACACCAGCAAAGGCTCCGTATTAATTGTTGGCCATCAACCAACACTTGGCATGGCAGCAGCCATTGCGATGACCCACAAAACCCATTACTGGTGTGTCAAAAAAGGGGCTGTTTGGTGGGTTGCTAGCCGCATTCGTGCAGAGGAGGAGCAAGCGATTATTCGTGCTGTGCTTTCCCCTGATATGCTTTAGCACCTGAGTTACCTTTAAAGCTTCGCGTATCACTCCTCTTCAAGCACAATAGCAAGCCATGGCCAACGAAATCGAACTTAAGCTTCGCATTGCCGAGTCTAACGCTCACCTATTAAATCATCACTCCGCAATTACCGAGCGTTTAATAGAAGCGCCTTGGACTCGAAAACTTGTCAGTATTTATTACGACACACCAGATTTAGCATTGTTAGATGCGGGCCTGAATTTACGCGTCCGTAGCATGTCGGGCGGCTGGTTTCAGGCCATCAAAAGTACAGGTCAATCAGTGGGTGGCTTGCATCAGCGCTTAGAGTGGGAGGATTTACTCACTAAAAACGAACCAGATTTTAACAAAATCACAGAGCCTCATTTGGCAAATATTTTTGCAGACCTGAGTCTAAGAGATGCACTCAAGCCTGTTTTTATCGTAGATGTTGTTCGGACTGACTGGCTATTAAAATACGCTGATGGCTCAATCATTGAAGTTTCTGTGGACATTGGCGATCTTAAAAGCTCGACAGAAAAAGCCTGCGAGCATATCTGCCCGATACAAGAATTAGAAATAGAACTCAAGCAAGGCAATACGTACCACTTATTCGAGCTGGCTTTAGCTTTACAACAAGACATTCCCATGAGTATTGAGAATGGCAGTAAAGCGCAAATGGGATACCAACACTTGCGCCCACAGCCTTTGATTAAAACCCATGCGCAAGCGATGAATATCAAGCGCTACAAAGAGCCGCCAACAACCAAGCAAATCATGCAAGAAGCACTCACCAGCATACAAGATAATCAAGAGATTCTTAAGAAGGTAAACCACACCCCAGCGATTTATCACATGAAACTTGCCAACAGTCGCCTCTCAAGCGCTCTGGCTTATAGCGGCTATCGCGCTAATGACAAAGACACGTTAAGCATTATTCAAGACCTGGAATGGCTGGCGCAATTCTTAATTTCGCCCTGCGACATCTTTGCTTATCAAAACTTGAATGCGATTCTAAATGGTCAGCGCTACCAAAGAATCTTGCTAAGCCTAGGCGCTTGGCTACATAAATAAATAGCGGCTATTTTGTTGATTGCTTACCAACGATGGCGATCGTGTCCATAACCTCTATGTTCGTATCCACGACCATCCCCTCTATTCCAACCACCATAAATCACTACTGGCGGTGGAGGTGAGTAAATTCGCACAGGCTCTCTATAAACTACTTGAGGCGTTGGCGTGTAATAAGTAGAAGTTGTGTAATTGCTTGGCTGTCCAACATTAACAACTGGACGACTTACATCATTCACACCTACGCGCACTTTAATCGTGTTCCCTGGCATTTCATCGGTGACGGTTGTGAAATCGCGTCCGTTATAACGATAGGTCACCAAATACCCACGATTCACGTTCTGCCAATTATCAACCGTTACACATCTATCTATTGGCCGATCAATCAATGCGTTAGGCTGATTATTACCAACACGGTCACCCACAATGGCGCCAACACCTGCACCCACTGCCGCGCCAGCAATCTTGCCATCGCCTTTACCAATTGTGCTACCTAGCAGGCCACCTGCAATGCCACCAATAATGGCGCCAGCTGGAGATGAATTGTTGCTATAGCTTTCTCTTACATATTCGGTGCGACATTCTTGGTGAGGAGTGTTGACGCGCTCAACTTGTGGTGTGACGGAAAGCACAGGCGCATTATCAAAATAATCATCTGCCATCGCCTGCGTTACAAATAATGATGCAATCAACACCGGTAGCGCCATTTTCATTTTCAAGTAAGACATTTTTCTTCCTCTCGTTAGCACTGCATTTTTTATGCAGTTGAGTATTTAACGAGTGTTTTTTATAAAGGATGACACCAGCCAAAAATAAAATCCTTTACATTCTTAATGAGAATGATTATCATTAACTTTAATTCAATTAGCAAAAAAGATAAATCATGAAAAAACTTCACCTTACCTTATTGGTATTAGGCACGCTGATATCCACCAATGTTTTGGCTGCTTCTGATGAAATTCAGGTCTATACGGATGAAATGAACGAGCCCGGTCAATACGGCGTAGAGCTTCATTTAAACTACGTACCCAAAGGCTCAAAAGAAATCAGCCATGATGGCGAAATTGCCTCCAATCATCGCTTTCAAGCAACGCCTGAATTTTCATACGGCATCACCAAATCTTTAGAAGCCGGCCTATATGTGCCAACTGCGATTTCTTCAGATGGTAATTTTTACGCCACTGGCTTGCGCCCAAGGCTTAAATACATCCATCCACAAACGGAGGGAAGCATCTTCTTTTGGGGACTAAATACAGAGTTTGGTTACAGTTCACTAAAAGTGACCGACACGATGTGGGGCATGGAAATCCGCCCAATTATGGGAATGCGCACAGATAAGTGGTTAATATCATTCAACCCAATTATTGATATCCCGCTATCAAAAGGCGGTATGCATGCGGCTGCATTTGAACCATCACTAAAAGTAATGCGCAAAATCAACGATGATTTAGAACTAGGAATTGAACACTATGCCGGCTTAGGTGCAATGAGCAATTTGCAGGGCTGGAAAAACCAAGAGCACACCACTTATTTAGCGGCAGATTTCAAAGCTAAAGGAATGGAAGTGAATTTTGGTGTGGGTCACGGCTACCAAAAAGCGGAAGACGACTGGGTGATTAAGTCTATCGTCGCCTTCCCTTTTAATTAATACTGCTGCAGCAGTTCAAACGTCAGTGCAACACCGAAACCATTGACATCACTGGCAACAGCGCCTAAACCACCCTTGCGGTTGTATGAAGATAAATCAATATGCAACCAAGGGGTTTCGTTTTCGACAAACTTAGCTAAGAAGCGGGTTGCGTGCACATGGTCAGCACCGCCCTCCAGCGTACATTGCTTCACATCTGCAATACTACTTTCAATATCCTCATCGTAATCATCATCAAACGGGAAAGCGCAAACACGTTCACCAACTGATGCGCCAACGCCCACTGCTTTGCACAACAACTCAGGTTTATTACCAAGCACACCGCTGTAACGATCGCCCAAAGCACTCATCATGCTACCCGTAAGAGTAGCAAAATCAACCATCCAATCTGGCTTTTCACGAGAAGCTAAAGTAAGCGTATCTGCAAGCACCATGCGACCTTCCGCATCGGTATGCACGACTTCAATGGTTGTGCCATTAAGCGCAGTCACCACATCATTTTGCTTATAAGCACGTGGACTAATATGGTTTTGTGCGATAGCAAGCCAGCAATCAATTTTGATTGGCAATCGCGCTTGGGTCGCAGCTAACAAAACACCAAGCGCTACAGCTGAGCCATTCATGTCTTCATGCATGCCGCTCATATATTTTGCAGGCTTAAGATTGTGCCCGCCAGTATCAAAGCAAATTCCCTTACCAACCAAAGCGATATGCTTTTTAGCATCAGCAGGCGAATACGTGAGATGCACAATCGCTGCATCTTGGGGATCAGAGCCCTGCCCTACCGCAACAAAAGCACCTGCGCCCATTTGGGTGAGTTTTGTCATATCAAACTCTTGATACTGCCACCCATTTAATTTTGCAAGTTCGGCGATTTTATGGCGATATTGTGTAGGATTAAGATCATTTGGCGGTGTCATCGTTAAAGTACGCGTCAATACATTTCCAGCAACTAGCGCTTTGACATCCGCAAAATCATCCTCTACCTTCCAACCATCAATAGAAATCGCTTTTAGTGATTTTGGCTTATCCTCATTTTTAGAAGCTTTGCTTTTTCGCTCTGGCAACTCAGCCGCATTCACACTGGCCACATAAAATGCATCTTTTGCGGATTGCTGACGCGATGCCTCATCACCATAAACCGCAATTGCCAACACTTCAGGATTTTCATCCAATAATGGCTTAATCGCTTTGCGCAAAAGGGTTTGGCGCTTAAAGGCTGACAGACCAGACTCCAACACAAGCCAGCTTGCAACAGCGCCGTTTGGCAAATCCACCAAAACTGGCGACTTGCTCAAATCCGCATACTTTTTACTCAAACGCTTTAGCTTTGCGTCTAAAGCCGCTGAAAACGGCAAGCCTTCAGGGCGCTCCTCAGGCAAAACAAATAAAAGATGGGTTTGGGCAGCCAATGAATTTTCATCAGCGTTTGCTAAATTTTGTTTTAGAGTGACAGACATACAAAAACCTCAATAAATTCGCTTAAATGTCGTTAAGATTCATTAATTTCGTTAAATACGCTAGATTTATGTAATTGATTAACCTAGCAAAACCCCGCTAAAACTTGACCAAATCAGTCAAAAAAGCGAAGATAGGGGTTAGCCAAACAATCACTTATTATTTTAAGCAACAAATGATAACGACCTAGAGATGTAACACTTCTAGTTGATTATACCTTTTAGATCGATCTAAAAGCTTCCTGGAGAACTACCACATGGCATTTACCCCCGATATTGACCCACAAGAAACCCAAGAATGGCTTGAAGCCATTGATGCGGTATTGGCCAACGAGGGAACCGAGCGGGCGCATTTCTTATTAGAAACACTGATTGATAAAGCGCGCCGCTCTGGAGCTTACCTACCTTACAACGCAACCACTGCGTATGTGAATAGCATCCCTACGCATTTGCAACAAAGATTACCTGGCAATCCCGATATGGAGCGCCGCATCCGTGCGCTGATTCGCTGGAACGCCATCATGACCGTTCTTCGCGCCAATGAAAAATCACCGGGCGTGGGCGGCCACATTGCCAGTTTCCAATCAGCTGCCACTTTATATGACGTGGGCTTTAATCACTTCTTCCGTGCTGCGAATGACAAATTTGGCGGCGACTTAATATTCTTCCAAGGCCACTCATCACCTGGCGTGTATGCACGCGCCTTCCTAGAGGGTCGCCTAACAGAAGAGCAAATGGATAACTTCCGCCAAGAAACTGGCGGCAATGGCCTATCAAGCTACCCACATCCTTGGCTCATGCCTGATTTCTGGCAATTCCCAACCGTATCAATGGGCTTAGGTCCATTACAGGGTATTTACCAAGCACGCTTCTTGAAATACCTTCATGACCGCGGCATTGCGGATACATCTGACCGTAAAGTTTGGGTGTTCTGCGGCGACGGCGAAATGGATGAGCCTGAATCATTAGGCGCGATTTCACTCGCTTCACGTGAGAAATTAGACAACCTTATTTTTGTCATTAACTGTAACTTGCAACGTCTTGACGGCCCTGTGCGCGGCAACGGCAAAATCATCCAAGAGCTGGAATCTGATTTCCGTGGCTCTGGCTGGAACGTATTGAAAGTGATTTGGGGTTCCTATTGGGACCCACTCCTTGCCATGGATAAAGATGGTTTGCTCAAAAAACGCATGGAAGAGTGCGTGGACGGCGAATACCAAAACTTTAAAGCTAAGGGTGGCGCATACACACGCGAACACTTCTTCGGCAAGTATCCTCAATTGAAGGAAATGGTTGCTGCGATGTCTGACCAAGACATCTGGCGCTTAAACCGCGGCGGTCACGACCCTCACAAGGTTTATGCGGCCTACGCAGCAGCAACACAGCACAAAGGTCAACCAACGGTCATCTTGGCGAAGACCGTTAAAGGTTATGGCATGGGCGATGCCGGTGAAGCGCAAAATACGACTCACCAACAAAAGAGCATGGACATGACTTCATTAAAGGCCTTCCGTGATCGTTTTGATTTGCCGCTCACAGACGAACAAGTAGAAAGCTTATCCTTCTACAGACCGCCTGCAGATTCTCCAGAAATGGTTTACATGGCAGAGCGCCGTGCTGCAATGGGTGGCTCTGTGCCAGCACGTCGCCGCAAAGGCAATGAGCTTGTCGTACCTGAGCTTTCAGCATTCGAAAACATGCTCACCGCAACTGGCGACCGTGAAATTTCAACCACGATGGCATTTGTCCGCATTCTTTCAACTTTGGTGCGCGACAAACAACTTGGCAAGTACGTTGTGCCTATCGTTCCTGACGAAGCACGCACATTCGGAATGGAGGGCATGTTCCGTCAATTGGGCATTTACTCATCTGCTGGCCAATTGTATGAGCCACAGGATAACGACCAAGTAATGTTCTACAAAGAATCAAAAGACGGTCAAATTCTAGAAGAGGGCATTAACGAAGCTGGCGCGTTCTCATCATGGATTGCTGCGGCGACTGCTTACAGCGTCACCGGCACACAAATGATTCCGTTCTACATCTTCTACTCAATGTTTGGGTTTCAACGTATTGGTGACTTAGCTTGGGCAGCCGGCGACTCACGTGCACGCGGCTTTGTGCTTGGCGCAACCGCCGGTCGCACCACCTTGAATGGTGAAGGCTTACAACATGAAGATGGTCACAGCCATTTGATGTCAGCCACAATTCCGAACTGCGTGTCTTATGACCCAACCTTTGGTTACGAGCTTGCCGTGATTATTCAAGAAGGGATGCGCCGCATGGTGCAAAACCAAGAAGATGTGTATTACTACATCACCTTGATGAATGAAAACTATAGCCACCCAGAAATGCCAAAAGGTTCTGAGACCGGCATTCTGAAAGGCATGTACGCATTTAGCAAATCAAAAGCCAAGGGCCCTAAAGTTCAACTGATGGGTAGTGGCGTGATCTTGCGTGAAGTGATTGCAGCAGCAGAGATGCTTGAAAAAGACTGGGGCGTATCACCAGACGTTTGGAGCGTCACAAGCTTCACAGAATTACGCCGTGAGGGCTTGGATGCTGAACGCTGGAACATGCTTAACCCAGAGAAAAAACCAAGGCTCAGCTATGTCGCTGAATGCTTAAGCGGTGCTGAAGGTCCTGTGATTTCATCAACCGATTATATGAAATCATTTGCAGACCAAATTCGCAATTTTGTGCCACAACGTTTTGTGTCATTAGGTACTGATGGTTACGGCCGAAGCGATAGCCGTGAAGCGCTCCGTAGCTTCTTTGAAGTGGATAGATATTATGTGGTACTTGCCGCACTTAAAGCCTTAGCAGACGAAGGCAAGTTGCCGGCAAGTAAAGCCGCTGAAGCGATTAAGAAATACAAAATCGACACCAGCCGCCCTAATCCAACAACAGTTTAAGCAATCATTTAGCTTATACAGAGAAGACTATCTTAAGGAATAACAGCATGGCAATTAAAGAAGTTCTTGTCCCAGATATTGGTAACTTTGATAGCGTAGACGTCATCGAATTGCTGGTAAAAGAAGGTGACACTGTTGCAAAAGATGACTCACTCATCACTTTAGAATCTGACAAAGCGTCGATGGATATTCCTGCGCCATTTGGTGGCGTAGTAAAAAGCATCAGTATGAAAGTGGGGGATAAAGCAGCACAAGGTGGTTTAATTTTGACGCTAGATGCATCTGAAGATGCACCTGCTGAAAAACCTGCGGCGAAACCAAGCGCAACACCAGTAGTTGCAACTGTCACCGTTGATGAAAAACCCGTCGCCATCCCTGAGCCTTCACGCCCAGTGCCTGAAGTGCCTAAGGTCATTCAACCACAAGCTACACCTAATCCAATTGGTGCCAGCGCGGTGGCAGCAGATGGCAAATTAGCGCACGCAAGTCCATCGGTACGTAAATTCGCACGTGAGCTTGGTGTTAATTTAAGTTTAGTACGTGGCACAGGTCCTAAAAACCGTATTAGCCAAGAAGATGTGCAAGCCTTTGTCAAAGGCGAGCTTGCAAAACCTCGCTCTGAAAACATGGGCTCTGGTTTAACGACATTAGCAATGCCTGTGATTGACTTCAGCCAGTTCGGTGAGATTGAAAACAAACCGCTTTCACGTATCAAAAAATTATCTGGCGCAAACTTGCACCGCAACTGGGTCACTGCACCTCACGTCACGCAGTTCGATGAAGCAGACATTACTGACCTAGAAGATTTCCGCAAGTCAATGCTGGCTGATGCTGAAAAACGCGGCGCAAAATTAACACTACTCGCTTTCTTAATGAAAGCTGTCGTGAATGCCCTTCGTACTTATCCAAATTTCAACGCTTCGCTTTCTGCTGATGGCGACAGTTTGATTATGAAAAACTACTTTAACGTCGGCTTCGCATGCGACACACCAGATGGCTTGGTAGTGCCTGTAGTGCGCGATGTGGATAAAAAAGACGTACTCGACATTGCGCGCGACTTAGCTGATTTGTCAGGCAAAGCCCGGGAACGTAAGTTGAAGATTGAAGAAATGCAAGGCGGTTGCTTCACCATCTCTAGCCTAGGCGGAATTGGTGGCACGATGTTCACCCCAATTATTAATTGCCCTGAAGTGGCGATTTTGGGTGTATCTCGCTCTACATTCCAACCTGTTTATAACAAAGAAACAGGCGGCTTTGAGCCACGACTCATCTTGCCAATGTCCCTTTCATACGACCACCGCGTAATTGACGGTGCAGATGGCGCGCGTTTCACTAGCCACTTGCGCATGATGTTATCCGACGTTCGTCGATTGTTACTTTAAGGGGTTGGCATGAGCAATTTAGTAGAAGTCATCGTCCCTGATATTGGCAACTTCGATAGCGTTGATGTTATTGAGGTATTGGTCAAAGTAGGCGACACCGTTGCAAAAGAAGATTCTTTAATCACGCTTGAGTCAGACAAAGCATCCATGGATATTCCATCTTCAGATGCTGGCGTAGTGAAAGAAATCAAAATTAAAGTAGGCGATAAGATTGCAAAAGGCTCACCAATTTTAGTGCTTGAAGCCGAAGCTGGCAGCGCCGTTCAAACAGAAGTGCCTATAGCGGAAACACCGAAAGCCGAAGCTGCGCCTACGACTGCTTTAAGCCAGCCGGCTCAAGCGCCAACACCAACTGTGGCACAAAGCGACAATGATGTGACTTGTGAAGTTGTCATATTAGGCTCTGGCCCTGGGGGCTACACTGCCGCTTTCCGCGCAGCTGACTTGGGCAAAAAAGTAGTCTTAATTGAACGCTATTCAACGCTGGGTGGCGTCTGCTTAAACGTGGGTTGTATTCCATCTAAAGCGCTATTACACACAGCCAAAGTAATTACTGAAGCCGAAGAAACAGCGCATCACGGTGTATCTTTTGGCAAGCCAAATGTTGACCTTGAGCAACTCCGCACATGGAAAGCCAACGACGTGGTAGGTAAGCTCACAGGCGGCTTAGCAGCAATGGCGAAACAACGTGAAGTAACTGTGGTGCAAGGCTTAGGTAAATTCACCAGCCCTAACCAAATCGCTGTCACAGGCGCAGATGGCAAAGTCACTAAAATCGGCTTTGAAAATGCGATTATCGCCGCTGGCTCACAAGCAACTAAATTCCCTGGCGCACCAGATGACGAACGCATCATGGACTCAACTGGAGCATTAGCCTTGGCTGATGTACCAAAACGCATGCTCGTCATCGGCGGTGGCATTATAGGCCTAGAAATGGGTACGGTTTACGATGCGCTCGGCTCAAAAGTCAGCGTGGTGGAATTTACTGATGGTCTTATTCAAGGTTGCGACCGTGACTTAGTGCGTCCATTGCAAAAACGGATGGAAAAGCGTTTTGAAGCGATTATGCTGAATACCAAAGTGGCTAACATCGAAGCAAAGAAAGACGGCATTCATGTGAGCTTTGAAGGCGTAAACGGTAACACTGATGCACCTAAAGGCGTTGAAGTTTACGACCGCGTACTAGTGTCAATTGGTCGCCGTCCTAACGGCCTCAACATTGGCGCTGAAAACGCAGGTGTAGCTGTTGATGAGCGCGGCTTCATCAATGTCGATAAACAAATGCGTACCAACATGCCTCATATCTTCGCGATTGGCGATATTGTCGGTCAACCAATGTTGGCACACAAAGCCACACACGAAGGCAAAGTAGCCGCAGAAGTCATTGCAGGCCATAAGGTTGAGTTCCAAGCAATGGTGATTCCATCTGTCGCTTATACAGATCCAGAAGTTGCTTGGGCGGGCGTGACAGAAACTGAAGCGAAAGCCAAAGGCATCACGATTGAAAAAGCTAGCTTCCCATGGGCAGCTAGCGGACGTGCACTTTCAATTGCACGTACCGAAGGCTCAACTAAACTGATTTTCGATAAAGACACACACCGCGTTATTGGTGCTGGGATTGTCGGCGTGAATGCTGGCGAGTTACTTGCAGAAGCTGTGTTAGCAATTGAAATGGGCGCTGATGCACATGACTTAGGCTTGACGATTCATGCTCACCCAACGCTTTCAGAAACAGTGTGCTTCGCAGCTGAAATGAAAGAAGGCACGATTACTGACTTGTACATTAAAAAAAGGTAATTGCGTTAATTTGAAAAAGGGGCCTAGGCCTCTTTTTTATTGCCAAAAAATCATATCTAAAGCCAAATGTTAAATATTTAACATATTGATTTTTAATGTAAATTTAATATTCACCATGCTAAAATCAGCAAACTCAACTCAACAGGGAAATTAGCAAATGGCCACTCTTAACGAACATCAACAAGCGCAACGCGGGCGAAAATTATTTACTTTTTTAATCGCGGCCGCAATGTCTCCATTATTCGCAGGTCAGATTGTAGGGGCAATTTTTGCATTCTCCGTATTCATTACGATTGTTGGTAAGTCAGCGACCATGTTTACTGACTTAATGATTTTTCTGGCGGGCATACTAGCTCACATAGGCGTTTTGGGATTTTTCTTCTTTGTTTTAACTGACTTTCAATTCGACACAGCAGGGTATTGGAAGATAGGGATCGCTCTATTCATTCCAAACTATATTTTCGTAAAAACACTGGCAAAACGTGGTTTGCTTTTTGAGAGCTAAACTATAAACCTAACTCACTTAAGCCTTTATGCCCATCTGGCCGCCTACCCTGCGGCCAATGAAACAATCGCTCTGATGCTTGAATCGCTAAGTCATTAATGCTGGCATAGCGTTTTTGCATGAGGCCATTTTCATCAAACTCCCAATTCTCGTTACCATATGAACGCCACCATTTGCCCGCATCATCATGCCACTCGTAAGCAAAGCGCACTGCGATGCGATTACCTTCAAACGCCCACAACTCTTTAACCAAACGATATTCATGCTCTTTCGCCCATTTGCGTTTTAAGAACTCAAGAATCTCAACGCGCCCTTTTGTAAATTCATTACGATTGCGCCACTGGCTCTCCACGGTGTAGGCCAAAGCTACTTTTTCTGGGTCGCGATTATTCCAGCCATCTTCGGCCATACGTACTTTTTGCATCGCTGTTTCACGCGTAAATGGTGGAAAAGGCGGCCGTGCTTCACTAGAGATTGTCATATCAATTACTCCGTGGACAATGGTTCTGAAGCGGCTGGTAACGCTTGAACTTGCTGATCACTAAGCAATTGAGCTTTTTCAGGATGCATCTCTGGCAAAGCCTGATGTGTGTTATTTGAGGCAGAATCAGGCCATTGAAAGTAGGAAAAAATAACGATATTTAATAAGACGAGAAGAATGACATTTCGCTTCATGATTTTGCACTTTCCATCAAATACAAACCTTCCAATACCAAATTTTCTGCTAGCACAGGCTTTGCGCCAAATACTTGCGTCAAAATAGGCATCAAAATTGCCGCATCTCCACCTGACATCACAACAGTCGGCACATCTTGACAATGCGATTCTAGCCTATCCGCCTGCATAACAATCGCACCAACAATCGCTGTTAAAGCACCGCTATAACTTGCATCAGCAGTGCTAAGCGGAAAAGCTTTCGCTTGGCCGTTCTGTGGATTAACCGCCGCGGTATTTTGTAACAAAGCATTTTGCATCATGCTAAAACCAGGCACTATCAATCCGCCCATGAACGCATTTTGATAAATCGCATCAATAGTGAGGGCTGTGCCTGCATTCACGACCAAACATGCAGGCTGATTCAAATAGCGCTTAAATGCCGCAACGAGGGCAGCCCAGCGGTCGACACCTAAACTTTCTGGCGCTTCGTACTTACTTTTCAAACCCAGCGTTTCGCCTTCTGACTTTGCACACACAAATGCAATCTCTGCTTTTTTCAATAAGGCAGTGATGCTTATTGCAACACGCTCTCCCGCCACATTGGCTACAATAGCTCGTTGACATGCTCTCCAGCTCAAGGGGATGTTAAACTCAGCAAGTTCAACATTCAGAGAGACTCCTGCATCTTGAACATTGCCATCATCACCGAATATTGCCCACTTGGTACGTGTATTCCCTGCGTCTATTGCTAAAATCACGTGATACCTCTCAAACTAATTTCACCTGCAGAAAAACGCTGTTCGCCTTGTGGCGTATTCACCAGCAAAATTCCATCACTCGCAACGCCAACCACCTCACCTAGCACTTCACGTCCATCCGGCATTACCATCCGCACTGCTTGCTGATGGTAAGCATGGTTTTGCATCCACTCTTCACGCAAGGCTTCAAAACCACTTTGCTCAAAAGCACTTAAGACATCAGCCATATGTTTTAGGACAATGCCGAGAAGGAGATTAGGATTTGCCGCATCAGGCTTAACGCTATAAATATCAGTGAATGGCTGATCAATATTACGTGCAATGCTTTCAGGCAAACGTAAGTTAATCCCTACACCAATCACAGCCGCACTTGGCCCATCCATATCGCCTTGCAGCTCAATCAAAATGCCTGCCAACTTTTGTTTGCCCACTGGCGTTTCAATAAGCACATCATTGGGCCATTTGAGCTTGGCTGTTGATACACCTAATGTTTGTAGTGCCCGAATTAAAGCCACGCCCACCGCTAAACTCAAGCCAGAAAGTGCTGAAGCGCCCATTTGGAAACGCCAAAGCAAAGAAAAAGTTAAGCTTGCCCCCAGCCCCGCTTGCCAAGCTCGCCCACGACGCCCCTTACCTGACGTTTGTAGCGCTGCCACCACGCAAGTGGCATGTGCGGCTACTTGTCCGCCGAGTGTTTGCGCTTGGCTTGCGTTGGTTTTTTTCATCAAGTAGGTATTGGTTGATTCAAGCGTGTCATGTAACTCCAGCTTAAACCAAGCACGCTCTTGACCGATGGCATTCAGAATTTCTTCGTGATTGAGCATCGTAATGGCATCAGGCAATTTATAGCCACGACCTCGCACCGAGAAAACCTCAACCCCCAATGACTGCGCTTCTTGAATTGCACTCCACACAGTCGTGCGCGTCACATCAAAATGCTTGGCAATAGCCTCGCCAGAGTGAAAACGACCATCAGCCAGCAACCGTAAAATGGGGAATGTGAGCGAATTAATCATATTGCATGAGAGTTTAGCATGCCTTATCGCTGGCATCATGAAGGAACACGCCACGCAAAGGCGCTCACGGTGTAAAATAACGGTTAATCTATTTAATGTATTTGATATGTCATCAGAAAAAACACCAATTGCACCTGCTTCAAACTTTATTCGCGGCATCATTGACCGTGATTTAGCTCAGGGTACGAATGCTAGCCGCCACTGGGCATGCACCCCCGGCGATGCCACGCACCATGCCGCAGGCCAACCTGATCCAGCCAAAATTCGTACGCGCTTTCCGCCAGAACCAAATGGCTATTTACATATTGGGCACGCAAAAAGTATTTGCTTGAATTTTGGTTTGGCACGGGATTATGAAGGCGTGTGCCATATGCGCTTTGATGACACCAACCCTGAAAAAGAAGAGCAAGAGTACGTCGATAGTATTACCGAGATGGTCAAGTGGCTGGGTTTTGGCTGGGATGCTTTTGGTAAGTCACATCTATACTTCGCCAGCAATTATTTTGATTTAATGTACCAAGCCGCTGAAGCTTTAATCAATGCAGGAAAAGCTTATGTAGATGAACAATCCGCTGAAGAAATGCGCATTAATCGCGGCACGTTAACTGAATCTGGTAAAAACTCACCTTGGCGCGAGCGTTCCATTGAAGAGAGTCTCAAAAAATTCCGTGAAATGCGCGACGGCAAACATGCTGATGGCAGCATGGTATTGCGTGCAAAAATTGATATGGCTTCGCCAAACATCAACCTACGCGACCCAGCCATTTACCGCATTAAACGTGCGCACCATCATAACACTGGCGACAAGTGGTGCATCTATCCAATGTACACCTTTGCACACCCGCTTGAAGATGCATTTGAAGGCATCACCCATTCAATTTGTACACTTGAGTTTGAAGACCAACGCCCTTTCTACGATTGGGTGTTAGAGCGTTTGGCTGAGGCTGGCATGCTTGCGCATCCCCTACCGAAACAATATGAATTTGCTCGCTTGAATCTCACTTACGTTGTGCTTTCAAAACGTAAATTAATTGATTTAGTTGAAGGTAAACACGTATCAGGATGGGATGACCCACGTTTGCCAACATTGGCGGGTGCTCGTCGTCGCGGCTACACCCCAGAAGGCTTCCGTTTATTCGCTGAGCGGATTGGCGTTTCTAAATCTGACTCTTGGATTGAATACACCATCCTTGAAGACTGTATGCGCGAAACGCTCAACCTTTCAGCAGAGCGACGTATTGGCGTTCTCGACCCAATTAAACTGGTCATTGATAACTATCCAGAAGACCAATCAGAAGATTGCTTTGCACCTAATCACCCACTCAAACCAGAGCTAGGCAAACGTACAGTGCAACTTACCAAAGAGCTTTGGATTGAACGCGAAGACTTTATGGAAGAACCAAGCAAAGGATTCTTCAGGTTGATGCCTGACGGTTTAGTACGATTACGCTATGGTTACGTCGTTAAATGCACAGGTTTTGATAAAGACACCAACGGCAATGTGACAACCGTACACTGCGAATACCTGCCAGACACCAAATCAGGCACGCCAGGCTCCGATAGCGTCAAAGTGAAGGGCAATATCCATTGGGTATCTGCCGCACACGCCTATGAAGCTGAAATTCGCATGTACGATCGCCTGTTTAAAGAAGCGCACCCAGGCAGTGGCGATCGCGATTACTTAGATGATATTAATCCAAACTCTGTCACTAGTATTACTGCTCAATTGGAATTAAGTTTAAAAGATGCAAAGCCTGCAGAAAGCTTTCAATTTGAACGTCACGGCTATTTTGTGGCGGATAAAAAAGACAGCATTGATGGCAAGCCAGTGTTTAACAGAACGGTGACACTAAAAGACACTTGGCAGAAGTAAGTTGTTTGAAACGAAAAAGGGAGCCTAGGCTCCCTTTTTAATTGTCATCACAACAAGATCTATTTCGCTTGTTCCGCTACCACTTCGGCAATGTCTTTAGCTAGGTGATTAACCAAAACGCCATCAACGCCTTCAACCATCACACGAAACTTGAGTTCAGTGCCCGAAGCCCTTAACAAAATACGACCATTGCCATTAAGGGCTTGCTCTGCTTTTTTGACTGCCGCTTGAACCGCAGGATCTGTTTCCATATCAATACGACGTTTCACTGGGACGTTAATCAGCACTTGTGGGTATAAAGCCAAAGTCTTGCCTACTTCAAGCAAGGTTTTGTTTTGAGCATTCAGCGCGGCTAATACTTGTAAAGCAGCAATAATGCCATCGCCACTAGTGTGTTTGTCTAGACAAAGAATGTGTCCTGAGTTCTCACCGCCAAGTTGCCAATCATTGTTAACAAGCATTTCACGCACATGCCGATCACCCACTTTTGCCCGCGTGAAAGCAATGTTCGATTTTTGGAAATGATGTTCCAAAGCGAGGTTAGTCATCAACGTACCAACCACCCCGCCGCCAAGAATCCCTTGCTGATGTCTATGCTGTGCAATGATATAAAGCAGTTGGTCGCCGTCGAGCAGATTGCCTGCTGAATCCACCATCATGACGCGGTCACCGTCACCATCAAAGGCAATACCTAAATCTGCTTTGTGTTCTACAACCGCCTTACATAGGGCTTGCGGATGTGTCGTGCCAGAATCCGAATTAATATTCAGACCGTTAGGCTGGTTAGCAATGGCAACAATTTCTGCACCAAGCTCATGGAATACTGGTGGTGCAACATGGTAAGTCGCGCCATTGGCGCAATCGAGGACTATCTTTAAGCCACGTAAATCTAGGTCATTGGGAAATGTACTTTTGCAAAACTCAACATAACGTCCTGCGGCATCATCAATCCGCTTTACACGACCCAAAGCAACAGATGGCATCACTTCCATCGGCTTATCTAGCTCTTCTTCAATCGCATGTTCAACATCATCAGGTAGCTTGGTGCCTAAACTTGAGAAAAACTTAATGCCATTATCTTCAAAGGGATTGTGTGAGGCTGAAATCACAATACCCGCTTGCGCTCTTAAAGCGCGCGTTAAATAGGCGATAGCTGGCGTTGGCATTGGGCCAGTTAAACGCACATTCACACCCGCAGCACAAAGACCTGCTTGCAAGGCTGATTCAAGCATATAGCCAGAAATACGAGTGTCTTTGCCGATCAATACGGTTGGATGTGCATCTTTGGATAAATGACTGTCAGCATTCGCTAGCACACGCCCAGCAGCATAACCTAACCGCATCACGAACTCTGGCGTGATTGGGCTTGTGCCAACACGACCACGAATCCCATCTGTACCGAAATATTTTTTACTCATTTTTTATCTTTTTAATTTTTCATCACAGCCGAAACAATTTTTAAAGCATCTGCTGTTGGCTTAACATCATGCACACGCACAATATTAGCGCCCTTCATGACTGAAATCACAGAAGCTGCGATGCTTGCATGGATACGTTCATCCACAGCCGAACTACCAGCAGCAGCACCCACCACTTGCCCCAAAACTGACTTACGCGAAAGCCCAATCAACAAAGGCAACCCCAATGATTGTAGACTTGATAAGTGATTAAGCAAAGTCAGATTGTGTGCCGTGCGCTTACCGAATCCAAAGCCAGGATCCAAAACAATACGCTCACGCCCAATGCCAGCTTGTTCTGCCGCTTTTAATCTTGCATCCAAAAAGTCCCGCACTTCAGCAACGACATCCTGATATTGTGGGTCGGCCTGCATTGTTTGTGGTCGTCCTTGCATGTGCATTAAACACACCCCCACTTTGCTAACCGCAACAATCTCGAGCGCATTTAGTTCTTGCAACGCACAAACATCATTCACAACATCCACACCAGCATCAATCGCCGCACGCATAACCTCGGGCTTATAAGTATCAATTGAAAGTGGAACGCCTGCTTGTGCCAATGCTTTTATTACTGGAATGACACGTTTCAGCTCTTCATCTAACGGCACTGGTGTCGCACCAGGGCGTGTAGACTCACCACCGATATCTAAGATATCAGCGCCTTGCTCGACCAACTGCATGGCGTGTGCGACGGCTTTGTCTGTCGTGTTGAATTTACCGCCATCAGAAAATGAATCAGGGGTGACATTCACAATACCCATGATACGTGGCGTAGAAAGGTCTAGTTGAAATCTGCCGCAGGAAAAGTGCATATTAATTAAGCCATGTGACGTACTGGCATTGAGTCCAATACACCACATGGCTTTCCATGATTAAGATTTTTTAGTTTTTAGCAGCAGGCTGAGGCGCGGCGGTTGGTTGACTACCCGTTGTGCCATTATCGCCCTTAGCCGCTTTATTGCTTGATTGGCTAGGCTTAGGTGCGCGAGGTGGCAAACCAGCCATGATATCGCCAATCTGATCAGCATCTATCGTTTCCCACTCAAGCAAAGCCGCGGTCATTGCTTCAACTTTATCTCGATTAGCTTCTAGCAATTGTCTAGCAATCGCATATTGCTCATCTAGAATGCGACGAATTTCACCATCTACTTTTTGTTGAGTGGCTTCTGATACTGTTTTAGATGACATATTGCCAAAGAGTGAGTCTTGCTCACTGCCGGCATAAACCATGGTTCCAAGCGCATCAGACATACCGTAACGTGTGACCATGTCACGTGCTAACTTAGTCGCACGTTCGAAGTCATTCGATGCACCCGTTGACATTTGATGCATGAAAATTTCTTCAGCAATACGACCACCAAACAAAATCGAAATTTCTTCTAACATTTTGTCGCGATAGTTACTAATACGGTCAAACTCTGGCAACTGCCATGTTAAACCAAGCGCCCAGCCGCGCGGCATAATGGTGACTTTATGCACAGGGTCGGCCTTAGGTAACAACTCAGCCACAACAGCATGTCCTGACTCGTGATAAGCGGTATTACGACGCTCCTCTTCACGCATCACCATTGATGTACGCTCTGGACCCATAAAGATTTTATCTTTCGCATCTTCAAAGTCAGACATATCCACGGTCCGCTTATTGCGACGCGCAGCAAACAAGGCTGCTTCATTTACCAAATTCGCCAAGTCAGCGCCAGAAAACCCTGGAGTGCCGCGCGCAATAATATCTGCTTTAACGTCAGCATCAATTGGCACTTTACGCATGTGTACTAAAAGAATTTGTTCGCGACCACGGATATCTGGCAAACCCACCATAACTTGACGATCAAAACGACCAGGACGAAGCAAGGCTTTATCCAATACATCAGCACGGTTAGTTGCGGCAATTACAATCACGCCTGAGTTAGGCTCAAAGCCGTCCATCTCAACAAGCATTTGATTTAATGTTTGCTCGCGCTCGTCGTTACCGCCACCCGTGCCTGCACCACGATGACGACCGACTGCATCAATCTCATCAATAAAGATAATGCATGGCGCAGCTTTTTTGGCTTGTTCAAACATATCCCGCACGCGCGCCGCACCAACACCCACAAACATCTCAACGAAATCAGAACCAGAAATGGTAAAGAATGGCACTTTTGCTTCACCGGCAATCGCTTTAGCAAGCAAGGTTTTACCTGTGCCAGGAGGACCTACCATCAATACGCCACGCGGAATACGGCCACCTAGCTTTTGGAATTTACCTGGGTCGCGTAAAAACTCGACCAACTCAGAGACTTCTTCTTTAGCTTCATCGCAACCAGCAACGTCAGCAAAGGTCGTTTGATTAGACGCTTCGTCTAACTGACGTGCTTTGCTCTTACCGAATGAGAACGCTCCACCCTTACCGCCGCCTTGCATTTGACGCATAAAG
Organism: uncultured Methylophilaceae bacterium; assembly: GCA_903870995.1. Taxonomy (GTDB): domain Bacteria; phylum Pseudomonadota; class Gammaproteobacteria; order Burkholderiales; family Methylophilaceae; genus Methylopumilus_A. The sequence goes on along the minus strand of CAIQFD010000052.1, from coordinate 13,729 downwards.
AATATCCAAACAGCGATCAATAAAAGCATCGGACCCCAGTTAATCAAGAGGCTCATCAATAACGATTGTTCTTGCTCTGGCTTCGCTTCAACCCTGATATTGTTCTTCAACAAATCGCCCATCATGCCTGGATCGTAAGGAGCATATGAATTGAATTTTTTACCATCATTCATTTCACCATGCAAAACACGACCTTCAATCGTCACTTTTGCTACATGACCCTGTTTCACTTCATTGATGAATTGTGAGTAAACGATCTGATTGTCTGCACCATTTTTATTAGCAAATTGGTTAAATACAGACATCAAGATAATGGCAATAATCACCCATATCGCGATTTGTTTGACGGTGTTATTCAAGATCACATCCTTTTGAAAGATTGCATTTGCACAATTAAAATCTTACCACTAAAACAGGCCGCACATTCGTGGACTATTTCAGCGATTAAAACGGGTTAGCCTTTTCGCTTTAGACCCAACAAATAAACTTCGGTACTGCGATCACGAGAAGCCTTAGGTTTTCGCGTGACAACCTTGTCAAAGCTATCTCGCATAATCTTCACTATTTCTTCAAAACCCGAGCCGATAAACACTTTGACCAAGAAATTACCTTCTGGTTTTAACCATTTCAAACTAAAGTCGACTGCCAACTCAGTTAGGTAGACCGCATTAGGCTGATCAACTGAGCTAATACCACTTATATTGGGTGCCATATCCGAAATTACAAGGTCTATTTGTTGACCACCCAGTTTTTCTTCTAGTTGTTCAAGAATTTCATCCTCACGAAAATCCCCCTGAATAAACTCAACCCCAGGAATCCCCACCATGGGTAGCAAATCTAGGGCAATCACACGGCCATTGCCTTTAAGGCGTTGAATCGCCACTTGCGACCAACTGCCAGGTGTTGAGCCTAAATCAACGATCACCATACCAGGCTTAATCAGCCTATCTTTATCATCAATTTCTAACAGCTTGTATGCTGCGCGGGCGCGATAGCCATCTTTTTGTGCAAGCTTCACATAAGGGTCATTCACATGCTCTTGCATCCAAGCTTTACTGGTTTTGGTTCTTTTCATGGCCTAAGCTTCATGTGATAAAATGACGTCCTTATTGAATCAACAAGACAAGATAGATACTGCGTGAATACTAAACAAATTAGCCACCTTCGTGGTTTGGCACACAAATTAAATCCCGTTGTTATGATCGGTAATAATGGTCTGACAGCAAGCGTTTTGCAAGAAATTGAAAATAGCCTAAATGCGCACGAACTGATCAAAATTAAAGTATTTGGTGATGATCGAGAAGCTCGCGTTGCCATGCTTGAAGAAATCTGTGGAAAAACTGGCGCAACTAAAATACACCACATCGGCAAACAATTAGTGATTTATCGCCAAGCCGAAACTGCAAAAATCGTTATTCCTAAGTAAGTCACTTGTTGAAAGCGACCTACTTAGCGAGTCGCTTTCAACACCAACACTAATCCCAATAAGCTCTGAATGGCATAAGCAATACTTGCCACACCATGCCAAGTCTCAAACCTGTCCGCAAACACGCTATGCATCACATCTGATGGTAAGGCGTCAGCTTTTAACTTTGCAATAATGGGTGCAATGCCAAAATGACCAGCCAAAGTTAGCAAAAACATAAAGAACACTGCCCAGAAAAAGCCCTGCTTAAAAACTTGCCCACCAAATTTAGTCATTCGATTAAGCAATAAGTAAGCACCACAAGCCATACCAATATAAGCAACTATTGCAAACATTCCACCCGCCAGACCACCAGCTAATTGTCTATCAGGAAGATGATAAAACAGCGTTGGCGCCGCAATATAACCAATTGCCCATAAGGCGCCCACCCACAAGGTGATTGAAACTAACGCTAATTTATCTGCAAATTGGTTCATGACGCACTCCCGACAATTTAACTAATAGCAATTAAACAAATAGTAATTTAGATGTACTGTACATTCAGCACTTCATAAGAACGAATGCCACTAGGCGCAACCACCTCAGCCACATCGCCTTCAGACTTACCAATCAACGCACGTGCAATTGGTGAGCTAATTGAAATCTTACCAGACTTAATGTCAGCCTCGTCATCACCAACGATCTGATAGGTGGATGTATCACCTGCATCCAAGTCCTCAACTTCAACTGTCGCGCCAAAAACGCAACGGCCTTCAGCATTTAAAGTCTTAGGGTCGATAATCATCGCATTCGAAAGTTTAGCCTCAATCTCAGCAATGCGGCCTTCAATAAAGCTTTGTTTTTCTTTTGCGGCTTCATATTCAGCATTTTCAGATAAGTCACCTTGCGCACGCGCTTCAGCAATCGCTTCAATAACGGCAGGACGATCTACACTTCTCAAGCGTTGAAGTTCAGCCTTTAAGAGTTCTGCGCCGTTTACGGTGACTGGAATTTGATTCATATTATGTACCTTGTTTCTCGTTCGATTTATCGCAATTGCGGTCTATATAAAATAAAAACCACACCTAAAAGTTAGGCGTGGTTAATTAAAGAGTATCTTATTACTTAGTGAGTGTTTTGTGCAACTCTTGCAACGACTGCACTTCCAGTTCTTGCATATACCCCATACCCATACAAGCAGCTTTAGCGCCAGCCAATGTTGTATAGTAAGTCACTTTTTGTTGTAATGCGTTGCGACGAATTGCGTATGAATCATGCACCGCACGCTTATCTTCGGTCACGTTTACAATAAAGTTAATTTCGTTATTTTTAATCATATCCACAATATGTGGACGGCCTTCAGCGACTTTATTGACGGGCGTAACATTCAATCCAGCTTCAGCCAAAGCACCTGCTGTACCGCGTGTTGCAAGCAATTGAAAACCTAAGCTAGCCAAGGCTTGAGCAATTTCTACAACACGTTCACGGTCTTCACGGCGCACACTGATAAAGGCTTTCCCGCCTTTAGGTAGGACGTCGCCAGAACCCAATTGTGATTTCACAAAGGCTTCAGCAAAAGTGCTGCCTATCCCCATTACTTCACCAGTTGACTTCATTTCAGGGCCAAGAATCGTATCTACGCCTGGGAATTTAATGAAAGGGAACACTGCTTCCTTCACTGAATAGTAGCTAGGAACAATTTCTTTAGTGACACCCTGGTCTTTTAGCTTAACGCCCGTCATACAACGTGCAGCAATCTTAGCCAATTGCAAACCACAGGCCTTAGAAACGAATGGCACAGTACGCGAAGCACGAGGATTCACCTCAAGCACGTAAACAGTTTCACCTTGAATTGCAAACTGTACGTTCATTAAACCAACGACGCCAAGGGCTTTAGCCATTTGAACGGTTTGCACACGTAGCTCGTCTTGTAATTTCTTAGATAGGCTATAAGGTGGCAATGAACATGCGGAATCACCAGAGTGAACACCGGCTTGTTCGACATGCTCCATAATGCCGCCAATAATCACTTCTTCGCCATCGCATAAAGCATCAACGTCAACCTCAAGTGCGTCATTCAAGAAGCGATCCAACAACACTGGGGACTCATTAGAAACCTTCACCGCCTCACGCATATATCGCTCAAGCTGCGCTTGTTCTTGTACGATTTCCATCGCACGACCACCCAATACATAAGATGGACGCACCACTAATGGATAGCCAATCTCTTGCGCTAAGCGCAACGCTTCATCTGGCGTTCTTGCGGTGCGGTTAGGCGGTTGTTTCAAACCTAACTCCTGCAGCATTTGTTGGAAGCGCTCACGGTCTTCAGCACGGTCAATTGCATCTGGTGATGTACCAATAATCGGCACACCCGCTTTTTCTAAATCACGCGCCAATTTAAGTGGGGTTTGGCCACCATATTGCACAATTACACCGACTGGCTTTTCAATTGCCACAACCTCAAGCACATCCTCTAAAGTAAGTGGCTCAAAGTATAGACGGTCAGAAGTGTCATAATCCGTTGAAACGGTCTCAGGATTACAGTTCACCATAATGGTTTCATAACCATCTTCGCGCATCGCGAATGCTGCATGGACGCAGCAATAGTCAAACTCAATCCCTTGTCCGATACGGTTCGGGCCACCACCCAACACCATAATTTTCTTTTTATCGTTTGGCTTAGCTTCGCACTCTTCTTCATATGTAGAGTACATATAAGCTGTATTGGTCGCAAACTCTGCGGCACAAGTATCCACGCGCTTATACACTGGGCGCACATTCAAAGCTTGACGATAAGCACGGACGGCATGTTGATCAGTACCCAATAGATAAGCTAAACGACGGTCTGAAAAACCACGACGTTTTAATTGGAACAATGCGTCTTTATCCAAATCGGCTAAGTGACGTCCTTTTAATGCCATTTCACGCTTGATGATGTCTTCGATTTGCACCAAGAACCAATGGTCAATTTTAGAGTGGTCATGCACTTGAGCTACCGTCATACCAGCACGGAACGCATCACCAACATACCAAATACGTTCAGGGCCTGGTTCACCAAGTTCTTTTTGGATTTCGTCAATGTCTAAAGTCTTTTCATCCAAACCATCCACGCCCACTTCTAGACCGCGCAATGCTTTTTGGAATGACTCTTGGAAAGTACGGCCAATTGCCATGACTTCACCAACAGATTTCATTTGTGTCGTTAAACGTGAATCAGCTTGCGGGAATTTTTCAAACGCGAAGCGTGGAATCTTAGTCACTACATAATCGATAGAAGGCTCAAATGAAGCAGGTGTTGCACCGCCAGTAATCTCATTCTTAAGCTCATCAAGCGTAAAGCCCACTGCTAATTTTGCAGCTACTTTCGCAATTGGGAAGCCTGTTGCTTTTGAAGCTAGCGCCGACGAACGGGACACACGCGGGTTCATTTCAATGACAATCATACGACCATCTGCTGGATTAATCGCAAACTGTACGTTTGAACCACCCGTGTCCACACCAATTTCACGCAACACCGCAAGCGATGCATTACGCATAATTTGATACTCTTTATCTGTCAGCGTTTGTGCTGGCGCCACAGTAATAGAGTCGCCAGTATGTACACCCATTGGATCTAAGTTTTCAATTGAGCAGATAATGATGCAGTTATCTTTGGTGTCGCGCACCACTTCCATCTCATACTCTTTCCAACCAAGTAGCGATTCTTCAATCAGCAACTCTTTAGTTGGCGAAGCTTCAAGACCACGCTCACAAATTGTCACAAACTCTTCACGGTTATAAGCAATACCACCACCGCTACCACCCATCGTGAATGATGGACGAATGATTGCCGGATAACCAATGCTAGCTTGCACTTGCAAGGCTTCTTCAAGGCTATGTGCCATTGAAGATCGCGCCGAACCAAGACCAATCTTAGTCATGGCTTCTTTGAATTTTTGTCTATCTTCCGCTTTATCAATCGCGTGCTTGCTCGCACCAATCAACTCAACATTGTATTTTTGCAGCACACCATGCTTATCAAGATCCAAAGCACAGTTCAAAGCTGTTTGACCACCCATCGTTGGCAACAAAGCATCAGGGCGTTCTTTAGCGATAATTTTCTCAACCACTTGCCATGTGACTGGCTCAATATAGGTTGCATCCGCCATTTCAGGGTCAGTCATAATGGTCGCCGGATTAGAATTTACCAAGATAACGCGGTAACCTTCCTCACGCAGAGCCTTACATGCTTGCGCACCTGAATAATCGAACTCGCACGCCTGACCAATTACAATCGGGCCAGCGCCAATAATCAAAATACTTTTAATGTCTGTACGTTTTGCCATAGTTTTCTTATTGCTTGTGCTGTTTCATGGATTCGACAAATCGATCGAACAAATAACTCATTTCAGTTGGGCCAGGGCTCGCTTCAGGGTGACCTTGGAAACTAAACGCAGGCTTATCAGTGCGAGCAATGCCTTGCAAACTACCGTCAAAAAGCGACACATGCGTTGTGCGCAAATTAGCTGGCAAACTGTCAGCATCGACCGCAAAACCGTGGTTTTGGCTGGTTATAAATACGCGCTTGTCATCAACATCTTGGACAGGATGATTGGCGCCGTGATGTCCGAATTTCATTTTGAGTGTTTTTGCGCCAGAAGCTAAAGCCAACAATTGGTGGCCCAAGCAAATGCCAAAAGTCGGCACGCCTGAATCAACAATGGCTTTAATGGCTGAAATTGCGTAATCGCATGGTTGAGGGTCCCCAGGGCCGTTTGATAAAAACACTCCATCTGGTTTTAATGCCAAAGCCTGTTCAGCCGTTGCTTGCGCCGGCAATACAGTCACCTTACAACCGCGCGAAGTGAGCATGCGAAGAATGTTACGCTTAACGCCGTAATCAAATGCGACCACGTGAAAAACTGGATTGCTTGGCTTGGCATAACCCGAAGCCAAATCCCATTCACCTTCAGCAAACTCGTATGCCTCTTTAACACTCACCACTTTCGCCAAGTCCATGCCTGACAAACCAGGGAAGGCTTTTGCTTGCGCCAAGGCTTCAGCCTCATTGACCGCGCCAGCGATAATGCAGCCAGCTTGCGCGCCTTTTTCCCTAAGGATGCGAGTAAGTTTACGCGTGTCGATATCTGCAATTGCCACCACATTGTTGGCAACCAAATAATCAGAAAGAGATTGTTCGCTACGCCAATTGCTATGAACTAATGGCAAATCACGAATGATTAAACCGCTTGCATAAACTTGAGCTGACTCAACGTCTTCAGAGTTCACACCTGTGTTGCCGATGTGCGGGTAAGTCAAGGTAACGATTTGTTTGGTATAAGATGGGTCTGTGAGGATTTCTTGATAACCAGTCATTGAGGTATTGAACACCACCTCACCAACGGTTTGGCCGGGAGCGCCAATTGAAATACCACGAAACACTGTCCCATCAGCAAGTACTAACATGGCTGGCGTGTGTTGCGGCACTTGTAACCCCTTGTTTTTAAATAGTTATCGCTCGAAGAGAAGCGGATGTGCAAAGCGGGATGAGTTTTGTGCTCGTCCCGCTAAATAATGTTTCAATTATAGCTGAAATAGGCGAAGCCATCAATCAGCTTTATTGCAAAGTTTTTTACTTCAAACCAAGCACATCTTGCATATCAAACAATCCTGTTTTTTTACCTTGCATAAACTTCCCCGCACGCAAAGCACCGAGTGCAAACGTTGCGCGGCTACTTGCTTTATGTGTCAACTCAACACGCTCGCCGATACCTGCAAACAGCACCGTATGATCACCCACCACGTCACCACCACGTACAGTTGCAAAACCAATAGTGCTTGGGTCACGCTCGCCTGTCACGCCTTCACGGCCGTAAATCGCGCACTCTTCTAAGCTACGACCCAACGCGCTTGCGGCAGCCTCACCCAAACGCAAAGCTGTGCCAGATGGGGCATCCACCTTATGGCGATGATGCGCTTCAATCACTTCAATATCGTAGCCGTCATTTAACACTTTGGCGGCAGCTTGCACGAGATTAATGAGCAAGGTCACACCTACACTCATATTAGGCGCAAACACAACCGAAATATCTTTAGCGGCATTTGCAATCACGGCTTTTTGCTCAGCCGTAAAACCAGTTGTGCCGATGACCATGTTGACACACGTTTTTTGACAAGCTGCCAAATAAACCAAACTCGGTTCTGGGCGCGTAAAGTCCACAAGCACATCTGCACCTTGGAGCGCCGCATCCACATTATGACTAATCAACACGCCACTTTTTTTACCGAACTGCTCGCCTGCATCTCGGCCAATCTGAGGGCTATCGGCGCGGTCTAGCGCGCCATGCAAAACTAGCTCAGCATCTGCAAAAACGCCCTCTAAAAGCGCATGACCCATACGGCCAGAACAACCTGCAATCACAACTTTTAACATTTTAATCCATTTCTTTCTATCCGCATTTATTGCGGCAAACTAAATCTAGAACCCAATCTTTTCAAGCATGCGCTCAAAGTAACCTGGCGCATCTTCTGGCGGCAAGGCTTTATCTTTATTAGACTCCACTTTGGCTTGATCCACCTTAGCTGGCGCAAGCGCTTTCACAACAGACTTAACTTCCTTAGGCGCTGGTGCAACCACCGTTGCCGGCTCGACTCTTACTGGCGCCGGCTCAAGCGCCTTTTTAGCCGATTCCTGAATCATCTTCTCTGGCATTGCTTCTGATTTTTCATCAGCCGTCACATCGCGCATTTTGAACACTTCAACCACTGGCGAACCATCATTCACTTCCGCTTTCGCTGACTTTGTCGCCACAGCCTCTTTCACAATCAACCATTGTTGCTGTTCATTACTTAAACTTAAGACCTTGGTCACATGGTCAGCAAATTTACCACTTGAATAATGCTGAAGAAACTGAGCCCGAGCAGTCTTTCCATTGACATCAATTACCACATTCTCAAGCATCAAGCTGATTGCGCCAGATTGCCCCATGACTCGCTGCTTACGTTGAGCAAGCCAAGCTTTACGACTCATTCCTTCTGGCACAAATTTTTCTGAGTAAAATTTCAAGTAAGCATTAATATTTTTATTGCGCCAAGCCTCAGCCCAAGCGTTTACCATCACAGTGATTTCTGCTTTCGCATCCGCTGGCGCAACCTCATCCGCCACCTTTTGTTGTGGCTCAACATTAATGACTTCTTTAACAGCTTCCACTGGATTGGCTTGAGAGGTCGACTCAGCAACGACTGGCTGTTCAACCAACGCAGGCGACGCCACTTGCTCTGGCTCGGCGGCTTTAATCACCTCAACGGGTTTAGCTACAACGACAACCTTAGGCTCCTCCGCCACTTTCGCTGTGGTTTGAGCAGGTTTATCACTTTCCCAGAACTTAAGGCTATCCAACCAACTTGCTTTTGCTTCTTCCTTGACAGCAAGCTTTTCAGCTTTTGCAGCCTCTAATTTGGCGGCCTCCGTTTTCTCGTCATCTTTCCAGAACTTAAAGCGCTCAGTCCATCCCGCTTTCGCATCCTCAGCCAACAAGGTTTTATCGCTCTTCGCTGTCTTCACGTCATCAATCGTCGCAAGCGGTGCATTTTCAGCTCCCGGAGAACCTGCCTGAATAACGTCACCTCGGACTTTAGCCAATCCATCATTCCTAAATTCAAGAATCACGCGACGACGCTCAATTACCTGACCACCTTTATTCATTTGATAGAGGTAATCCCAACGGTCCTGATGGAAACTATCTTGCAAAAGAGGCGTGCCCATCACGTAACGCACCTGTGACTTAGACATACCAGGCTTCAGCTGCAACATCATCTTCGACGTCACCACATTACCCTGCTGAACATCCAAATGATAAGGCTTGAATGAAGGCAAAGTAGAGGAACAAGAGGCAGATAAAATAGCGATTAGTAATACCATGTAACGCATCGTCATGACTTTCATAAGAATTAGCGCTAATATACCACGACATACCGTCTCATAAGTAGCAGCAAAAAGGACAGTAACCTTCGCTAGGTTGCTCAAACAAACATGAACAAACACGAACCAGATGAACTCAAGAGCGTCGGCTTAAAAGCCACTTTACCTCGATTAAAAGTACTCAGCTTGTTTGAAAACAGCAAAGAGCGCCACATGTCGGCAGAGGACGTTTACAAAATTCTATTAAGCACAGGTGATGACGTCGGCTTGGCAACGGTTTATCGCGTGCTTACACAGTTTGAACAAGCAGGACTTTTGGTACGCCACCATTTCGAAGGCGGCAAAGCCGTATTTGAGCTCAATCATGGTGAGCATCATGACCATATTGTCTGCATGCAATGTGGCCGCGTAGAAGAATTTTGTGATGAAAACATCGAAGCACTCCAACACAAAGCCGCAGAAGAACGCGGCTTCAAAATCAACGAACACTCACTTTACATTTACGCAGACTGCACTAAAAATCCTTGTCCGCATAAATAATATCTGAGCAATAAAAAAGGGGCTTTTGCCCCTTTTTTATGTTCTACGGCTTAAGTCCAATCACCACCACCGCCGTCGTCCCACGAACCTGTATCGGTTACACCGAAATCATTACCACCCATGTCGTTGGTATCTGTCCAAGAGTCGCCAGCATTAGCATCACTTATCACACCATTGCCGTGCGTGCTGCCATCACCATCAGTGAAGTGGTGCATCATCGCCTCACCTGCAACCATGCCAGCACCAAGTGCCGCGCCTGTTGCCAAGCCGCCCATGATGCCAGAACCCATGCCACCGCCCATTGGCGCGCCACCATATGGAGCACCTCCGTAAGGTGCGCCGCCATAAGCTGTTTGACCGTTTGGCGGATTGCCTCCATTGTAGCTCCCTGCTGGATAAACCACCGGATTGTTTCGGCGACCCATTGCACGCCCCACAAAGAAAATAAATACCACTAAAGCCAAAACAAGCAATATTGAGCCAACACCAAAACCGCTTTGCGCTTCTTGTGGGCGCACATTGTTTGCGCTGACAGCATGCCCAGCAATCAGGGCTTTAAGCGCTTGGACCGCCTGTGGCTTTTCATCAGGCAAGCCAGGTTTTAGTCGTTCAGCAGTACTCAGCTCAGCAGCAGCGGCAGCAAGCTTGCCTTGTTTAGCAAGTAATTGCGCTTCTACATAATGGGCTCGCGCGCTTTCAGGATGGTCACGCAGCACCTGCTCCATCATGGCTTGCGCCTTAGTCATGTTGCCTGCTTCAGCCGCTTGGTAAACATCATGAATCGAAAATTGATCTGCCGCATAAGTCGGCATTGCCACATTAAAAGCCAGCGCTAGCGCAAAAGCGCCTAGTAAGGATTTCATTCGCATTCGGGTTCCTCTTTTAAAAATTGGTGGTTTAAATAATACCAGTTTAAATAGTACTGATTTAGATAAACGCTGATAAGAACATTGGGGTTGACCTGAGTTAATTCAAGTAGCGCTTAAAGATAATTTTTTATTAGCCAGCCAGCATTTCTCTGGCATGTTGACGTGTGGTTTCGGTGATTTCTACTCCACCTAGCATACGGGCAATTTCTTCAACACGCGCATGATCATCTAAAGGCTCAATGGAGCTAAGTGTGACATTTTCGCGCTGGATTTTCTTCACATTAAGATGCTGTGCACCTTGCGATGCAACTTGTGGCAGATGAGTGATGACTAACACTTGGCGACCAACCCCTAATTGCTTCAGGAGCTGCCCAACCACTTCAGCCACACCGCCGCCAATGCCAACATCTACTTCATCAAAAATCATGGTGGGCACACTGCCCTGCTGAGCAGTCACCACGCGAATTGCTAAACTGACACGAGAAAGCTCGCCGCCAGATGCCACTTTGTTAAGCGGTCTTGCTTCCACGCCCACATGACCTGCCACCAAAAATTCCACTTGCTCCAAGCCCGTACTTGATGGATTTTGTGGCGTTAAGGCCACTTCAAACCGTCCACCCGCTAATGATAAGCGCTGCATTTCGCCTGTGATTTTTTGGCTTAATTCAGGTGTTTTTTGATGACGACCATCGCTTAGCTTTTTAGCGAAAGTATCATAAGCCAACTTAGCCGCGGCTTCTTGTTTAGCAAGTTCGCCATCGGCTTGCACACTTTCAAGCTCGGCCATCCGTGCTTGCCATTGAATAAGCAAATCACCAAGTTCTTCTGGTCGCACACGATATTTGCGTGAAACCGCATGGATGGTTTGAATACGAAGTTCGACCTCAGCTAATCGTTCAGGATCTAATTCTGCACGTTGCACATAACGGTTCAAAAAGCGGTCAGTTTCATCAAGCTGAATAATTGCGGAATCTAAAGTCGCTAAAGCTTGATCCAAGCCAGCATCATAATCACGCAATCCCTGCAACTTAGACTGTGCTGTGCTCAATTGGCGTAAGGCGGAAATCTCACCTTCAGATAACAACTCACGGCATTGCTCACAGCCCGACAAAAGGCTAGCGCCATGTGAGAGGCGGCTATGCTCTTGCTGCAAAGCTTCCCACTCTTCCGCCACAAAACCAAGCTGCACCAACTCACGTACTTTATCGCGCATTTCAGCTAACTCGTCAGCATATTTGCTGGCATTTTGTTCCATCTCAACACGGCGCTGATAAAGCATTTGCCATTTTTTAAAAGCAGATGATGTTTCAGCAGCAATTGAACTCAAGCCACAATAATCATCAAAAATTTCACGTTGGGTCGAGAGTTTGAGCAAGGAGTGATGTGCGTTTTGGCTGTAGATATCCACCAAAAACTCACCTACATCTTTTAATTGCTGAATGGTCGCTGGCTGACCATTAATAAAAGCACGTGAGCGGCCATCTGCGTAAATGACACGACGGCAGAGCAACTGGTCATCATCGTTAGGGATTTCATTTTCTTGCATCCAAGCCTTGAGACCTTCTAGCTTGGCAATATAAAAACTCGCGCTAATTTCGGCTTTTTCACATCCAGCGCGGGTAATGCCGCCCTCACCTCTCGCGCCCATGGCTAAAGATAAGGCATCAATCAGGATGGACTTGCCAGCACCTGTTTCGCCGGTGAGCACAGTAAAGCCTATTGAGAACTCAATATTGAGCGAGTCAACAATCACAAAATCTCGAATGGAAAGCGTTTGTAACATGCTTAAATTAGCCCCAATTCAGCTTTTGTCTAAGCATGTCGTAATGACTATGGCCTAATGGATGTAGCAGTGAAACGGTTTTTTCATCGCGCTGGACAATCAGTTTGTCGCCAGCCTCCAAAGCCAATTGCAATTGACCATCCAAATGCACGCCAGCATCTTCACAATGCACCAAAGTAATTTCAACGATGCTATTGCTTCGTATGGCAATCGGACGGTTACTCAAAGTGTGCGGACAAATGGGTACCAAAGTAATGGCATCTAATGTTGGATGCAAAATCGGACCGCCTGCAGAAAGCGCATAGGCCGTTGTGCCTGTTGGGGTAGTTAAAATAAGTCCATCCGAGCGCTGTCTATGTACAAACTGACCGTCGATATTCACTTCAAGCTCGATCAAGCGCGACATACCCGCTTTGTTAATCACCACATCGTTCATTGCGCGCCCAGCGCTGATTTGTTTGCCATGACGAAACACGGTTGCATTGAGCAAAATACGCTCTTCAATGCTGTAATCGCCAGCAAGAATTTTGCGCATTTCATCGAGCATATTGGCAGAGTTGATGTCCGTTAAAAAGCCAACACGACCTTGATTAACGCCAATCAGAGGAATGTGGCTATCAGCAAGCTTACGCGCAACGCTTAACATAGTGCCATCACCGCCAAGCACTACGGCTAAATCTACTTTGTCACCAATCTCGTCCATGCTCAAAATATCAAAGCCTGAGATATTGCAATGGTCTGCAGTTGAAGCTTCTAATGAAACAGTGATTTGCTGGGAGGCCAAAAACGCACACATCGCAAGGATGCTATCGCGCATTTCTGACGCATTGTATTTGCCAATAATGGCGACATTTTTGAAGGCTTTTTTCATCTCTTGCATTTAATCATATTCAAGCCAGACATAGAAGTGTTGCTTGACATCCTCCCCGCAATCAAATGACGGGGATTCCTACTGCTAGCGATTGATGTCCCAATCGGAGAATGTTTCTTGCGGCATTAATATCCCTATCATGCCTTGCGCCACAAACAGCACAGTCCCATTCTCTTATTCGCAAACCTGCTCTACCTTTCGGACTGCTGGATGAAATCTCACCACAGCACGAACAGATTTGGGTTGTGTACTTTTCATTCACTTCTTCAAACACCACTGACCGCGCCATCGCTTTGTATTTCAGTTGTGTTTTTAGCATAAACCAACCCGCATCAAGCACGGATTTAGCCATCTTGGT
>CAIQFD010000051.1 GCA_903870995.1 uncultured Methylophilaceae bacterium | reverse complement strand
GTTTTTCTTAAACTGTTTTCTAGATTTTGCATGTTGGGAAATAACTGCTTGAACGGTAGCTGCACCGATACTTAAACCACGCTCTGCGCGTACCGTTTTAAGTTCTTTTTGCAAGTCATATTCAGAGGTGCCAAGGTTCATGAATCCAACTTCAGGTATTGGCACCCAACTATATTCTGCTGAAAGTGCATTAGCCGCATTCCAGACTTGATTCACTTCAAACGCCCATTGAGAAAGCACTTTGCTATGCTTGTCTTTCACTCTCAGTTTAAGGGTTTTAATGGTTTGGTTCATCATTAACTAACGTTCTAATACAGCAATCAGTTTACATGAAACGCCTTCGGCGTTTGTGCTATCCATCACCGCCCTAAACGACGGTGCTTTCCGCACGATTTAGTAAAAAAGCCCAAACAAGTTGGGCTTCTTTTCACTACATGGCTGTTAAAAATTACTTAGCAGCGAATGGGTGTACTGAGTCTTTATATGCTTTCACAACGTCAGCTACTTTAGGCTCGCGTGCAATTGCATTTTTCAAAGCTTGTTTAGTCGCTTTGTAGTTCCAATCTTGGATACGCTCATCGATGTCTGCATGGCTATCAATAAACACGCCGACGCAAATGAAAATATTATCAGCCTCGTCTTGTGGAATAGTACCGTCAGCAACACAATCCATCACAGCCATCGCAACACCGCGTTGTGCTGGTCCAAACATTTGAACTGCTTGACGACCGTTTTTGATTGTTACTTTATTGAACATCACGGTTGCTGGCTTCACCATCATGTTAGGCGCTACGATTGCCAAAAGGCCGTTAACACCTTGTTTTTGGTCTGTTAATGTACGGCAGAAAGCATCTTCAGCAGCGCTACCACGTGGTCCCAAAATCAAATCAATGTGAGCTACGTTTTGCAAATCCAAACCACTATGGTCAGGACGCTCTTCGATCACCAACGCTTCACCTACTAAAACACGATCAATAACAGCCATTTCATTCTCCAATATCAACGTTTCCACAGAAAAATCTACAGAAACAAACCAGTGTAGCCGGGTAAGCAACACGCTAAAAAGGCCACGTCTGTTGGACGTATAGCCATAGTGGTCAACATTATCCCACAAATGATTTGTCATTTTTATGACAAGCGCCGACTTTTACAAAGCAGTAACAATTAAAAAGCCCGCCATAAGGCGGGCCATCATTCTTTACTGTTTTAAACCCTAAAACATCTAGAGATTAACAGCCTAAAGCAAGAAAGAATTATTCTAGGTTAGCGTGAATTGCACGCATGCCTTCTTCAGTCAAACCTTTAGCATGAATCAACTCAGAAATAGCTGCTTCCAAGAAGATTAATGTTGAAAGCTCGAATTGTGAGCCCATTGGCATGCCTTTAGTTAATGGGAAGCTGTCATCTTGACCAATTTGAATGACCAAATCAGCGACATCAGCCATTGGTGAAGATTTTTTCATTGAAATCACAACCAATTTAGCGCCAACAGATTTTGCTTTTTTAACGAAAGGTAACAATGTTTCTGTACCACCAGAACCTGAAACCAACACTAACAAGTCGCCTGATTTAATTGCTGGCGTAACCACTTCACCAATCATGTTGACGTTATAGCCCGCATGCACCAAGCGCATTGCGAAGAAACGTGAAACCAACAATGAGCGACCAGCGCCACCGATGAATGTACGGCCAGCTTTTTCAACCAAATCTAAAAGTTGTGCTGATTTGTTATCAGTCACAGCCAAAATGCCTGTTAATTTATCTAAGATAAGTTTTTGATGATCCATGATATGTCCTTAATTAATTGTCTTACCTGTGAATTCAGATATTACTAAAAAAAATCCCGACGCATTACTGAGTCGGGATTTTTATACTCTATAAATTCTTAGCCAATCAAATTAGCCCAGAATTTATCGCTAATTAAGCGTGAGCGATAGCAGTGATTTCTGCAGCAGAAGCAGCAGGATCAGCAGCACCGTAGATCGCAGCGCCAGCAACGATGATTGTTGCGCCAGCATCACGTACTTGTGCAGTTGTAGCAGCTTTTACACCACCAGCAACAGAGATTTCTAGACCTAGTTTCAAACCAGCAACCATTGCCAAGTCAACGAAAGGTGTTTGGCCAGCAGCTTGTTGGTCAAGACCAGTGTGAACGCCAATGATGTGCGCGCCTAATTTTGCAACTTCTTTAGTACGAGCTTCTTTATCAGCAACGTTGATCAAGTCAACTTGAGCTTTTTTGCCGTACTTGTTAGCAACATCGATTACACCTTTGATAGTACCGATATCAGCACAACCCAAAACTGTACAGATGTCTGCACCAGCTTTGTAGAACGGCTCAGCTTCGTAGAAGCCAGCGTCCATTGTTTTCAAGTCAACTAAGATTTTGTTGTTTGGGAATTTAGCACGAAGAGTTTCAAGCAATTTGATACCGTTGTGCTTAATGCATGGTGTACCAATTTCAAGAATATCAACGTGTGGAGCAACTGTAGCTGCTAAAGCAACTGTTGCGTCGAAATCTAATGAATCTAAAGCCATTTGTGTTTGTGCCATGTTACTTTTCTCCGATTAATTACAGGTTTTACTACTTATTTTTAGTGCTTATTCAGCACCAACTTAAAAATCGAACGATATCTTATAGCGCAAACAATCAATATGTCAACGCTATAAATCGCAACGCTAGCCTTAAAATCAAGGTCTAGCGTTTATCTGTTACAGCGCTTATAGCTTTTCTGCAAGCGCTGCTTCAAGTTTGTTTTGGTCAACAACGAAACCGCGGATACCTTCAGCAAGTTTTTCTGTCGCCATTGGATCTTCATTCAAAGCAAAACGGAACTCTTCTTCAGTCAAGCGAGCTGGAGCAGCTTTCGTAGCGCCAGTGTCTTTCAACACTTGCGTCAAAGTACCTTCTGTTGCAGCCAAATCTTGCAATAAGTTTGGAGAAACAGTTAAGCGGTCACAACCAGCCAAAGCGATTAACTCGCCTGTGTTACGGAAAGAAGCACCCATTACAACAGTTTTATAACCGTGTTCTTTGTAATATTGATAAATCGCACGCACTGAAACCACACCTGGGTCAGTTTCTTGTGTGTATTCTGTTGTTGGGTTCTTAGCTTTGTACCAATCTAAGATACGACCAACGAATGGTGAGATTAAGAATACGCCAGCTTCTGCACAAGCACGTGCTTGGCCGAAACCAAATAACAATGTTAAGTTACATTGAATGCCTTCTTTTTCAAGAATCTCACCTGCTTTGATACCTTCCCATGTTGATGCTAATTTAATCAACACGCGCTCTTTGCTTACGCCAGAGTCTTGATATAACTTGATAAGCTTACGGCCTTTAGCCACCATTTTTTCAACATTGAATGAAAGACGAGCATCCACTTCAGTTGAGATGCGGCCTGGAACCACTTTAGTGATTTCTGTACCAATCAACACAGCTAATTTATCAGCTGCATTGTCAATTTGTTCTGCTTTAGAGCCGCCTTGTGCTTTTGCATAAGCAATCGCTTCATCAATCAACGATGCGTATTGTGGCAATTGGCTCGCTTTTAATACTAAAGATGGATTGGTTGTAGCGTCGATAGGTTTTACACTTTTAATCGCTTCAACATCACCAGTGTCAGCCACGATTGTGGTCATAGACTTCAATTGTTCTAATAAATTAGCCATAGCGCTCTCCGAATAATTACTTAATAAAATAACGAACCAACAATAATTTCGAGCCGAGATTATAACCGAAAAAGCAAGGAAACCACAGGCCAGAAACCCAACTTATTGTTTCAATGCGTCAGTGACTGCCTTACGATCAAAATGTGGCGCCAAGAGCTGAATAAACTCATAAGCAAACTTTCTTAAGTAAGCATCGCGCCGAATACCAACATAAGTCACGCTGTCAGGAAAAAGATGCCGCGCATCTAAAGCAACCAAATTCGTGTCTCGCTCCGCATCATAAGCCATACCTGCTAACAAACCGACACCCAAACCTAAGCTGACATAGGTTTTAATCACGTCCGCATCAATCGCCGTCAACACCACGTTTGGATCCAAACCCTCTTTCTCAAACACACTACTCACCAACGAACCGCCAGTAAAAGCAAAGTCATAAGTAATCAATGGATATTGTGTTAGTTTTTTCAACGTCAATGGCACATCAGCGATTAAAGCATGTCCTGGCGGAACAACCACGCAACGATTCCATTGATACGCTGGCAAACATAAGATTTTTTCATAATGACTGATGGCTTCAGTCGCAATCCCAATGTCTGCTTCGCCACTCTCTACCTGCTCCGCCACCTGCGTTGGATTGCCTTGATGGATGTTCAACTTAACGTCAGGGTATTTCTCCATAAAAGCCTTCACTGCTGACGGCAAGCGATAACGCGCTTGCGTGTGTGTAGTAGCAATCGTCAGCGTGCCAACATCTTCATGACTAAACTCATCACCAACACGCTTAATGTTGCTCATGTCGCGCATCACGCGTTCAGCAAGCTCAACAATACTCTTCCCCGGCTCGGTCACACCCGTCAAGCGTTTGCCATGACGCTCAAAAATCTGTAAATTAAGCTCCTGTTCAAGCAATTGAATTTGCTTACTCACGCCTGGCTGCGAAGTATGAAGCGCATCAGCAGCCAATGAAATATTCAAGCCCTGCTTAACAACTTCACTCACATATCTTAATTGATGCAGCTTCATCTCAAACCCCATATAACTAATAAGCATATATTAAGAATAAATTGTTATAAAAACAACATATTTAATAAACTATAATGTTCTCGGCTTAATTTAACGCAAACATTAGCTACACAGAGGATACTTATGGACTTCGGTTTTATTATTGCAGGTTTTATCGTTGGATTTTTAGTTGGGTTAACCGGCGTTGGTGGCGGCTCACTCATGACCCCTATTCTGATGATTTTTTTCCACATCAAACCTGCTCTTGCCGTTGGTACCGACTTGCTCTACGCATCCATCACTAAATCCGTGGGCATTTTTGCACATGGCAAACTAGGGAATATTGATTGGCGAATCGTTAAACTTCTGGGCGCAGGTAGCGTACCCGCATCATTTGCCACCATATTATTTCTTCGCACGATTAATGTTGATTCAAGTGAAGCGATTGCCACCATCAAATTCAGCTTAGGCATTGCGCTTATCATCACATCTGCCGCCGTGCTACTAAGAACAAAGTTAATGAGCCTGCTTGCAAAAGAATCCTTAATTCCAGAAAAGTATGTGGCCTCAAGTACCGTAGTGCTTGGCATCGTACTTGGTGGCTTGGTGACACTCACCTCTGTTGGCGCAGGCGCCTTGGGTGTCACAGCTTTAATTGTGCTTTACCCGCACAAGAAAATCACAACGATTGTCGGTAGCGATATCGCTCATGCCGTACCATTAACCTTGGTTGCTGGTTTAGGCCATGCAAGCTTAGGAACCGTAGATTACAGCCTACTTGGCACGCTACTCATTGGCTCTATCCCTGGCATTTACATTGGTAGCCACTTAAGCGCCAAAGTCGCCGAGCATTGGATACGCATCGCACTTGCTGCTATTTTGATTTACGTGGGCGTAAAACTCGTTCTGCATTAAGCCCATTAGCAACAGGGCTTAATGCCAATATAAAGCGTGAAACCAAGCGGGTTTTGCATTAAAATACTGCCTCTTTGAAAAATTGAACACTTATGTATAAATACGACGCCATTGACCAACAACTTGTAAACGAGCGTGTCGCACAATATCGCGACCAAACCAATCGCTATCTCGCTGGCGAATTGAGTGAGGAAGAGTTCCGCCCACTGCGTTTACAAAACGGCCTTTATATTCAACGCCAAGCACCGATGCTTCGTATTGCGGTACCTTACGGCATGTTGTCATCCAAACAACTTCGCAAGCTTGGTGCGATTGCTAAGCGCTTTGATAAAGGTTACGGTCATTTCAGCACACGTCAAAACCTACAACTCAACTGGCCTAAATTAGAAGATGTGCCAGAAATTTTGGCAGAGTTAGCCACTGTTGAAATGCACGCCATTCAAACATCTGGCAATTGCATCCGCAACATCACCACAGACCAATTCGCTGGCGTAGCGCCAGATGAGGTCATTGATCCTCGCGCCATGGCTGAAGTGATGCGCCAATGGAGCACCTTCCATCCTGAGTTCGCTTTATTGCCACGTAAATTTAAAATTGCAGTATCTGGCACAGAGCAAGACCGCGCTATCGTGCAAGCCCACGATATCGGCATGGAATTCTATCAAGATGCCAAAGGCCAAACAGCCATTAAAGTATGGGTTGGCGGCGGTCTAGGTCGCACCCCTATTTTAGGCACCGTTATTCGCGAGCATCTGGAGTGGCAACACGCCCTCACCTATTGCGAAGCGATTATTCGCGTTTACAACCTCCATGGCCGTCGTGATAACGCTTACAAAGCGCGCATTAAGATCTTGGTAAAAGCCTTAGGCATTGAAGAGTTCAAGCAACAAGTTGAAGCTGAATGGTTGCACCTCAAAGACAACCCAAACACAATTACCCAAGCAGAACTAGCTCGCGTTGGCCAACATTTTGAAGCAATGCCTTACGAAAACTTGCCAGCACACGACGCAAGTTTTGATAGCGCAATCGCAAGCAATCCAGCTTTTGCCGCTTGGGTAAAACGCTGCGTTCACGCCCACAAACAAGCAGGCTATCGCGCCATCACGCTTTCACTCAAACCTCACGGTCATGCGCCTGGCGACATCACTTCAGAGCAAATGGCCGTAGTAGCTGATTTGGCTGATGCTTATAGTTTTGGTGAGCTACGTGCGTCACACGAACAAAACTTGATTTTGGCTGATGTCAAACTAAGCGACTTGTTCCCACTCTGGGAAAAGGCCCGCGCTGCTGGCTTAGCTACACCAAACATTGGTTTACTCACCGACATTATTTGCTGTCCAGGCGGTGATTTCTGCTCATTAGCTAACGCGAAAAGCATTCCAATTGCTGAAGCCATCCAAATGCAGTTCGACAACCTCGATTACTTACATGACATTGGCGATCTGGAACTCAACATCTCTGGATGCATGAATGCTTGCGGACACCACCATGTTGGCCATATTGGCATTTTGGGCGTGGATAAAGACGGCTCAGAATGGTACCAAGTCACTATTGGTGGTAAACAGGGTAACGATGCAAGCATCGGCTCTGTGATTGGCCCCTCCTTCTCAGCAGAAGAAATGCCTGGCGTGGTTCAGCGCTTGATTGAAGTCTATATCCAAGAGCGCACAGCAGAGGAACGCTTCATTGATACCGTGCGTCGTATTGGTGTGCCACCATTTAAAGCGCATGTGTATGCGAGCAAGGAGACGAGCAATGTCTAATTTAATTAAAGACAATGCCATCGTTGCTGACGAATGGACACGCGTGACTCCACCAGTCCTTGGTGAAGAAACTGTTCGCAAACAAGCAGGCAAAGTGGTGCTATTTAAGCTAACGGGTGAAGAAACTTTCACGGCCGAACAAATTGCTGCAACGCAAATCCCTGAAGGCAAAGTATTGGTGCCATTCACTGTTTGGCAAGCTAATAAAGACAAACTTGCAAGTCGTGTAGCGCAAGGTGAAGTTGGCTTACTGATTGCCACTCATGAAGCTATTGAAGATGTGATGGCTGAAGTCAAAGACATTAACGCATTTGCTTTGGTAGCTGTTTATGTAGAGCGCTTTGCTGATGGCCGCATTTTCTCTATCGGCAATTTACTCCGCACACGTTATGGCTTTAAAAATGAGTTACGCGCGATCGGTGACGTATTGCGCGATCAACTATTCTTCTTGAAGCGTTCAGGCTTTAATAGTTACTTAATTCGTGCTGACCGCAACGCGCAAGAAGCTTTGCATAGCCTTAAAGACTTTAGCGAGCCTTACCAGGGCGCAGTCGATATTGCGCAACCAGCTTGGCGCAGGACGAATCGATAATGTTCGGTGACGTATCCATGATTCGTTCAGCCGCTAAAAATCCAGCGACTAGCCCAGAGTTGACAGATGCGCTTAAGGCATCTGTCACAGCGAAGCGTACGCATGTATTAAGCATATTAAAAGAAGCCGCGACCAAATTTTCAGCAATTACCTTTGCTAACAGCTTTGGTGCTGAAGATATGGTACTGACTGATATCATCATGCGAGAAAAACTCGCGATTGAGATTTTCTCATTAGATACTGGACGCTTGCCAGCCGAGACCTACACCTTGATGTCTGAGGCCGAAAGCACGTATAACACCAAGCTTAAAGTCTACTTTCCTAAACATGAAGTCGTTGAACAATACGTACAAACAAAAGGCATCAACGCCTTTTATGAAAGCATTGATTTGCGCAAAGCCTGTTGCCACATGCGTAAAGTGGAGCCGCTTCAACGCGCACTAAATGGCAAACAAGCTTGGATTACAGGCATGCGTGCAGAGCAAGCCACAACACGTGCTAACTTACCTGTGCAAGAGTTTGATGCAGGCAATCATTTAGAGAAGTTCAATCCGCTTAGCGACTGGACCGAACAAGAAGTGTGGGCGTATATCCGCCTTCATGAAGTGCCATATAACAAACTGCATGATGCCTTCTACCCTAGCATTGGCTGTGCCCCTTGCACACGCGCCGTGGCGATGGGTGAAGACGTGCGCGCAGGTCGCTGGTGGTGGGAAGACCCAACCAGCAAAGAATGCGGTCTGCATGTAAAGAAATCCAAATAAACCTAATTTAAATCAACTAGTTGAAATGATGACAACAGCAAACAAAACAACCCTTAGCCATCTTGATTGGCTAGAAGCGGAAGCGATTCACATTTTGCGTGAAGTCGCAGGCCAATGCTCAAACCCTGTGCTGCTATTCTCTGGTGGTAAAGATTCATTATGTATCTTGCGCCTTGCAGAGAAAGCTTTCCGCCCAGGCCGCTTCCCTTTCCCGCTGATGCATATTGATACTGGTCACAACTATAAAGAAGTGATTGAATTCCGCGACCAACGTGCTGCAGAATTAGGCGAGCGCTTGATTGTTCGCTCTGTAGAAGACTCAATGAAGCGCGGCACTGTCGTGCTCAAATCCGAAGATGAGTCGCGCAACAAACACCAATCTGTGACTTTGCTTGAAGCAATTGAAGAGTTCGGCTTTGATTGCTGCATTGGTGGCGCACGACGCGATGAAGAAAAAGCCCGCGCTAAAGAACGTATCATGAGCTTCCGAGACGAGTTCGGCCAATGGGATCCAAAGAACCAACGTCCTGAATTGTGGAACCTATATAACGCACGTTCACACAAAGGTGAGAACATCCGTGCATTCCCAATTTCAAACTGGACTGAAATGGACGTTTGGCAATATATCGAACGTGAAAACTTAGGCCTACCAAGCATCTACTTCGCACATCAACGTGATGTCGTGATGCGCGCTGGCTCTATTGTGCCAGTGAACGTACCGCTTGCTTCTGGTGAAGTGATTAACCAACCTAAAGCAGGTGAAGAAATCATCAATATGGAGGTTCGCTTCCGTACTGTAGGCGATATTACTTGTACTGCGCCTGTGATTAGCGATGCAGATACCATTTCTAAAATCGTGCTGGAGACTGCGACCACCACCATTACAGAACGTGGCGCAACAAGGCTTGACGACCAAACATCAGATGCATCAATGGAACAACGCAAGAAAGAAGGCTATTTCTAATGACGATTCAACACAACGATAGCCTGCTCCGCTTCATGACTTGCGGTAGCGTAGATGATGGTAAAAGCACCCTTATCGGCCGCTTGCTTTTTGATACCAAGAGTATCTTAGCTGACACCCTTACACAAATGGATCGCACTTCTAAAAAACGCGGTCTAGAAGTAGTCGATTTATCCTTGCTGACTGATGGCTTGCAAGCTGAACGCGAACAAGGCATTACGATTGATGTGGCTTATCGCTATTTCAGCACAGGTACGCGCAAATACATTATTGCTGATGCACCAGGCCATGAGCAATACACACGCAACATGGTGACCGCAGCTTCAACCGCCAACCTTGCGATTATTTTGATTGATGCGCGCAAAGGCGTACTCACCCAAACGCGTCGCCATTCATTCTTGGCACACTTGGTGGGTATTCCACACATCGTAGTAGCGATTAACAAAATGGACTTGGTGGACTTTGACCAATCAACCTTTGAGAAGATTAAGGCTGACTACCTAAGTTTTGCAGAACAAATCGGCTTGCAACGCGCTGGCCGCGATATTCAAGTTGTGCCGCTTTCAGCGCTCACTGGCGATATGCTAGTTGACCGTGGCGACGCAATGGATTGGTATAAAGGTCCAACCATGTTGGAGCTTTTAGAATCAGCCCCAGCTGCCCACTCAGAACAAAACGAGCCATTCCGCTTCCCTGTTCAATTCGTTTGCCGCCCACACGCATCAGACGACAAAGATCTGCACGACTTCCGTGGATTTATGGGTCGTGTTGAGTCTGGCAAAATCGCCGTGGGTGATGCAGTCACTGTATTACCCAATGGCTACACCTCAAAAGTCAAAGCCATTCAATTGGGTGACGAGCAACTAGAAAGCGCCATTACAGAGCAATCTGTGACACTCTTACTTGAAGATGAAATCGACACATCACGTGGTGACATGATTGTAAAATCAGACCAAGCACCAGAACCTGTGAAGCAAATTTCAGGCATGGTGTGCTGGCTCTCTGAAACACCACTATCAACAGCACGCACTTATATCATCCGCCACACCACACGCGAATCTAAAGCCAAAGTAGGCGCGATTGAATACAAAGTGGATGTCAACACGCTTGAGCAATTAGAAGCGCAAGGCCTTGCGATGAACGATATTGCCAAAATCAATTTCAAACTTGCCCAACCGCTAATGGTCGATAGCTACAGCAAAAACCGTGCAACTGGCGCATTTATCGTGATTG
The DNA here is from genome assembly GCA_903870995.1 of uncultured Methylophilaceae bacterium. GTDB lineage: Bacteria > Pseudomonadota > Gammaproteobacteria > Burkholderiales > Methylophilaceae > Methylopumilus_A. Next base: position 23,788 of record CAIQFD010000051.1, on the reverse strand, counting down.
ATGAATCGACCAACAACACTGTTGGTGCAGGAATGATTATTTAACCGAACTTAAAAGACTGGCATTGTCTCAATGACGTGCCCCGCAAAATCTATTAAAATAGCGGTTAATCAAATTAGCCGCTGAATAAAGAAGGAAAACCAACATGACTTATGTCGTTACCGAAAATTGTATTCAATGCAAATACACAGACTGCGTAGATGTCTGCCCAGTGGATTGCTTTGTAGAAGGCCCTAACTTTTTAGCAATTAACCCTGATGAATGTATCGACTGCACATTGTGCGTCGCTGAATGCCCTGCTGAAGCGATTTTTGCAGAAGATGACGTACCAGCAGACCAACAAGAATACATCGCATTAAACGCACGCCTTGCAGAAGTATGGCCTGTCATTTCAGCACGTAAAGAACCATTGCCAGATGCTGACGCCATGAACGGTGCCCCAGGCAAACGTGAATTATTGGTGGAATAAGCCAAACCCACCCAATTAAATACCATTTCGTTTGTTAAACGAAATATCCAAAAAAAGAGGCGTCAGCCTCTTTTTTACGCCTATTACACCCAAATGTTAAGAGCAAGCTAACAATCTTAAATATTGTTAAATCATTGTTTTATATTTAATTTTTTTATTTTTAACGGCATAATCATGTCAAAAATCATCACAGAAATTGCATCCATGAGCCTCTACACCCAATTACAAAATGCCAAAAGTGAAGAAGACGTTAAAGACGCCTACATAAAAGCCCTAGGCGACAAACTCAGACAGCAAGTGTATGAACTTGGGGTTTTTAGGGCATAACAAGACATGAGTCACTAAAAATGGTTAAGTGGGAAGCGTTCAAATATGCGGGTTGTGAATATGATTTATCACATTTACACCCCGCTCGCATTTTATACACGCAACCTGCGAAAGATAACAAAGCTGAAAAGATTTATGTTGTTGATATCTGCTACGGTTTGCACTGCTTTACCGACGTAGAACCTTCATCTGGCTCCAATAAAGCACTTAGATATAGCGACGCGAGGGAAACGAGATCGTTCAGCTTTCAGCGATATGAAACATCAAAAGTACTCCCTGCAATTATTCAAGAACTCAATAAAAAAGCCTGCATGCATACAGGCCATGGTAATTTCTTTATTGTTGAGATTTTAAGCGAAAGCGGAGTAAAACTTGAATATGAGATTTATTTTGACGTTAAAAAATCAAGCGCTGAAATAGCGCATCTGATTGTGAATAGTGCTTTTGTAGCGGATGGCAGAAGAAAGCGTAAGCAATCTAAAAAAATATCGTTCTATATTATTCTTAATAACAAGCTCACTAACAAACCGATTAATCCGCCGAAATGAGCAAGCATGGCGCTACAAAAGAGAAAAGGCTCCTTGCGGAGCCTTTTCTTTGATACTAACCGAATCTCTTAGCATATCTGCACTTGGGCGGAAACCTTTACAGGTGGAGTCTCTGCACGACTTTCATCGCTTCGGTGTACACAGGACAAATATAATTATAGTTATATTATGGACTTAAGCAAGCAATCTTTACGTTTTAAAATGCAGCGTACAGCTTTATTTAGGCACTTCCACTATCTTCCTCGCCTCTAACGCCGCTTCGCGCACATGACAGCCCTCTTCATGGTCATTCACCAAGCCCATGGCCTGCATAAAGGCGTACATGGTGGTTGGCCCTACAAACTTCCACCCTCTTTTCTTGAGGTCTTTTGAAAGCGCAATCGCTTCTTTGGACTGCGTAAGTGTCTTGAGTGTGTTCACATCAAAGGCTTGAGGACGACTGGCAGCTTCTGGCTCAAAACGCCAAAAATAAGCCGCGAGCGATGATTCAGACTCGAGTAACTTTTCAGCACAGCGTGCATTATTAATGCTCGCTTCAATCTTGCCTTGATGGCGGACGATGCCAGCATCAGACATTAATCGTTCAATATCTTTTTGGGTAAATCTGGCAACGCTGGCGATATCAAAGCCATTAAAAGAAAGCCTAAAGTTTTCACGTTTTTTTAAAATAGTGAGCCAGCTAAGCCCAGACTGAAAGCCTTCTAGGCAAATTTTTTCGAATATATGCGTATCGTCTAAAACAGGAAAGCCCCATTCAGTGTCGTGATAGTCACGATAGATTTGCGTGTCGTTACACCAAAAGCAGCGATGAGGCTCGGTGACTATCTCCATCTAAATCAGCCCACAAACTAGGCATGGCGCCATAAATGGCTTTGACGAATGACTAACCAGCCAACCAAGCAGTACCCAGCCATTGCACAAGCCATGGCAAAAGTACTATTCCACACCAATGAAGCAACTAGGCCTGATGAGACGCTAGATAAGAACATTTGCATAAAGGCTTGGCCTGATGCGGCAGTGCCACGGATTTTTGGGTGTCTATCTAGCGCGGCGATTGATAGCACAGGCATTGCCAGCGCCATGCCGACGTTGAATATCGCTATCGGCAATATCAGCCACAAGGTGTGCGATAAGAAGTAACAGGCGATGACGTTGCCCACGACAGTGAACGACATCCAAGCATAAGCCCATTTCACAACTTGCTGGCGGGTGTAGATGCCAGCGGCGCGTTTGGCGAGGTATGAGCCTATCATCATGCCGCACACAGTTGGGATGAACATATAGCCGAATTGCTGAGCGCTGAGGCCTAGGTGCTTAACCAAAAACATCGGGCTAGCGATGACATATAAAAAGAAACCTGCAAAATTTGCGCTGATGGAAAACACTAAACGGAAGTATTCAGCATCGGAAAATATAATGCGGTAGTCTTTAATCACCTGCTTGGCAGAAAGCGGTAAGCGCTTTTCTTGCGGCATGGTTTCTGGTAAATAGTGAGCTACTGCAAAAAAGGCAAAACCTGAATAAAAAGCCAAGAAAATGAAAATAGCCTGCCAATGAATGCCGAGCAATAAGCCGCCGATAATCGGTGCAATGGCTGGCGCAATGCCAAACAGCATTTGTACGGTTGCCATCACACGCTGGGCTTGTGGGCCTTCGAATAAATCTCGCACCATGGCTCTTGCCACTACGTTACCTGCTCCGCCAGATAGGCCTTGCAAGGCTCTAAAGAACCAGAGCGTTTCTACGTTTTGAGCAAAAGCACAGCCGATAGAAGCTAATAAAAATACGCCCAAGCCTATTTTAATGGTGGGAATACGGCCGATTGAGTCTGAAATCGCGCCATGCCATAGCGTCATGATGGCATAAGGTAATAAGTAAAAAGTGAGACTTTGTTGGAGCGCCACAGGCTCAGCAAGCAAATCTGCGCCCATCGCTGGGAAGGCTGGCAAATAGGTATCAATGGCAAATGGTGCTAGCGCGGCAAGGCTGGCAAGCAAGACTGATAAAAATAGCGGTGAAAGTTTTGTCATTGAGTTTGGTCGTTTTTCTTTTCAAAGGCACTTAATAAAAACGCGCCGATGAGATTTCAAAGGCGCGTTCATTTAACCACAATTTGCTGGGCTATAGTTTACAAGCTAGAGGCTAAGGCAATGCGTGGAAGTCTTTGACCCTATCATGCAATTCGCCAGCGATAATCGCTTTTGAGTTTTTATCATTACGGAAAATAATTGGCTGTGAGGCAATCACTGGGTTGCGTGAATCTTCAATTGCTTGCGTAATCACATGATGATTAGGCGACAAGCTACATACAGGATCAGCACCCTCAGCATCGCCCGTCAGCATAAAAGCTTGGCAACGACAGCCTGCTAAGTCTTTTTCTTTCTCCGCACAGCTACGGCAAGGCTCTTTCATCCAGCTATCGCCACGGTATTTATTAAAGGCTGGCGAGTCGTTCCACACCCAATCTAGGCCTTTATCTTTTACATTGGGGAATTCGATATTCGGCAATACGCGCGCTGAATGACACGGCAATACATCACCGTTAGCGGTGACAATCATAAACACTTCGCCCCAACCGTTCATGCACTTCTTAGGACGGTCTGAGAAGTAATCAGGCACTACGAAGAAAACCTTCATCTTACTGCCCTGCTTCTCACGGAACTCATTGGTGATGCGCTCGGCTTCGTCAATTTGTTCTTTAGTTGGCATGAGCTGACTACGATTTACCAATGACCAGCCGTAGTACTGTGTGTTCGCAAGCTCAATGTAATCTGCACCAAGCGCTTCTGCCATCTCTAAAATTTGGCGCATGTGGCCAATGTTGTAGCGATGAATTACCACGTTGAGCACCATTGGGTAGCCGTGATTTTTGATCATCGCGGCGACTTTTTTCTTAAGCTCAAACGTCTTGGTGTTGGTGATGAAGTTATTAATTTCTTCGGTGATGTCGTGCATCGACAATTGAATATGATCTAAGCCGCCATCTTTAAAAGCTTGGATACGCTTTTCAGTGAGACCAACACCAGACGTAATCAAATTGCTGTAGTAACCGAGCTTTTTAGCTTCAATCACAATATCTTCAATATCATCACGCAGCAAAGGCTCGCCGCCAGAGATACCCAGTTGCAAAGCGCCTAAACGACGGGCATCTCGCAACGCTTGGATCCACTGCTCTGTGGTCAACTCGTTTTGCGTGTGTTTATCATAATCCGTTGGGTTGTAACAAAACGCACAATGAAGCGGACAGCGATAAGTGACCTCTGCTAACAACCAAAGCGGCTGAGTATGGGTAACGTTCGCGGCAACGCCATTGTTTTGCGACTGAATCTCTTTTTGTACAACTGATTGACCTAATGATGCTTGTGTCATTTTGCTACTCCTAGACTGGCTACTCTTAATTGATTTGGCGTAACCAAGCTTTTTCTATTGCTAATTCCAACATACCGATGATGTCTTGGTCCAAATCAGGCGCATCCGGAAATTTAGCTTTTAATTCAGTGATAATGTCTGCGACAGTCCGCTTTCCATCGACAAGGTTCAGCACTTCCCCTGCCCCGCCATTAAGCTTCACCATGCCTTCTGGGAACAAAATTACGTAACAGTTTTGTGCTTCTTCCCACTGAAAACGGTGGTGCAAGGCGATTGCGTATATATCAGTATGTTGAATGCTCATTATTGTCTCAATCAATAGACTGGTTGACGTAAATAGGGAACACCATCTGTTGTCACATCGGTACATTGCAACATAATCGAATCAGCAATCACCCAAAGCACGTCCAATTTAAATTGGAGAATATCTAAAGCACGTTGTTGCATTTCACGGCTCTTACCAAAGTAATCCAAGGTCACTGACAAACCCTGCTCAACATCACGGCGAGCTTCTGTCAGGCGTTTTTTGAAATACACCAAGCCATCTTCCTTGATCCAAGGATAAACAGTCGGCCATGAACTAATACGTTGTTGGTGAATATGCGGTGCAAACAATTCAGTGAGCGATGAGCACACAGATTCTTGCCAAGGGCGTTGGCGTGCAAAATTGATATAAGCATCCACCGCAAACTTAACGCCAGGGCTTACCAATTTAAGTGAGGTCACGTCTTCCCGGCTTAAACCGACGGCTTGACCTAATTGAATCCAAGCTTCGATACCGCCAACCGCATCCCCCACACCGTCATGGTCGGTAATGCGAACAATCCATTCTTTGCGAATTTCCTTGTCTGGACAATTAGATAAAATCGCAGCATCTTTTTGTGGAATGCCGATTTGATAATAAAAACGATTAGCCACCCAGCATTGAAGCTGTTCTTTGCTTAACTTACCTTCATACATTGCCACATGAATCGGGTGATGAATATGATAGCCTTGGCCTTTAGTACGAAGCTTCTCTTCGAATTCCTCGCGCGTCCAAGGCAAGTTGTTGTTGTTAGCTACTGCATTCATAGTGGTCTCCTAAAGAATAATGTCCATGCCGTCGTATGCGACTTCGATGCCGTGCTTAGTCAGCTCTGCACGCTCTGCGGAATCTTCTCTTAAAATTGGGTTGGTGTTATTGATGTGAATCAGCACTTTTCTTGACGCATCAAACTCGTCTAGCTTCTCAATCATGCCACCTTCGCCTGATTGAGGATTGTGGCCGATGCTGCGGGCTGTTTTAGTCATCAAGCCCATGTCAATCATTTCAGTATTCGTCCAGAAAGTACCATCAACCATAATGCAGTCTGCTTGATTCATTAAGACTGGCAAATGCGGCTCGATCTCACCCAGGCCTGGTGAATACCAACATTTTTTGCCTGTGCTTATTTCTTCAATTAACACACCAATCGTGTCACCAGGATGTGGGTCATTACGATGGGGTGAATATGGCGGGGCAGCGCTTTTGAGGGCGACCGCCGTGAAGCGCAAATTAGCTGCGCCAGCGACTTCAAAAGAGGTTTTGCCATCCGTAGGTACTTGATGATGATTAACGCCACAGTAGTGACCGAGGATATTAAGGAGTGGATTGCCTGACGTTAAATCTTGGTAGACCATGTCAGTGCAATATATTTCACGCCTGACTTGACCTTCACGTAACATTAAAAGGCCTGTCGTGTGGTCAATCTGCGCATCAATGAGCACAATACCGACAATACCACTGTCGCGAATTGCACGACCAGGTTGCAGGGGCTTAAATTCCTGAATTTGTTGGAGCACATCTGGGGATGCATTAAACAAAACCCAGTTAACGCCATCACCACTTACGCAGATTGAAGATTGCGTACGTTTTGTTGCTTTGATAGTACCTTTACGCAGTCCATCGCAATTTTGACAATTACAATTCCACTGTGGAAAACCACCACCGGCGCCAGCGCCTAAAACATGAATGTGCATATATTTCTCTTTAGTTATTTTTCTAAATACAAAATTTGATGATGCTAGTCTTGATGTGAAACTGGGCTACCTTGCAGCAGCCCAGCATCTGCAATCTTAAAGACTGCTTGTACTATTAAACAATCTTAGCGATTGCAAACGTACATTGTAACTTCAAAACCGAAACGCATTTCAGTAGCAGCTGGTTTAGTCCACATGATGTATCTCCTAATTATTAGTTAAAAAACTCGTTAGTGCTTTGAAAGTTTTCATTTGCGTCTAACGTGAGGTGCATCATGCGCTTCGGATTTACTTATCAACAGTGCAAAAACACGGAAACTTCACTAATGATTTTCATGACACAGGCAATAAATGCATGAAAAATTCTTTAAAGTATGAAAGAATTGAGTCCTTATAAATCCAAGACTTAAAGATTTAACTTAATTTAAGATTTGATTTAATCTACGTCAGAAAAAAAACGATTTGCGAGCGAAAAAATTGACTTACTCTAACCAGCAGCAGATAAACAATACCGCAAATAACGCAAGCTACCCCAAAGTCATCGATTTGGAGATTGTTGATCTGATTATTGCAAACAGCAATAAGTCCATGTTGATTTCTTGCATCATCGCGGCCTTACTTATTTACCTGCAAGCCGATGTCAGCAACATTCGTGACATTTCAATTTGGGCCGCCTTTCTATCCACCGTACATCTTACCAAAAAAATGGTGGCAGCTTACTCAGAAAAGGCCGCTACGCCAGAAAACACTTCAAGGCAACTTATCTACTTTAGGGCCCTCGCCTTGCTCTGCGGCGCCGCATGGGGAAGCGCCAGCTTTTTCTTCTTTCATCCAAGCGACTATTTACATCAAGCATTTCTAGCCATGTCGCTCGCTGGGATTTGTGGCGGGGCAATAGTTGTCAATGCGTTAGACCGCTATACATCATTATCCTTTGTTGGTGGATTAATGGTGTGCTTTCTGCCACCCTTCTTAATGTCTGGTGATATGTTTACCATCTCTGTTGCATTGATGTTTGTGACCTTTGTGCTTTACATCACGCTTGCAGGTCTTAATCTCGCGAACACGTTACACGACAATATTGCGCTACGTATGCATAGCATTGAAAGCAAAGAAGCTATTAACGCGCTAGCGCAACGACAAAAGTTACATTTCGACAACACACCACTTGCTGTAATTGAATGGGACAACCTGTTCAAAGTAACCTCTTGGAATGCCTCAGCGACCAAAATGTTTGGTTATAGCGTTGAAGAAGCGCTCGGCAAACACATTAATTTTATTATCCCTCTGTCACATCACAATTCATCTAATGCCAGCATTTACCAGCTGCTTAGCGGCGCTGGGGGCCATCATGTGAGAAATCAAAACATTCGGAAAGATGGAAAAATCATCTACTGCGAATGGTTTAACACGACATTAAGAGACGCATCTGGAAATGTCGTTGGAATCGCTTCTTTAGTGCAAGATGAAACTGCATACAAAAAGGCACAAGACGAAATCGAGCGCTTGGCTTATTACGATACGCTCACCAATTTACCTAATAGAAGGCTATTAGTCGACCGCTTAAACCAATCATTAAAAATCAGCAAACGCACAAAATCATGCATAGGCGTGATGTTTATGGATTTAGACAACTTTAAAACCCTTAACGACACCAAAGGCCATGCCATTGGCGACTTACTTCTCCAACAAGTAGCAAAGCGCTTGCAGCTATCTGTTCGCAATCACGACACTGTAGCCCGTATTGGTGGGGATGAATTTGTCATTATCTTGGACGACCTGGGTCAGGATACTGAAGCCGCAAAACTCGCAATCAAACAAGTGGGCGAAAAATTATTAAAGGAAATCAACTTACCCTTCACACTTCAAGATTATGAGCATTACTGTACCCCAAGCATCGGGATATATATGTACAGCACGGGTATTATTAATGTAGATGAGGTATTAAAGCGGGCTGACGCTGCGATGTACCAAATTAAACAATCTGGCCGCAACAATATTAAGTTTTATGACGATTCAATGCAGCCCGTGTTAGATTTACTCTCCAACTTAAAAAATGATTTAAATTTCGCATTGGCGCACTCGCAATTGGAAATTCACTACCAAATGCAAGTTGGGCTTAATGAGCGAGCCATTGGCGCTGAAGCGCTTCTGCGCTGGAGTCATCCGGAACTTGGGCAAGTATCGCCCGCTAAATTTATTCCGCTTGCTGAGAAAACTGGCCTCATTATTCCAATTGGCAACTGGGTATTACAACAGGCCTGCCTGCAACTAAAAAAATGGTCAAGCTTCGCAAAAACAAAGCATTTAAGAGTGTCTGTGAACGTAAGTGCGCTTCAATTCGCCCAATCCGACTTTGTTAACCAAGTAGAAAATGCACTCAAGGCGAGCGATTGCAACCCTAAGCTACTCATGCTTGAGCTGACAGAAAGCTTGGTTGTTCGTAATATCAACGAAGTCGTAGAAAAAATGAAGTCGCTCAAAGAGATGGGCGTGCTCTTGTCGCTAGATGATTTTGGGATGGGCTACTCTTCTCTATCCGTATTAAAGCAGTTGCCACTCGATGAGCTAAAGATTGATCAAAGCTTTGTGGCGGATGCGATTGAAAGCTCTGACAGCGCGCTCATTATCCAAACAATCATTTCGATGGGCGGTAATTTAGGCTTAGATGTGATTGCTGAAGGGGTTGCCAATCAAGCACAAGAAAACTTCTTAAAGAGAGCTGGCTGCAAAATGTATCAAGGTTATTTATTCGGCAAGCCAGCCAATATCGAAGCCTTTGAAACAGCCTTAGCCTAAAGCGACGGCTAACGCCTCTAAGAATTTGGCATTTTCAGAAAACAAACCGATGCTCACGCGCAAATAATCTGGCATTTCGTAATTTGCAACAGGCCTCACAATGACACCCTGATTGAGCAATCGCTCATAAACACCACGTGCATCAGCCACTTTAAAGCTGACAAAATTACCGAACGATGGAATAAAAGTTAACCCTAACTTTTGCAAACCTTGAGTAATTTGTACCATACCAGCTTGATTTAGAGCCCGTGTACGCTCTACAAACTCATCATCAGCAAGTGATGCCACAGCCGCTGCTTGCGCAATGCTATTGACGTTAAATGGTTGACGCACACGATTCATTAAGTCAGCAATCGCACTTGATGTCACACCAAAGCCCACACGCAGACCCGCTAAACCATAAGCTTTTGAGAAGGTGCGTGAGATGACTAAATTATCAAAGTCACCTAACCAGCTAATAGACTCAGCTTTAAGCTCATCAGTCAAATACTCATCATAAGCCTCATCTAAGATAACCAAGGTACGCTTAGGCACTAAAGATAAGAACTTTTTAAGCGCAACCTTACTAATTAAAGTGCCTGTGGGATTGTTTGGATTTGCAACAAATACCATGCGTGTTTTGGGCGTCATTGCCAGTAGCATCGCATCTAGATCATGACCAAACTCTTTTGCAGGGACGACGACACCTGTCGCGCCAACGGCTTGCGTGACTAAGCTATAAACAGCAAACGCATGCTGTGAGTAAACTGCTTCATCGCCTGGTGCTAAAAAAGCACGCGCAGCAAGCTCTAAAATATCATTAGAGCCGTTACCAAAGACCAATTGACTAGGTGTAACCTGGAATTTCTCACAAACAGCATCGCGTAACACTACGCTATTACCATCTGGATAACGTGCAATATCATCCAGCGCATCCATCATCGCCATATGTGCATTGGGGCTCACGCCCAATGGATTTTCGTTAGAGGCAAGCTTAACGATTTGGCTTGGGTCCAAACCTTTATCACGTGCCAAATCACTAATTGGCTTACCTGGTTGATAAGGCGCGATAGAACGAATGTATGCAGGTGCTAAATTGGCAATGTCTGACACGGAAATAACCTCGAAATTAACAGCCGTAAAGGCTTAATTAAACAACAGCGACGGGATATGAACCGAGCACTTTAACAAACGATGCCCGTTGCTCAATTTCAACCAGGGCTTGTTTGATATTGGCATCTTGATGGTGACCTTCAATATCCACAAAAAAGATGTACTCCCACAACCCCATTTTTGCTGGGCGAGACTCTAGCTTAGTCATACTGACTTTATTCTTAGATAGCGGCTCTAGGATAGACACCATCGCACCTGGAACGTTCTTAGTTGCAATCACTAATGAGGTTTTGTCTTTGCCAGATGCCGCCACATCATGATCAGCCAACACTAAAAATCGTGTTGTATTGCGAGGATCATCTTCAATGTTATTAGCAAGTGAGCTAAGTGCAAAGATTTCAGCAGCGCGTAAACTCGCAATCGCTGCAGCGCCCTGCTCTGTGCTAGCTAATCTTGCCGCTTCGGCATTACTAACGACTGCTTGGCGTTCAGCATTAGGCAGATGACTATTAAGCCATTCATGGCACTGAGCCAAAGACTGCGCATGGGAATAGACTTTAGTCACACCCGCCTGATCAGCCACTTTACTCAGTAGATTGTGATGCACTGGCAACTCAATCTCGCCGCAAATATTGAGGCGCGTTGCTGTCAGTAGATCTAAGGTGCGGCCAATTGCGCCTTCTGTTGAGTTTTCAACAGGCACGACACCGTAATCAGCTTGACCTGATTCCACCATACGAAATACTTCATCAATCGAGGCACATTGCATCGGTGATGAAAGACCACCGAATTGTTTATTGGCAGCCTCTTCACTAAATGTACCCAATGGGCCTAAGAATGCAACTGTAAGCGCCTTTTCTAAAGCACGACAGTTAGACATCACACTACGAAAAATTGCCGTCACTGCCTCTGCTGGCAATGGGCCACCATTCAAATCAACCAATCGACGCAGCACTTGCGCTTCACGCTCTGGGCGATAAATTGGTCCGCCACCTTTAAGCTCACCAATCTCACGTGCATGTGCCGCACGCTCATTCACCAACTTGAGCAATTGCTCATCGATGGCATCAATTTGGTCTCTGTGTTGTTTTAAGATGTCTGACATAGTTTTTCCTGAATCAGCAGGATTAAGCGTTAGCCTGTGCAAAAGACTGCATAAACTCGATTAAGGCTTTTACGCCTTCAATTGGCATCGCGTTATAAATGGAAGCGCGCATGCCGCCAACCAATTTATGGCCTTTTAATTGCAACAAGCCATTTTGTTGCGCTTGTTTTAAAAACACATCATCTAAAGCAGCGTCTTTCAATGTGAAAGGAATATTCATACGTGAGCGATTTTCCACCGCGATTGGTGAGTGGTAAAAATCTGAAGCATCTAAATAATCATACAAAAGTGATGATTTTTCGATGTTTATTTTTTCCATCGCAGCCAAGCCGCCTTTGGCTTTTAGCCACTTAAACACCAAGCCGGCCATATAGATACCATACGTCGCTGGCGTGTTATACATGGACTCATTATCTGCATGGATTTTGTAATCAAACATGGTTGGCGTGCCAGCAATCGTCTCACCAATTAAATCTTCACGCACAATCACAATCGTTAAGCCTGCAGGGCCAATATTCTTTTGTGCGCCAGCATAAATCACACCATATTGGCTCACATCCATGGGACGCGAAAGAATATGAGAAGACATATCACACACCACAGGCACATCCCCTGTTTTTGGCACTGAAAACATCTCAACACCGCCAATGGTTTCATTCGACGTAAAGTGGAAGTATGCCGCATCTTTATTGAGCTTCAATGCTTCCTGGCTTGGCGCATAGGTGTAATTTTTATCTTTACTAGAACCAGCGATACTCACTTGGCAATAGCGCGCAGCTTCATCGATGGCTTTTTTAGACCAAATACCACTATCCAAATAATCAGCCGATGTTTTCCCGCGGAGCAAATTCATTGGCACCATAGAGAATTGAGAATGTGCACCCCCCTGCAAAAACAACACTTTGTAATTGTTTGGGATAGCCATTAACTCACGTAAGTCGGATTCAGCATCAGCGGCAATACTCATAAACTCTTTGCCGCGATGACTCATCTCCATCACCGACATGCCTGAACCATGCCAATCAATCATTTCATCTCTCGCTTGCGCGAGGACTTCTTTTGGCAATACCGCTGGACCTGCTGAAAAATTAAAAATTTGCGTCATGAATTACTTTCAACTCGCCCAATACTTAAGCTTCTGCCTCTTCTTCGTCGTCAGTCTCAACTACTTTTTCCAAGCCTGACAATTTCTCACCATCGCCAAGATTAATCAATGTAACCCCTTGTGTTGCACGACCAAGCTCACGAATCTCTTTCACTCGCGTGCGAATCAATACACCACCTGTCGTAATCAACATGATTTCATCATCATCGTTAACCAAACGTGCTGCAACAACCAAGCCATTACGCTCACTAATCGCAATCGCTTTAACGCCCTGCGTGCCACGACCTGAATGACGGAAGTCGGCCAAGACAGTACGTTTACCGAAGCCATTCTCAGTTGCGACCAATACAGTTTGTTGATCATTTTCTGCGACCAATAGCGATAACACTTGTTGATCTTTAGTAATCTTCATACCGCGCACACCGCGGGTATTACGGCCCATCGCACGAACATCTTCTTCGTCGAACCAAACCGCTTTACCACCGTTAGAAACCAAAACGATATCTTGCGTACCGTTCGTCACTTCAGCGCCAATCAGATAATCACCCTCATCAAGGTTAATCGCGATAATCCCTGACTTACGTGGATTTGAGAACTCATTTAAGGCTGTTTTCTTCACAGTACCCATTGCAGTTGCCATGAATACGAAGTGGTTTTCGTCAAACTCTTTCACTGGCAAGATGGCGTTGATTTTTTCGCCCTCGCTCAATGGGAATAAGTTAACAATCGGTTTGCCACGGCTTGTTCTGCTACCTTGAGGCACTTCATAAACTTTGAGCCAATAGACTTGACCAAGACTTGAGAAACACAAGATGTAATCATGGGTATTCGCCACAAACATTTTATCGATAAAGTCATCTTCTTTCGTTGCAGCAGCTTGCTTACCACGGCCACCACGACGTTGTGAGCGATACTCTTCAAGTGGTTGTGACTTGATATAGCCCGTATGAGATAAAGTCACCACCACGTCTTGCGGCGTAATTAAATCTTCCAGTGATAAATCTTGTGCGTTGTGCACGATTTCACTACGACGCTTATCGCCAAACTGTTGTCGAATCGCTGCAAGCTCATCCACAATCATTTGCGTTACACGGCTTGGTGTAGCCAAGATGTCGAGCAAGTCAGTAATGATATCCATGACTTCTTTATACTCATTAACAATCTTATCCTGCTCAAGACCCGTCAAGCGTTGCAAGCGCATTTGTAGAATCTCTTGCGCTTGAACATCAGACAATTTGTAACCATTTGGTGACAAACCAAAATCAATCGATAAGCCATCTGGGCGTGACGCTTCCATCGAAGCGCGCTTCAGCATTTCTTCAACCACTGGCGATTTCCATGATTTCGCCATCAAATCTTTTTTCGCTTCTGGCGGGGTTGGTGCTGCTTTGATGATCGCAATCATCTCATCCACATTTGCCAACGCAACTGCCAAGCCTTCTAAGACATGACCACGTTCACGCGCCTTACGAAGTTCAAATACTGTACGACGGTTAATCACCTCACGACGATGACGCAAGAACGCTTCAAGCATTTGTTTGAGGTTAAGCAAGCGCGGCTGGCCATCCAACAAGGCCACCATGTTCATACCGAACGTGTCTTGCAATTGCGTTTGTTTGTATAGGTTATTTAGGATTACTTCTGGTACTTCGCCACGCTTAAGCTCAATCACCACGCGCATACCAGATTTATCAGACTCATCGCGCAAGTCTGAAATACCTTCAATCTTCTTCTCGTTAACCAACTCAGCGATTTTTTCAACGAAAGTCTTTTTGTTTACTTGATATGGAAGCTCGTCAACAATCAACGCTTGGCGACCGCCACGCTCCAAATCCTCGACGTGAGTGCGACCACGCATCACCACACGCCCACGACCTGTGCGATAGCCCTCTTTAACGCCTATCGTGCCGTAAATAATACCTGCGGTTGGAAAGTCCGGTGCCGGCACAATTTCAATCAAGTCATCAATCGTAAGCTCTGGGTCTTTTAACAAAGCTAAACAAGCATCCACCACTTCATTTAAGTTGTGTGGCGGAATATTGGTCGCCATACCCACCGCAATACCTGAACTACCGTTAATCAGTAAGTTAGGAATACGTGCAGGCATAATGAGTGGCTCATGCTCAGAACCATCATAGTTAGGGCCAAAATCAACAGTTTCTTTATCCAAATCCGCTAAAAGCTCGTGCGCAATACGTGCCATACGGATTTCCGTATAACGCATCGCCGCTGCATTATCGCCATCCACTGAACCGAAGTTACCTTGACCATCGACTAACATGTAACGCAATGAGAAGTCCTGCGCCATACGAACAATCGTGTCGTAAACAGCAGTATCACCATGCGGATGGTACTTACCGATCACGTCGCCGACGATACGAGCAGATTTTTTGTAAGGACGATTCCAGTCGTTGCTTAATTCGTGCATTGCATACAACACACGTCGATGAACTGGTTTTAGACCGTCACGCACATCAGGAAGTGCGCGCCCAACAATCACACTCATGGCGTAATCGAGGTACGAACGACGCATCTCATCTTCGAGGCTAATAGGGAGGGTTTCTTTTGCGAATTGATCCATATTGTTCTATTGGCTTTAAGCGTGGATTAAAAGCCCGATTTTACCATGATTAAGGGGGATAAATCACATGCAAATCGATAAAGAAAAACCCTACAAAAATACCAGTAGTTAGGCTTAACTTCTCAGCCTAAAGTAACTGGATAGCGAATAGTGTGGCGACCGTTAAGTCAGCACTCGTGCCCGGATTCACCCCACGCTTTTTAAGGTCAGCATCCCAAGCCAACAAAGCCGCTTGGTAAAGTTTAGGATTTTCTTGTGAGGAGAAACTTTGGAAGTGGTTTTTAGCTTCTTGTTGAATAGCTTGCGCCATTTCTTTTCCGTACTTTCTCGCAATATGACTATCTTCAAACTCAGTCAAAAAAGCCAAGTATGTTGCGGTCACTGCCCAAGCTGGACGCTCCCATTGAGTAAGATAGTGTTGATAAGCACTAACGCCAAGATTGAAAATATCTTGATAGCCATTGGCATATTGTTGCGCGATTAAGTCCCTATCAGCCGCAACTTGCATCGCTTGTAACAAAGTGACATCAGGCGTTTTGCGGACATCATGCTCTCCCACCTCGCCCAATCCTGCAGGTGTTGCAACAGCGATCGCTTGATAAGCTTGTACCGCATCATCGAGGGTTAAGTTGCTCAACACCATTTGCAGATTTTTTTGGCTAAACCCCTTAGCAAAAGAAGCGGCTTGTATCATTGGTGCAGCGAGTAAAACAATACCAAGATTGGTATTGCAACCTACGGAAGCCCAGGTCGCTTTTACTGCACTTAAAATTCGCTCACCAACACTTAAATTTGGAGTCGCAATGGTTTGCGCTGAGACATCCGCGCTTTTAACAAAATCTTGCACCACCATGCCATGCCCATCAGCAAACAGATGGACGTTACCGGGCTTAAGTGCACTTAGTTCTGCCATACAAGCATCGCGATATTGCTGCGAAATTACTTGATGCGGAATTTGGCTCACGCAGACATCCTCAAGCAATCATCCACCAAGGCCTGGGCAATATCCAAAGCCACAACACCTTGCAGGCCTTTCCACGCAGGGATACTGTTGACTTCCAAGACAAATAATTTGCCATGACGGTCACGAATAATATCCACACCACAGTAATCAATATCGACAGCCCTGGCGGCCGCCTCAGCTAAAGCACCCAGTTCACCATCGTGCGCCACCGATTCACAGCGCCCACCAAGCGCCACATTATTCACCCAGCTTATGCCATGGCGCACCATCGCCCCCACTGCTTTACCACGAATAACAAATACACGGTGGTCGTGCCAAACCCCTTCGCCACTATCTACATAGCGCTGCAAGTAATACAAACCATCCACATGCGCTTCCATCGGCACAGGCAAGGCATCACCCTGCTTAATCAATCGTACACCTTTGCCTTGCGAGCCGAATAACGGCTTAATCACAAGCGGATTGTTTTCTGAAATTTCACGTAGCATCACTTGATGCGCTTCATGGCGAGACTCACACACCCAAGTATCTGGCGTGGCAATACCTTGATGGTGCAAAAGAAAGCTGGTCATGGCCTTATCCACCGTCCGCTCCACTGCCCGTCCAGTGTTGTACACTTTGACACCAAGCATTTCTAAAGCGTGCAGAATATCCAAGCGCGTAATCACTTGTTGCAATGTGCCCCCTGGGACACCTCGCACAAAAGCGAATGCTGGCAATGTTTCAAAACCAGGAATGACAACACCGCTTGAATGAGTAGTGAGGTCTAAAAAACAATCTTTAAGGGAAACAAATACTGCTTGAAAGCCGCGCATAGCAAACGCTTCATTTAAGCGCTTACCATGCCAGCCTGGATCGTCAGTAAAGACGGGGATTTTCATCATTACAAAATTTAAGCTTGATAACCAAAAGATTGGTCAATCAAAGCTGCATCTAATTTACCACCAGTAAATGTATTGCCAGACTCAAGTGCTGTGACCGTTACCGCCGCAGGGCTAAACAACATTGGGTCTATCTTATAGAAATCCATATTCACGGCTTTAAACACTTCTGCAAAAGGACGGCCATAGTCGCGTGACGAATTGCTTGGCAACTCTTTTGCTAACTTAGCTGCCGCGTCATCAGAACCCTTCACAAATAAGTGCGCATGACCGCCAAATAGAATTGCATCGTTAGTGCGCCCCATGCCAATTAAAAAGTCTGGCGCTGGTGGCGGAACAGGCGCACTCGCCATCCCATCCACAACGTGATCTAGTGGAAAATGTAAGGTGTGGATTTTATGCATTGCCACTTCGAGCACGCGTGCCACAATTTGCACCGCTCCAGCCAAACTTCGCGTGGGCGTCAGGATAAATGTTAAGTTTTCAACAGCAACACCAGTATCGCGCGATACTTTCTCAATGACTTCCACCGGAGGTGCTTTGTCGCTCTCAAGCACCAAGCAAGCTGCACTTGCTTGATCTTTGTAGCCCAACTCTTTGAATAGATCCTCGCGGCCTGCAATCGCACGACCAGGACCCGAACCCAATGAAAAGAATTTTTCATGCGCCAAACTCCAGCCAGCGTATTGGCTACCCAAGCAAGACAAAGTTGGATTATTCGAGTGCACAGAAAGCATCCACGGCCAATGTGGAAAAATGGTTGATGTTTGCAAGTTCACATGCCCAAGACCACCCATACAAATCTCAGCGATTAACCGGCCGGCTTCAAGACCGCCCGAATGCTTGATACCAGCATCAATAATGGTGGCGCCATTATCAGACTTAGAAACACCCACACGAAGCTCTTTGGCATTTTTCACCAAGTGTGCAACCAATGGATTTGTGAGTGCATTGACGCTTGGCCAACTGGATGTGTCGAGGTGTGAAACTTGATTAATTTCAGACATTAAAACTCCTACGATTTTATTAAATTTTAAACAATAAAGTGGAAAGCTCAGCCACACGTGCCAGCACCAAAGCTTGCGCATCCCCTGCATGATCAGCCTCAGCCAAAACAGTACAGATAGGCTGAGCATGTGGAATACAGCTCAACGGCATTGGAATATCAGCAGTCCATTCGGGCCACGAGAAGTTTTCAGGAATCACTAAGTCTTGCGCCGCATACAATACGTTACGCGCCCTTGAGCAAGAGGATATCGTTGGGAACTGGCTTAAATCGCCACCCACGGCCTGTACATGCAAAGCAAACAAGTTACTTTCTTTCGACTGATACAAATCAAGCGTTGAGCTTAATCTAGGGTTAATTTCCAGCACCCAAAATTGTTCGCCATTCCAAATTACATCCAAACTATTTAGACCGCGCAAACTGAATGCCGCGGCTATTTTTTGTGCGGCAGTTTGCAGGGCAATTTTAATACCAGAAGGTAAATTTGCGTTACCAACAATACCGCCATAACGATAAGGTTTGCCTGCTGTTGGTGCCACCCATTGTTGATTGAAACCAACAACTTTCGCATCGCTACCATTGGCAGCGAACAGCATAGAGACGGGAATGCCGTCCATCACACGTTGGTAATATTGGCCATCAGGCAAGGCTTGGTTCGGGCCAGCATCCAGCACATGCGTACCGCCAGAGCCTCCCTCTTCTTTGCATAGCCAGCCCTCGGCATTGGCAAGTGACTTAAAGCTGACTTCGGGATGCGGAATCGCTAACTGATCCAGCACATCGAAGAAATGTGCCGCATCTTTAATCTGACGCACGACTTCCGGCTGATTGCCAATCAAAGGCAATCGTTTAGAAATTCGCTCCAGCAAGTCGGGTTGCGCTTCAAAACCACTGCCATAAGCAAACCCAAGCATATCGTGCGTATTGATTTGATCCAAGGCCGCTTCAAACTGTTTCGCATCAAAGCCACTATTGGCGTATTCAATCTTGTAAACGTGCTCAGCTGCTCGCTTGGTATCTGCATCAGCAAACACATCCAGCGCCACCACAGAATAGCCTGCCGTCGCCGCAGCCTTTACAAAAGGACGGGAAGAAACAGCTGCAATGAGCACACGTTTATTCAGACATCGTCCTTTATTTAGAGGCTTTTTCGTGCCATTTCAAAGGCAGATAAAAAGTCTAAATACTGTTTCTTTTCAGACGCCAGCATTAATTTAAGTAGATTGTGCTGCGTTTTGTATTTCACATTGCCGATTGCCAATGCGCCAATACCGAAAGCACCCGTGCCAGCGATTGCCGAACCGTCAGCAAACACATCCACACCTTCAGCACCAGTTGGTGGCACCGCGTTTACGTCAGCGACAATTTTTAAATCTTTCGCTTGCGCCATTTGCGCCAGACTTAACACCTGCACGCCCGCCGCTGCCGCGCACAAAGCAATATCTGTGTTTTTAAGGACTTCCACTTTCAAAGCATCGCTCGCGCCATCGACGGCAGCAATATTCACCCCATAGCGAGCATTGTATGAGTCCACTTTAGCTTGCACATCGGCAATATTACGATGTGAAACCATTTGTACTGTTGCGCCATATTTTGCAGCAATCACTGCAGTACAACCGCCCACAGGACCTGTTGCACCAAAAACACTCACCCGGCGACCATTTAAATCACCACCGAAGTTTTTAGTCAGGTGTTGTTCAACCTTGGCCATCATGCCAGCAGCTGTAGTAAACGCACCTGATGGATCAGCAAACACAGAAACCTCAAAAGGCGGCACCATGGCTTTCTTTGCGGAAGCCAACATATCCATTGCTACGTCAATATCACGACCACCGATAAAGACGCTTTCACGCTTCACACCGCTTGGGCCGCGAGAGAAAATTGCATCTTGCACTAAGCCAGCAACTTCGTTCATCTCCACATTGGTATACGGCATGATTTTGTCAAAGCCTGCGTCATAGGCCATATTCACATCGAAAGGACTGGCATTTTTGGCAGCGGTGATTAAATGCAAAATGGATACTTTTTCCATAACTCTACTCTCTCATTACTTAAATAAAATTCTTAACTAAGCTGAAGCTGACTGGCCTGATTGTTCGCTTTCGTCAGCACAAACTCTAAATTAGCTTCATGTCCAAATGTAGCATTAAGTTGTTTCAACTGTGTTTCAGCTTCCAGCTGATTGGCAAATACCGCAAAGCCTGTTGGCCCCCAAGAGCTTTGTCCAAAACAATGCACTCCATTAGCCTCCAATTGATTAAGCACAGCCGTCACCAATTGGCTTGTGTATCGACCTCCGCCTTGCGCTGGCGCAAAATAATCGCCTGTCACAACTTGCAAGATTTGAATTGCCTGACCGAATGCAGGTAAATCGCGCTCAGCAATCGCTGGCAATGCCTGCATTAGCACATGACGGCACAGCAAAGCCGACGACGCTTCTGGAAATGGAGGAAGATTTTGAAAGGCGGCAAATTCTTGAGCGCCATGAACGCCTAAATGCCCTTTATCAAAAATCAACAAAATAGGCCAATCTTCAGGAAAATCCGCGTGTGCTATCACGGGAGGAATAAGCGACGTGGATGCTCGACCTCCATCCACAATCAAGCCGCCGCTAGAAAACGTACCCAACCCAACCCCAGAGCGTGTGCCACGTTTAGTTAATACTGCAATCTCATTTACGCTTAAATCACACTGGTAAAGTGTACTAATGGCCATACCAACCGCCAAAGACAATTGGGTGCCAGAACCTAAACCAGAATGCTCAGGGATGCTGCTTTCCAAATCAATATGGACTCCGTCCTTAATCTTTAAGGCATTCGTAATTTGCTGTGCAATTTTAATCGCGCGTTCCGCGCCATACCCATGTGCAGTAAATGTTGAAGCTGGGGAAACTTTCAAAGAAGTGACTGGGGCTTGCAAGCTGAGACCAATACTACCAAAACGACGCCCCAGGCCACCGTTTAAATCGAAAAAACCCATGTGCAAGCGTGATGATGTCGTCATTGCAACACTTCGAGGGAAAACTTGTGCATCATTAAGCGTTTGAGTTTGCATTTTTGTCATCAGAAATTTTACTTAAAACACGTTTTAAATTGTCTGCATTGTAGCGCAGGCGCTAGGTTTTTCCTATGCACACACAAACCTAATCGAGCCTCTGCACTTTCTAAAAAAATCTAAAAAAGATTATGCTTTGTTTCACATAACAAGCCATTAAAGAATTAAAATATCCACTACGTTTGTTAACTACCATTCAACTTAACTTCACAAAGACAAGGTTTTTAGATGGAAAATTTCAGCGCTTCAACTCTTGAAGCCGTGACTTGCCCTGCTTGCGGCTTGCTCTGCGATGATGTTCGTATTGCGCGCGACGCATCAGGCAACCTTCAAGTGACAGACAAAGGATGTGCAAAAAGCATGTCATTTTTTGAGCGGACATCGCAAGCATCAAGCCCAAGCATTGCTGGAAAAGCAGTCTCTTTAACTGACGCTGTTAAAAAAGCCGCCGAAATTTTGCGTGGCACCAACCAACCCCTATTTGCTGGCCTAAGCACCGAAGTGCAAGGCATGCGTAGCGTGTTAAGCCTTGCAGACAAGGTAGGCGCAACCATTGACCACATGAACGCTTACAGTAGCTTTCGTAATACTTTGGTTGTACAAAACTCAGGCTGGCAAGTCACCACGCTGACTGAGGTTCGAAACCGCGTTGACCTTCTATTAGTGATTGGCACTGATATCGTGAGCCACAATCCTCGTTTCTTTGAGCGTAATATTTGGAATAAAGAAAGCATGTTTGGGCAAGATACCAGCTCTCGTGAGGTGGTGTATTTGGGCGGTCAAAACTTAGATACCTCTGCAGGCAACTCACCTAAAGGTGTCAAGCCTACGGTTTTGCCTTGCGACATAGATCGCTTGCCTGAAGTGGTCGCGACTTTGCGTGGCATTATTTCTGGCAAGACATTGCATGCGACAGAGGTTGCAGGCATCAAAATAGCCGACCTACTCAACTTAAGTGAGCGATTAAAAGCCGCTAAATATAGCGTGGTTGCTTGGGTCAGCAGTGATTTGAATATCAATCATGCAGAACTTACCATTCAAAACATCACGGAACTTGTGATTAAACTGAATGCTAAAACGCGCTCATCTGGTCTCCCGCTGGGCGGATCAGAAGGCGATTACAGCGTCAATCAAACCAGCACCTGGACCAGCGGCTATCCAGTGCGTAGTCGTTTCGCTCGTCAACATCCTGAATACGACCCACATCATTTTAGCGCTGAACAATTACTGGCAAATGACGAGGCGGATGCTTTGCTTTGGGTCAGTGAATTCAATCCAGACAAAACACCCCCTAAAGCGAACATCTCTAGCATTGTGATTGGCCATGCCAACATGAAAGCACCTGATGCTGATGTATTTATTCCTATCAGTACAGCTGGCATTGATCATACAGGCACGATGTTCCGCATTGATAGCTCAGTGAGTTTGCCATTAGGCAAGTTACGTGAAAGTACATTGCCAACTTTGGCTGAAGTCATGACTGCCATTGAAGCAGCACTGTAAAGAAATATATAAGAGAGCGAAACCATGTTAATTAAATTAAGCGGCGGCAAGGTTTACGACCCCGCCCATCAAGTTGATGGAAAAGTGATGGATATTTACATCCGTGACGGACGCATTGTGAGCCGCCCACGTGATGATGAAACCATAGACCAAACCTACAATTTAAACGGCAAAGTCGTCATGGCTGGCGCGATTGATATGCACACCCACATCGGTGGCGGCAAAGTGAATATTGCACGCATGATGCTGCCTGAAGACCACCGCGCAGACCCAAGCCAGCATAGCGCCCTATGCCGCTCTGGTTGTGGTCATGCAGCACCCTCGACATTCACCACGGGCTATCGTTACGCCGAAATGGGCTATACCGCAGCCTTTGAACCAGCACTTTCCCCTGTAAATGCTCGCCAATCACACCTAGAAATGGGTGACACCCCTATTATCGACAAAGGCGGTTATGCCATGATAGGGAGCGATGATTATTTCTTGCGCATGCTGGCGGCAAAGAAAGATCAAAACGCGATTAATGATTACGTCGCTTGGATAATGCATGCTTCACAAGCGATTGGCATTAAGGTCGTCAATCCTGGCGGCATTAGCGCATTCAAGTTCAACCAACGCGCCTTAGATTTAGATGAACAAAACGCGCATTACCAGGTGACGCCACGTGAAGTATTAAAGGCTTTATCTCGTGCCGTTCACGAGCTTGGCGTGCCTCACCCATTGCATGTCCATGGCAACAATTTGGGCGTGCCAGGCAACATGGAAACCACGCTTAAAACCATGGGCGCTTCTGAAGGCTACCCACTCCATTTAACGCACATTCAGTTCCATAGTTATGGCACCGAGGGCGATCGCAAGTTTTCATCTGGCGCCGCGCAAATCGCTGAAGCGATTAATAAGAACAAACACATCTCAGCCGACGTTGGTCAAATCCTGTTTAACCAAACAGTGACAGCATCTGGCGATAACATGCGTCAATTCGCGAAC
>CAIQFD010000050.1 GCA_903870995.1 uncultured Methylophilaceae bacterium | reverse complement strand
GCATAAGCGGCTGAACGGTCTACTTTAGAAGGATCCTTACCAGAGAATGCACCGCCACCGTGTGGGGCTGCGCCGCCGTAAGTATCCACAATAATCTTACGGCCAGTTAAGCCGCAATCGCCTTGTGGACCGCCAATGACGAAACGACCGGTTGGGTTCACTAAGAACTTAATATCACCCTTGATGAGTTCTTTAGGCAATGTTGGTTTGATGATCTCTTCAATCACGGCTTCACGGATGTCTTTGAGTTCCATCTCAGGGGCGTGTTGTGTTGAAACAACCACGGTATCAATCGCGCTTGGTTTGCCGTTTTCGTATTTAATCGTGACTTGTGATTTCGCATCAGGACGTAACCATGGCAAACGACCATCTTTACGGAGTTGTGATTGGCGTTCCATCACACGGTGAGATAGCCAGATAGGGAGTGGCATCAATTGCGGTGTTTCATCACAGGCATAACCGAACATAATGCCTTGGTCACCAGCGCCTTGGTCTAGTGGATCATCTTCTGCTTTATCCACACCCTGAGCAATATCAGGTGACTGTTTGTCATAAGCTACAAGCACAGCACAACCTTTATAGTCGATACCGTAATCTGTATTGTCATAGCCAATACGTTTAATCGTCTCGCGAGCAACCTTGATGTAATCAACGTTCGCTGTTGTGGTGATTTCACCAGCAAGCACAATCAAACCAGTATTCGCTAAAGTCTCAGCTGCCACACGCGCAGTTGGGTCTTGTTCTAGGATCGCATCTAAAATGCTGTCAGACACCTGATCAGCGAGTTTGTCTGGATGGCCTTCAGAAACAGATTCTGAGGTAAATAAGTATTCGGACATAATGATTGATCAACAAATTTTGCAAAGATGACTAGGATAGCAAAATAAGTGGCATTCACAAAATGACGACTACCTTAGCAGGCGACAATCTCATACAATATAGGGCATTACACTTAACATGCAATCAGTCACATATGCACATAAAATTCACAAAAATGCAGGGGATAGGTAACGACTTTGTCGTGATTGATGGGTTTAGTCAGCCAATCAACTTAAGTACAGCTCAAATTCGCCTGATAGCTGACAGGCACTTTGGTGTAGGTTGTGACCAATTATTGCTTGTTGAAAAACCAACCAATGCAAATGCGGATTTTCGTTATCGCATTTTTAATGCAGATGGTGGCGAAGTAGAACAGTGTGGCAATGGGGCACGCTGTTTTGTAAGATTTGTTCACGAGCAAAAACTCACCAATAAAACGCAAATTTGTGTTGAAACAGCGAACGGACTGATTTATCCCACACTTGAAGACAACGGTCTTGTGACGGTTAATATGGGCGCACCTCGATTTGAACCTGCTCAAATTCCATTTATCGCAGATCAGTCAGCACTCACTTACCAATTGAATGTTGGAACTACTGCGCTTGAAATCGCTACTGTTTCCATGGGAAATCCGCACGCGGTGCAAATCGTCGCGGATATTGACTCAGCAGCATTAGCAACCCAAGGCCCTCTGATAGAAAATCACCCTCAATTTCCACAACGCGTGAACGCGGGGTTTATGCAAATCATGAACCAACACGAAATTCGCCTAAGAGTTTTTGAACGCGGCGCCGGTGAAACTTTAGCCTGTGGCACAGGGGCATGTGCGGCAGCTGTGGCTGGAATACGATTAGGCAAACTGCAGTCGCCAGTCAAAGTCATCATGCGCGGCGGCGAGCTCAACATCATTTGGAATGATGGCGACGCGCCTGTCATGATGACTGGCCCAGCGGTCACAGTATTCGCAGGTGAAATTAACATTTAATTAAAATAAAATTTGGAATGTAATCATGGAAAACCAAACAGATAACAATATGACAAACGAAGCTGAAGTTGCTCAATATTTGGAAAACAATCCTTTGTTTTTCTCGAATCACTCAGGCCTGCTTGCTACGATGCACCTTCCAAATCCTCATGGCAGCGGCACAGTATCACTCGCCGAACGCCAACAAGTAGCGCAACGCGATAAAATCCGTCAAATTGAGCGAAAATATAATGAATTACTGCAATTTGGCATCGAAAATGACGAAAAAAGCAACAAAGTGCACAAGCTCACTTTGGCATTATTAAACGCAAGCAACTTGACTGAAATCCTGAACGCGTTGAATAGCAGCCTCCAAAACGATTTCGATATTTCAAGCATAAAAGTAATGCTTTGGACTGAACCCAAAAACAATGATGATGCCAGCCATGTCGCATTTGAGGAAATAGACGAGATTTCAAAAGCTTGGGCGGAAGGCTTGATTGAGCCTTATTGTGGCGATCTGCCTAATTTAAACTTACCGAGCCTTAAGATTAACGACGAAGCAAAATCTTACGCCATCACCACATTAGAAATTGGCACACCAGTCGGCTTATTAGTCATGGCATCCGACGATGAAAAACGCTTTTATCCAGACATGGGCACCCTATTCGTGAAACGCATCGGCGAACTTGTGAGTGCCGCTCTCAGCCAGCAACTCGTTTAAATGATAAAAACGGGCTCAAAGGTAAGCGCACGTTGAATTATTTAGAAGCCTATCTTAATCACATTACTTTTGAGCGTGGACTCAGCAAGCTGACGCAAAGCAACTATTTGCGGGACATCAAGCTACTACTTGATGCCAGCGCGGAGGGGCCAACGCCTTTAAACGAATTAAAGCCTGCGCATATCCGTCAATTGATTGCGAAACTACATGGACGCGGACTGGGTGGCAAAAGCATCGCCCGCATGCTTTCGGCTTGGCGCGGCTTTTTTGATTACCTTGTCAAACAGCACAACTTCAGTAGCAATCCCTGTATAGGCATGCGCGCACCAAAGTCTGCCAAAAGCCTTCCTCAAGCGCTTTCTGCAGACCAAGCCGTGCAATTAGTCGACATTAAATCAGAGGATTTATTAAGCTTGCGTGACCATGCAATTCTTGAGCTTTTCTATTCATCAGGCTTACGCTTAGCCGAACTTGTTAGCCTTGAATTCAATACGTTAGACCTCGCCAACGGCACTATCACGGTCACCGGCAAAGGCAATAAAACTCGTATCGTTCCTGTTGGTAGTCATGCCGTCAACGCCATTCAAACCTGGCTGAGTGCCCGGGCAAGCATTGCCAAACCAGACCAGCCAGCACTTTTCATTACCAAACAAGGCAATCGTATTACACCAAGGGCGATTCAATATCGACTAAAAGAATGGGCAATTAAACAAGGCATCAATAGCGACGTGCATCCGCACATGCTTCGTCATAGTTTTGCAACGCACGTATTACAATCGAGCGGAGATTTACGCGCCGTGCAAGAAATGCTCGGCCATGCCAACATCAGCACGACACAGGTCTACACGCATCTAGACTTCCAACATCTTGCGAAAGTCTATGATCAAGCCCATCCGCGCGCTAAAAAACGCTAAAGACTTATCCCTAAACAGAGCATTGTTTTTTATCCGCCACTAATGTGGCAAAATCAAGCCTCAAAATTTTTCAGTCATCATTTAACGAAGGAGTCTTCATGGAACACCAACTACCAGCTTTACCATACGCAAAAAATGCGCTTGCTCCTCATATTTCAGAAGAAACATTGGAGTTTCACTACGGCAAGCATCACCAAACTTATTTCACAAACCTTAACAACCTAATCAAAGGCACAGAGTTCGAAAATAGCACGCTCGAAGAAATCGTTAAAAAATCCTCAGCCGGCATTTACAACAACTCAGCACAAATTTGGAATCACACATTCTTTTGGAGCAGCATGAAGCCTAATGGTGGTGGAGCTCCAACTGGTGCTTTGGCAGATGCTATCAATGCAAAATGGGGTTCATTCGATGAATTCAAAAAAGCATTTCAAGCTTCAGCTGTCGGCAACTTCGGTTCTGGTTGGACATGGTTAGTGAAAAAAGCAGATGGCTCAGTCGATATCGTGAACATGGGCGCTGCTGGCACACCTCTGACGACAGGCGACAAAGCACTTTTAACGATTGATGTTTGGGAACACGCTTATTACATCGACTACCGCAATGCGCGCGCAAAATTCGTTGAAGTATTTTTAGCTTCATTGGCAAACTGGGACTTTGCTTCTGCAAATTTCAGTGCTTAATCTAGCTGTTTAACACTAAGCCCAGTTTGCAAAAGCACACTGGGCTTTTTTACTATACGACGATGAATACTGACTTAAAAAACCAACTCTTAAACGCAGTCCAATTAGCCAAAGAAGGCCATTGGGATGCTTCTCATCGCATCGTTCAAGATTACCACGATGCTACCTCCTGCTGGATACACGCCGTACTCCACAAAATAGAGGGTGACGAAAGCAATAGCCGTTATTGGTATGCGCGTTGCAACGCAAGCTTTGAAGATTACGCTGAAGCATCGCAAGAACTTGATGCGATTGAAGATTTTATAATCTGATACAATATCCACATGTTGCGCCGATATTCCATTTACTTTATCTTCGCTCTGCTGTTCGCACTGACACAGCAGGCCGCTGTCACGCACGAAATCTCACATATTGCTGATACTCAGCAAAGCTCAAAAAAACAAGAAAAAACGACCCACTTAAATTTCTGCGAAAAATGCATGAGTTATGGATCACTGTCTAACGGCATTGCTGCTAAGCACTTCAACATTACCCTAGATGTTTTTAGTTTCACTTTAAACAGTTTAACTACCCATCAGCTCAGCATTACTAGACCTTCTGTTTATGCTGCACGCGCACCACCTTCAAACACTTAATTAAATTGAGCTAACGCATTTTGCGTTTCAATTTTTCTTTCATTATGTTGAGAGAAATGCTTTTTATTTAAGGTGTCGTATGAAAAATAAAAAAATACTGGTTTCAATTGCAGGGCTAATGTCCGCACATGCAATCTTAATCAGCCATGTAGAAGCGGGCGAGAACACCCTTATTCAAGCGCCTTCTGTGCCTATTACTGGCAATCCACTGGGCGCGGGCTCCGATGATTTAGTCGTTCCTGTCTACGTTTTGAGTGGAAGAGAATTATCAATTAAGCGTGAATCAACCATCGGCGAAACCCTAAACGGCACACCAGGCGTGAGCTCTAGCTATTTTGGGCCTAACGCATCACGTCCAATCATACGAGGCATGGATGGAGACCGAGTCAGAATTATGCAAAATGGTGTGGGCGCACTCGATGCTTCGTCACTGAGTCCTGATCATGCCGTTGCGATTGACCCTTTAATTGCCGAACAGATTGAAGTGATTCGCGGCCCTGCCACAGTACTTTATGGCGCAGGCGCGGTTGGTGGTGTCGTCAATGTAATTGATCACCGCATTCCCAAAGAACCGCTGAGTGGCGTAATGGGGCGCGGTGAAACAAGACTTGGCGGGGCAGACAATGAGCGAAGCGGAGCAGCTGTGATTGACGTTGGCAATGGCATGTTTGCTATTCATGCCGATGTTTACACAAGAAAAACAGATGACTTAACTATCCCCAGTAGCGCTCAAAATAAACTCATCAACGCTGGCAAAGCGGATCACCTCAACAATGGCAATCTCGCCAATAGCGCAGCAAAATCAGATGGCGGCGCATTTGGTGCTTCATTAACATTTGATAAAGGGCATGTCGGTATCTCATATGCTGAATTTAACAACCTTTACGGCACAGTGGCTGAACCAAGTGTAAAAGTGGATATGAGGAGCAAACGCTGGGACTTTTCCTCTGAAGTACACGATCTAGACACTTTGATAGAACGCATTAAATTCCGCATGGCTTTCACGGATTACAAACATCAAGAAATTGACGATGGGACAATTGGCACCACATTTTTAAACAAAGGGGTAGAAAGCACACTAGAAGCAGGTCATGCAAAAATAGGTAATTTGTCTGGCGTAGTGGGACTGCAAACCCAAAATACAAGATTCTCGGCATTAGGTGATGAGGCTTTCGTGCCATCCACAGAGACCACTAGCCAAGGCATTTATATATACGAAGAGCTTCCTATCGAGCGCCTAAAACTCTCCATTGGTGGCCGCATTGATAAGTCCATAGTCAAATCAGCAGGCGGTGGCGTCGACGATCCCAACACCCACCTTCCCAAATTTGGGGATGCAACATCTAAGCAATTCACCCAAAAAAATCTTTCAGCTGGCGCTTTATTTAGCATTGACGACAACTGGAGTATTGCGACGAATCTAACCCATACAGAACGCGCACCAACACAGAATGAACTATTCTCAAATGGGGCCCATGTAGCAACTAATCAATATGAGATTGGCAATCAAAATCTCAATGTTGAAAAAGCCAACGGCTTGGACGCCCAAATCCGTTGGAAAAATTTGAAACACAGCTTTAGCCTAGGTGGTTTCTACACTAAGTTTGATAATTTTATTAATGTCTATAACACCGGCGATTATAAAAAGACCGATGGGCGCTTAGGCACCGACAGCGATTTAGCCGTGGCTAATACCATCGGTGTGCCAGCGACTTTTACTGGCATGGAAGCACAAGGCAAGTTTCGCATCTATGAGGGGATCGGTGACATAGATCTTAATGTGCGCGGAGATTATGTCAGGGCAACAAATGAAACAACAGATACTCCTCTGTCTCGGATTGCACCGATGAGAATCGGAACAGGCCTCGATTATAAGCTTGGAGATTTTGCATCTAAAATTGATGTTCTGCATGGTTTTAAACAGGATAGAGTGGCTACAAACGAATTAGCGACTGATGGCTATACCTTGGTGAATGCCACGATTAGTTACCGTTTAAAAACAGCGCTCAACTTAGAAGCCTTTGCTAAAGCACGAAATTTGTTAGATGAAGATATCCGTGACCATAGCTCGTTCTTAAAGGAAATTGCACCGATGGGTGGGCGCTCAATTTTAATTGGGTTACGAGGCGAGTTTTAATAAACGATAGGTGCGCATCACCTAGCCTTGCGCTATCATTAAGGACTATTTCAATTATTAGAAAATCAAAAAATGGCACGCACTGTTAAATGTATCAAACTGGGTCGCGAAGCAGAGGGCATGGACTTCCCACCTTATCCAGGTCCTTTGGGATTAAAGATTTTTGAAAGCGTTTCAAAAGAAGCTTGGGCTGCTTGGTTAAAACAACAAACCATGCTGGTGAACGAAAATCGCTTAAGCCTTGCTGATCCGCAAGCACGTCAATATTTAAAAGAGCAAACCGAAGCTTACTTCTTCGGTGACGGCGCTGACAAAGCAAGCGGGTATGTTCCACCTCAAAGCTAAACAGAATGCTAAATCACGTTTTGTCATAAAAACGTCATCATTCACGCTTAGAGTTTAGGATTATTTTGGCGCATCACTACATAAAATTGAATCCAGAACATTTCGTCAATCGTGAATTAGGCATACTAGCCTTTAATAAACGCGTACTTGCACAAGCAGAAGATGAGCGCGTTCCTTTACTCGAACGCCTCAAGTTTCTATGTATATTCAGTAGCAATATGGACGAGTTTTTTGAAGTCCGTGTTGCTGGTGTTAAAGACCAAATAAAATTCAACAATCAGCAAACTGGTCCAGATGGCTTATTGCCCAAACAAGTCTTAGCCAAAATCAGTGCCGAAGCCCACGATTTAATCTCGCATCAGTACAAAATTCTTAATGACGTAGTCCTTCCAAAACTAGCGGATGAAAACATACACTTTCTTCGCCGTGCCACATGGAATGATGCCCAGCGCCTTTGGATTCGTGATTTCTTTTTCAGAGAGCTGATGCCAATCCTCACCCCTATTGGTCTAGATCCAGCTCATCCATTTCCTCGTGTACTCAATAAGAGTTTGAATTTTGCCGTAGAGCTTGAGGGAAAAGATGCGTTTGGTCGCAATTCTGGGGTAGCCATCGTACAGGCACCAAGAGCTTTACCTCGCGTCATTAGATTGCCTAGTGAAATTGCGAATGGCGAATATAGCTTCGTGTTTTTATCTTCTATTTTGCATGCCCACGTTAACGAGTTGTTCTCTGGCATGACAATTAAGGGCTGCTATCAATTCCGCGTCACGCGCGATAGCGAACTCACTCTCGATGACGAAGAAGCAAAAGATTTACGGATCGCACTACAAGGTGAGTTATCACATCGCCAATTTGGCGATGGTGTTCGACTTGAAGTGGCCGACAACTGTCCTGCTGAAATGTCTCACTTCTTGCTTGGCCAATTTGGACTTCATAAAGAAGATTTATATCAAGTGAACGGCATCGTTAATTTGGTGCGCTTAATGCAGATTCCTGATTTAGTTGAAAAATCAGCACTCAAATATCCGCCATACACACCAACAAAAGCAAAAGAATTTGTAAAGGAGCCTGACGTATTCAAAGCGATTCGCAAACAAGACATTTTGCTTCATCACCCCTACCAGTCATTTAACTCCGTCACTGACTTTATTGCACAGGCATCTGAAGACCCTAATGTGCTGGCAATCAAACAAACCTTTTACCGCACCAGCGCTGATTCAAATTTGATGAAATCCCTCATTGAGGCAGCTATGCGTGGCAAAGAGGTCACGGTTGTGGTTGAGCTTTTTGCTCGGTTTGATGAAGAAGCAAATATTAACTGGGCAGCCAAACTTGAAGACGCTGGGGCGCATGTTGTGTATGGTGTAGTAGGCCACAAAACCCACGCCAAAATGGCCATGGTCGTGCGGCGTGAAGATGGCGTCCTTCGTCGTTATGCGCACCTTGCAACAGGCAACTACCACCAACGAACTGCCAAGCTATATACCGACTTCGGCTTGTTTACTTGCAACGATGAAATTTGTGCAGACGTTAATGATGTATTCGCACAACTCACTGGTCTAGGAAAATCCAACAAGTTACATCATCTATGGCAATCCCCTTTCACCTTGCAAAGCAATTTGATCAAGGCGATCAATAAAGAAGCTGACAATGCCAGATCAGGTAAAAAGGCGCGCATCATCGCAAAAATGAATGCGCTTTTAGAGGGCGATGTTATTCGCGCGCTCTATGAAGCATCGAGCGCTGGTGTACAAATTGATTTATTAGTACGCGGCGTTTGTGCCCTAAAGCCAGGCGTATTGGGTATTTCAGAAAACATCCGCGTACGCTCTGTTGTTGGTAGATTTTTAGAACACACGCGTATTTTCTACTTCTTGAACGACGGCGAAGAGAACGTCTATCTATCAAGTGCGGATTGGATGTATCGCAATTTATTCAAACGTATCGAGATTTGTTTTCCTGTGCTTGATACCAAAGTAAAAAAACGGGTGATTCAAGAAGGCTTGGATATTTATCTGAAAGACAATACAAACGCTTGGGAAATGATGCCTGACAGCACCTATCATTTAGCACATAAGCGCGGCACACAAGTGTCAGCTCAAGAATCACTGATGCAACTTTATGGGCAAGACCTGCCACAAGAAACACAAGCCGCGATTAAGCTAAAGACAAAGTGATATTGATGTCTTTCCAATAGCTGACTTCGCTTGCAAGCTCAGCATCTGTTAATGGATTTTTAGCCAACCACCCAGGTTCAACATCTAAACCGAACCCCGCCTTATGCCAGGCCAAATTAAGCTCTGGCGGTGTAATATCTAAACGATTGCGATGAAACAACACGGCCAATCTAAAAATCATGACCAATAGCGATTGATCATCCGACAGCGTAGGCATTTGCAATTTGGTTAATGAGCGACGTTGCGCTCGCACTAAAAAGCCTAAAGTTTCCTGCTCCATTTTTGAAAAACCTGGCATATCAGCATTCTCAACAATGTAAGCTGAATGCTTGTGGTAGCCGCTGTGCGCAATCGAAATGCCAATCTCATGAAGCTTTGCAGCCCAGACTAAATATTGTTTAGCTACGGCAAAATCCATATTCAATCGAGGGGCAACTTGCGTCAAAAGCGCGAGCGCCAATACTTGAACCCGTTTAACTTGCTCTCTATCTACATGGTAACGTCGCATAAAGCCATTGACGGTTAAGTCACGCGTGTCATCGTGATGCATACGCCCCAAGAGCTCGTAAAGTACACCTTCTCGTAATGCGGTATTCGCAACAGTCAGCTTTTCAATTCCCAGCCCTTCAAAAGCGGATAACATAATCGCTAGACCACCAGAAATAACAGCTGCACGATCTGCACTTAATCCATTTAATTGGATTTTTTTAACCTCTTTTGAATTAACCAATACATTCCGCAGTTGCTTCAATCCATCAAGTGTTACCGCACCATCACTTAAGCCATTCAAGCGCAAAATTTCGCCCAGCGTACGCGCTGTTCCAGATGAACCAACCGCCTCTTCCCAATGTTTGGATTTGAATTTTTTTGAAATGCTTTGAATTTCAGTCGCAGCAGCAATTTGAGCACGTTCAAAAGCTGACTCAGTGATTTTTCCATCTGGAAAGTATTTAAGGCTGTAACTCACACAACCCATATATAAACTTTCCATCTCTAGTGGCTCTAAGCCCTGGCCGATAATAAACTCTGTCGAACCGCCACCGATATCAATCACTAGGCGCTTGTGATCAGATTTAGGCAGGCTATGACTAACGCCGACAAAAATCATGCGCGCTTCTTCACGCCCGGCAATAATCTCGATTGGAAAACCAAGCGCGTTTTGCGCTGCTTTTAATAATTGTGGAGCATTTTTTGCAACACGGAAAGTGTTAGTGGCGACAGCACGCACCGCCTGAGGTGGCAAACCGCGCAAGCGCTCACCAAAGCGATTGAGACAATCAATCGCCCGATTTAAGGCTTCATCGCTTAGCGTTTTATCTTCACTCAACCCCGCGCCAAGCCTAACAACCTCACGCAGGGAGTCGTGAAAAATAAGGTGGTCATCGACCACCCTTGCAAGTTGCAATCTGAAACTGTTTGAGCCTAAATCGACTGCGGCAATTTCAGAGAAAGTTGGTTTACTATTGACCAAGACCAACCTTTATTCTTCAAACAAAATACTAAAATTATGGTGCGAGCGTTTCGCGTTCCATTTCATCAACAGTGGTGTGGCGAACATCTTTACCTTTAACCATATACACGACATATTCAGCTATATTTTTTGCATGATCGCCAATACGTTCAATGGCTTTAGCAACAAACAACACTTCAAGTGACATTGAGATTGTTCGTGGATCTTCCAACATAAAAGTAATCAGTTGGCGCATCGCAGCCCGGAACTGCTCATCTACTTGTTCATCTTGACGAGCGACTTCAACGGTTTTACTAACGTCCAATCGTGCAAATGCGTCCAAAGAAGTACGCAACATTTCACGCACCAAACCAACCATGCTATGAATTTCATTAAAGCGCGGCTTATACATACGATCTGACTCATAAATCTTTTGAGCAACGCGGGCGATTTTTGTTGCTTCATCACCAATACGCTCAAGGTCAGTAATCGTTTTAACCACCATCATAATCATGCGCAAATCACTCGCTGCAGGCTGGCGACGTGCAATAATATGGCTACAATCTTCATCAACTTGCACTTCTAGTGCATTTACACGGTGGTCACTCTCCATCACCTCTTGTGCAAGCTTAGGATTAACGCTCACCAAGGATTCTAAAGCGTTCACAATTTGTTGCTCAACCAAGCCGCCCATTTGCAGTACTTTTGCACGCACAGCTTCAAGTTCAGCGTCGTACTGCTTTAAGGTATGTTCTGTTTGCATTAGGAAATATCCTTATTAAAAATTGATGGCTGAAGGCACCATCTTAATATCGTAGCTTAACCTCTTTTTATGACAGTTTAATGTCAGTTAGCTTTGTACGTTTTTACACCATTTGCCGTTGCTAATAAAAGCACATTAGCTGGACGCGCAGCAAACAAACCATTGGTCACCACACCCACGATTTGATTGATTTTCGCTTCCATTTCAATTGGGTTACTAATCGTTAAGCCGTGAACGTCTAAAATCATGTTGCCGTTATCTGTTGTGAAGTCACGCAATTTTGGCTGACCACCAAGCTTCACTAACTCACGTGCCACATAGCTACGTGCCATTGGCAACACTTCAACAGGCAAAGGAAACTTACCTAATACTGGTACATATTTGCTTTCATCGCAAATACAAATAAAGCTTTTAGCACAGGCAGCCACGATTTTTTCACGGGTCAATGCACCACCACCACCTTTAAGCATGTGAAGATGTTCAGTAATTTCGTCTGCACCATCCACATAGATTTCCATGCCATCAACAGCGTTCAAATCAAACACTTCAATGCCATGCGCACGCAAGCGCTGAGCGGTTGCTTCCGAGCTCGCCACAGCGCCATCAATTTTTGATTTTACTTTTGCAAGCTCATCAATGAAAAAGTTAGCAGTTGAGCCTGTGCCCACACCGATAATGCCGCCCTTTACGTACTCGACAGCCGCTTTTGCGACTTGTTGTTTTAATTCGTCTTGCGTTGCCATGTTCTTTTATCCTTCAAATTGCATAATAAAATTCTTTAATGATGCGTTTTCTTTATAATTACAAGCTACCCTCAATCATACACTTTGCAAGACTGAATGAAAAACGACTACTTAGAAAAAATTCGTGCAGCGCTCGTCTATGACGTAGCCAAAAAAACGCCACTTGAATATCAGCCGAACTTATCGGCTCGCGTGGACAATCGTGTACTGCTGAAACGAGAAGACATGCAGCCTGTGTTTTCTTTCAAGATTCGTGGCGCCTACAACATGATGGCCCACTTATCTAAAGAAGCGCTTGCCCGCGGAGTCATTGCTGCATCAGCAGGCAACCATGCCCAGGGCGTCGCTTTATCTGCACAAAAACTCGGCTGTCGCGCAGTGATTGTCATGCCAACCACTACCCCACAAATTAAAATCAACGCGGTTAAAAGTCGTGGCGGTGAGGTGGTGCTATTTGGCGATTCATATTCTGACGCTTATTTACATGCACTAGAACTCGAAAAATCCGAAGGGCTTACTTTTGTTCACCCGTACGACGATCCGGAGGTAATTGCTGGCCAAGGCACAATTGCCATGGAAATCCTCAATGAACATCCAGAGCCTATCGAAGCGATATTCTGTTGTGTGGGTGGCGGCGGTTTGCTTGCAGGCATTGCGGCTTATGTAAAAGCTTTGCGCCCAGAAATTAAAGTCATCGGCGTAGAGGCTAATGATGCTGACGCAATGACGCAGTCGCTTAAAGCTGGCAAACGCTTGATGCTAGATCAAGTTGGTTTATTTGCCGATGGCGCCGCGGTTAAACAGGTTGGTGAGCACACATTCAAGCTTTGCCAAGCGTATGTCGATGAAATGGTTTTAGTTGATAACGACGCCATTTGTGCAGCTATTAAAGATGTGTTTGAAGACACGCGCTCTATTTTAGAACCTGCTGGCGCATTGGCTGTTGCTGGTATGAAAGAATATATCAATCGAAATAACTTGCATGGAAAAACCATGATTGGCATTGCTTCTGGCGCCAATATGAATTTTGACCGCTTGCGCTTTGTCGCTGAGCGCGCTGAGATTGGTGAGAAGCGTGAAGCTGTTTTGGCTGTGACTATCCCTGAAAAACCAGGCTCGTTTAAAAAATTCTGCCGACTCTTGAGTGGCCGCAGCATTACAGAATTCAACTATCGATATTCAGACCCTCAATCTGCGCATATTTTTGTGGGTATTGCCATTAACGACAACAAAGCGCCAAGCGAATTAGTTGAAATGTTGAAGGCGAATGAATTGCCTGCAATAGACCTGAGCGATAACGAAGTTGCAAAACTACATTTGCGCCACTTGGTTGGAGGCCACGCGCCACAAGCAACAAACGAGGTCATTTATCGTTTTGAGTTTCCAGAAAAACCTGGTGCACTCATGAACTTCCTTGACACCATGGGTCACGATTGGAATATCAGCTTATTCCACTACCGCAACCATGGTGCCGACTACGGCCGCGTATTGGTAGGCATGCAAGTGCCTCCGAACGACAGGGTGGCGTTCAAAAATTTCTTAGATCAGCTGGGCTATCCTTATTGGGATGAAAGCAACAACCCAGCCTACAAACTATTTCTGGGATAAATTCCCGACTTAACGCTTGATAGAACCTATCCGTTAAACAACTGACTAAAATAAGCACATTCAATATCGGAGAAGAAATACATGAAACATCTATCACTGCTTGCCGCAGCGCTTATTTTTTCAGCAGCCAGCCTTTCTAGCCTTGCCGGCGATAAGGGCAATGCTTATGTTTCAAATCAAGATGGCGGTGTCACTGTCATTGATTTAGAAAGTATGGAAATCGTTAGCAATATTGATATTCAGGCAAAAAGTCCACGCGGCATTGCGGTCACCGCAGATGGTAAGTTATTAATTACTGCGAATAAAGACGATGACAACATTTCTGTCATCGATAGAGCGAGTGGTCAGCTGATTAAACATATCGCCGTAGGTAAGAACCCTGAGTTTGTGCGCGTTCATAAAGGGTTTGTTTTCGTTTCAACTGAACCTAGCTCAAAAGGTGGCCCACCACCTAAGCCAGGTGAGGCTGCAAAAGAAGAGGACGATGATGACAAAGTGCCAGCGATTATTGCCGTTGTCGATTTGAAGAAAGGCAAGAAAGTCCGCGAAATTGTTGGTGGCCCAGAAACTGAAGGGGTTGAGTTCTCAAAAGATGGCAAGAAACTCATCATCACCAATGAAGCTGACAACACTATCACCATTCACAGTTTTGCGACTGGCAAATTACTCAAAACCATTTCAACCAAAGAGTACGGCGACCGTCCACGCGGCATTAAAGTGTCACCCGATGGTACTTATTATGTCGCCACTTTGGAGTACGGCAATAAGTTTATGGTCTTAGATAAAAAATTCAACGTGACCCGCACAGTTGAAACAGGCCAAGCGCCTTATGGCATCTCTTTTGACCACAAAGGCGAGCGAATTTTTATCGCATCTTCTAAAGAAAAAGCCTTACAAGTTTTTGATGCAAAATCTTTTGAAAAAATTAAAGATATTAGTACTGGCAATCGTTGCTGGCACTTTAGCTTTACGCCTGACGATAAACAAATTTTACTGGCCTGCGGCAAGTCACAAGCCTTAATGGTGATTGATACAGAGACCTTAGAAAAAACTAAGGAGATCGCCGATAAAGAAATGCCTTGGGGAGTAGTCACCTATCCTAAATCAATGGGAAGTTTAGACCAGCCTTAATGTAAGTCTTGTCGCAAAAAAGCCCTGAATTTTCAGGGCTTTTTTATTGCGCTTTGAATTGATTAGTCTTTAGGCTAGTAAAGCCAAAATGGTTTGCCAATCTCTTGGATCGACTGGCGTAATCGAAAGCCGATTGCCGCGCTGTAAAATTCTTAAATTTTCTAATGCTGAATTTTCACGCATTTCTTTCAAGCTTAACAATCTAGTCTTGCGCACTAATTTCACATCCACATTAAACCAGCGTGGAGTTTCTGGCGTGGCTTTTGGATCATAATATTTATGGTCTTTGATGAACTGCAATCGGTCGGGATAAGCCAATGTTGAAACTTCAGCAATACCCGCAATGCCTGGCTGATCGCAGTTAGAGTGATAGAACAAGACGCCATCTCCAACTTGCATCTGGTCGCGCATAAAGTTTCGCGCTTGATAATTACGCACGCCATACCAGTCAACAGTTTGGTTAGGAAATGATGCCAAGTCATCGATAGATACGTCCGCAGGCTCCGATTTCATCAACCAATAACGCATTTTTATTCCTTATAATTTCCAATATGCGCTTATCATAACCCGACTTAACCATTAAAGATGAGAAGCGCGATGGCAAAAAATGTATTGGGGACATCCTTGCAAGTTTGTAGCCTAGATCCAATCACTGGATTTACGAGAACAGGATGTTGTGAAACTGGACCTGATGATGCAGGAAGTCACACGATTTGCGCACAAGTCACAGAAGAGTTTTTAATTTTTTCTGCTACCCAAGGTAATGATCTTAGTACGCCTCGCCCCGAGTATGGATTTGAAGGGCTACAACCAGGGGATCGATGGTGCTTATGTGCATCACGATGGCTTGATGCTGCAGAAGCTGGATTTGCCCCACCTGTTATTTTGGAAGCCACACACGAGAAGTGCTTAGAAAAAGTCAGCATTGCCGACCTCAAATATCACGAACTAAGGTAAAGAAGGGAGTTCCCCACTGCATGTAGCCTAGGCTAGCATCCTGAACCAAAAAGGCTCAAGTGGTAACCATCTAAAGCGCATTAGGCACAACCGCAGTGGATCGCGCTCACAGCAACTTGAATAACAGAGACCTATGCTAGAAACTAGTTCAAGGAATATATAACCTAAACCACACCGCGGGGAACAAAAGTAACTTTTAATACAGAAATAATAACGAAAACGAATTAGAACAATTTATTTTGCTCCGCAAGTGCACCATCTACCATGGATTGCATGCGAGCAACTTTACCTTTCATACCTCCGATGTCAACACCGCCAGAACGAGTTGTTAGCAACTCATGCGCCAAATTAAGTGCCGCCATCATTGCGATACGCTCCGCGCCAACAATTTTTCCAGAGTCACGGATATCACACATTTTTTTATCCAGATAATTCACCGCGTTTAGCAAGCCTTCGCGCTCCTCTGGCGGGCAAGCAATGGTGAACTCTCTGCCCATAATGTTAACTTCAACACCTTTAACGTCACTCATAAGACATCCTCTGGCAAGCGGTCAATGATGTTCTCGATTCGAATTTGGGCTTGCTGCATACGTGCTTTTAGCTGGCGCTCAGCTTCTTGAACGAGAGCAAGCGTTTGTCTAAGCTCAAGATTGTCTTCACGCAGAGATTTACACAACTGCACCAGTTGTGAAATTTTCTCTTCTAAGGCTTGTAAATCAGCATCCATCCCTGCACTATAATTGTTAATTCCTTATTAAGTCAACTTCTAAGCGATTACTCTGAAAGCTTTACTGCACCTTGCTAAGCGTCCATTTATTTAAATTGTTAAACGGCGCCAATTAAAATCCAATATAATGCCTACAAGTTGATAGGTGTCCGCGTTGCTTTTCGGCAACAAAGGTGAAACTGGGAAATAGGTGCGTTTTATACAAAACAACTCCTATGCTGCCCCCGCAACGGTAAGTGATTGTAGGTTTGCAACATGCCACTGAACATTTTGTTTGGGAAGGCGCAAACCGTATCCTCACAAGTCCGGAGACCGGCCTAAACAACCTAAGCATGGAAATGCCGCGGGGTGACGGTTTCTGTTGTATTAAATCTTTATTGAATTAATGCCACTGTTAATTATTCTAATCTAGCCACACTCTCGACATTTTCATTTTCATATTGGCGCACGGGGACGTACGTCATTACTAGGGAATGATCATGAAAAAAACCACCATTGCAGGCCTCATAGGCTTGCTTTTCACTACTCCACTTTTAGCAGCAGAAACCCCAATTAATGCTAAAGACGTTATTGTAACGGCCAGTCGCACCCCACAGACAAAGGAAAGCGTCATTGCCGATGTCACCGTGATTACGCAAGAAGAAATTGAGCGTGCTGGGCAATCAAGCTTTATCGAGTTACTTCAAGCTCAACCTGGCGTTGAAATTAGCTCAAATGGTGGACAAGGAAAACTTGCAAGCGTTTTTCTACGCGGCACTAACGCAAATCAAGTTGTCGTCTTATTAGACGGCATACGCATCAGTAGCATCTCTGCTGGCACAACCTATTTCGGCAATATTCCACTATCTCAAATTGAACGAATTGAAATCCTAAGGGGGCCAGCTAGTAGCCTATACGGACAGGATGCGATAGGTGGCGTGATTCAAATTTTCAGCAAACATAATGATGGAAAACCTCATTTTAATGCAACGGTTGGCTATGGCACTTACAACACCAGAACCGCAGAGGCCGGTTTTGGTGGAGCAATAAATGATTTTAAATTTTCACTTAACGTCTCAAGCTACAACACCGATGGCTTTTCTGCTTTAAAGATTAACAATGACCCCAGAAGCGATAAAGACGGTTATCGAAACATTTCCCTCAACGGTTCAGCTTCATATGCCTTCTCAGAGGGACACGAGCTTGGTGTTCAACTATTCAACAGCAACGGGCGCGCAAAATATGATGGCTGGTCTGCATTTTCTAACTACGTGGACTCAACGCAAACTAGCGTTGGCATTTTCACAAAAAACCAAATCACTAACATTTGGAAATCGACAGTCAAGCTCAGTGAAGGTGTAGATGTCAATGATGATTACTGGGACATTGGTTCAGTCACTAAAATCAAATCTAAGCAACGCCAATACTCTTGGCAAAATGATGTCGCACTGCCGATTGGTACTTTAACGCTCTTGGCAGACAGACTGGAGCAAAAGTTAATATCTAGCGAGGAATACCAAAATACTGCGCGTAATTCCAACGGCTTATATTTAGGTTATGTAGCATCCATTGACAAACATTCCGTTCAAGCCAACCTACGAAGAGATGATAGCAGCCAGTACGGTGAACACATCACGGGCAATGCTGGCTATAGCTTCCAGATAAACGATTTGTGGCGCGCCTCCGCAAGTTATGGCACCGCCTTCAAAGCACCGACATTCAATGATGTGTACGGTCCCATTGGCTGGGGTGCGAACCCTGATATTAAAGCCGAAGAATCAAAAAATCTTGAAGCGGCGATTCACTTTAAAGATCAAAACAGCAATGCCTCCGCTGTCTTTTATAAAAACAAAATTACAAACCTCATTGTTTCTAGCGGATTTCCACTATATCAAATGGAAAACATTAATGATGCAGAGCTGAAGGGACTAACCTTGTCTGGCGCTACAACAGTCAACAATTTCCTTTTAAAAGGTAGCCTAGACATTCAATCACCCGAGGATGCAAATAGCCATAAACTTCTTCCACTAAGAGCAGAAAGGCATGGCAGTGTTAATTTATCTAGATCCATTGGGGATTGGCGTGTAGGTTCCGAATTGATTGCATCATCAGAAAGATATAACGACGCTACAAATCTTCAAAAAATGTCTGGTTACGCAATTATTAATTTAGTTGCTGACTATAAAATAAACAATGACTGGGCTTTACAAGGGAGAGTCAATAATTTGTTAGATAAAGACTATGCATTGGCTTTAAGCGGCTCTACGCCTTACAACACTCCTGGAGCCAATGTGTTTTTTAGCTTACGTTACACACCAAGCTTTTAATCAAAACAACCCTTATCAGACAAAAAACGTCGGATAAGGGTTACAATATCGCTAAATATCAATGGAGTTTGTTATGTCGTCAAAAACACAAAATTCAACGCTAATTGGAGTTGCGCTTATCGCGTTAATTTTACTTACCCGCACCAGTCATTTTGGTACAAGCGTATTTTTACCTGATGCCACGCTAGCGGCACTTTTCTTAACCGGTATTTTAATGCAAAAACTACGTTGGCTAGCCATTGCCATCGCTACTGCTTTTGGCATGGATTTTTACGCATTAGGATTTGCAGGCGTTTCTGACTACTGCATGTCATTCGGCTACTGGGGCTTAATCCCAACTTACGCAATGGTATGGGGCGTTGGACGTTATATTGCTAAGCAGTCTGAAC
This sequence comes from uncultured Methylophilaceae bacterium, assembly GCA_903870995.1. Classification (GTDB taxonomy): domain Bacteria; phylum Pseudomonadota; class Gammaproteobacteria; order Burkholderiales; family Methylophilaceae; genus Methylopumilus_A. The sequence goes on along the minus strand of CAIQFD010000050.1, from coordinate 1,042 downwards.
CATTTGCTTTGAGTGTATTCGTTCCTGCCGCCTGGGTATCAACAAGTTTGGCTTTTATCTTGTCAAATGCCTTCTGGTACTCGTTTTCAGACAAGGTAAATACCTTAACTGCTGTTGAGTTCTCTCAACGTGTTGCTCAATACTACACGCCTTACATAACTTACACTTTGGTCTACCTTGGTCTAGCTTGGCTTGCACAAGCAGCATTCCAAAAGCTTTCTGCTATCCAAAACAAAATCGCTTAACGATTTACAAAACCAAGTCGCGCGACCCCATCCTCTATGACGAGGTGGGTCACGCTTCCGTATTTCACCTCAACCCGATAAGCTTCGCGCAAAGGCATCTTTAACGCCTCAGACACTAAGGCGCGGATAATCCCCGCATGGGTAAATACTAGCGCTTGTTCGACATCTTCCTGTTTAACCAATTCCCCCAGAAACGCGCCCGCTCTGATGTACAAATCATTATAAGATTCGCCGTTAGGGGGTGCTTGCATGACATGTTCATCAGTCCATTCACCGACAATGCCTTGTGGAATCTCTTGCCAGGGCTTTAGCTCCCAATCACCAAAATTTAGCTCCAGCAAACGAGCGTCTATAAGCGGTAACGGAAAATTAAAATGATCCACAGCCTTTTGTGCCAATTTATAACAGCGTTGAAGCGGGCTACTGAACACTAAAGGGCGAGCCAATGGCTCAAGCTTTGACTTTAATATAGTCCACTCAGACTCAAAGCTGTTCGCTAGGTCCACATCAGATTGGCCATAACACACTCCAGGTATAACCTCTGGCGTAGTATGACGTACTAAATAAACATCCATTTAACTCTCGTTTTGTCTCTTAATTGTTTCACAAAGCACTCAATTTCCCACTGATTTACGATTTTAGGATGCCACATTAGATTTAGTTTGCTATAATGCCGGTCTTTCGCGATGTGTAAACATCATGAAATGATGGCTGGGTAGCTCAGTTGGTAGAGCAGCGGATTGAAAATCCGCGTGTCGGCGGTTCGATTCCGCCCCCAGCCACCAACAATTAAACAT
>CAIQFD010000049.1 GCA_903870995.1 uncultured Methylophilaceae bacterium | reverse complement strand
TTGGTAGTTTTTCATAATGCTTACTTGCTGAATAAGATAAAAATTGGGTGAGATTGTCTCACGATTGCATGACTAATTGGGCAGCAGATAAGCCGCTTCGAATCGCACCCTCTATGGTGGCTGGGTAGTTGCCTTCAGTATAGTCGCCAGCTAAATAAAGATTTTGCACATTAGTTTTTTGCTTCGGATGACTTAAGCCTGCGGTGCAGGCGAAAGTTGCGCGTTTTTCTGCAATGACCTTAGACCATTCTGGCGTTGGTAGCTGTGGAAACGCAATTGAAAGCTCATCAATGATAGCTTTTACTAACATCTCTTGTGTGAGCTTCTGGTGGGAGCCTGCTGCACTAATAATGACAGCGACTAAACCATGTTGTTCGCAAAGCTGTCCTCGGTCAAATGCCCATTGCGCAATGCCTTGGGTAAAGCCGGTCATGACGTTTGGCAGTTTTATATGGCTTGGATATTGGATATATACCGTGTAAATCGGTTGATATTCAAATTGTGTAATCTCTTTTGGCGTATCTAAACGCTCGAGGAGCGCTTTTACATGGTGTGGTGAGGTTGCCACAATCACGTGATTAAACTCAAAGCTTTCTTGGTTGGCACTCGTGAGGTGGAAATTCCCTTCGCTTTGCTGAATGCTTTCTATGGCCTTGTTTAACTCAATGTTCCCGCCTTGGCTTCGGATGCGATTTGCTAAAGGCTCGCTCAGTAGCTTGGATAAGTCTAGCTTGGGTAAAAGCAAGTCACTATCGGTTTTGCTTTGGTTGAAGCTATCTTTGAGAACGTTGAGGTAGATTTGTGCACTGGCAGTTTCTATAGGTGTATTAAGTGCAGCGAGGCAGAGCGGCTCCCATAGCCATTTAATCAGTCTGGTGGGTTGCTGTTTACGTACTAGTAGATTTAATAAAGGTTCGTCGATGCTCAATTTAAAGCGTTTTGCTTTGAGCCAAATGAAAAATCGAATGGCCGCAAAGCGCTCTGTCCAACTTAAGTCCTCTGTGGACAGTAAACCAAAAAGCAAATGGAGTGGGGCTGGCAAGCGCTTCGCATTTAAGCGAAACGCACCATGCATGTTGAGCGTCAGCGGTAGCCTTAATAAAGCACTGTTGGCATCAATGCCGATGGAAGCGATTAAATTGAGTGTTGCATGGTAAGCGCCTAGCAGGATATGTTGCCCATTATCAAGACGTTGACCTTTCCACGTCAGAGCACGTGCGCGGCCTCCTAGCTGAGGTGCAGCTTCAAACAGGGTGACATGTATTCCTGCTTCAGTCAGTTTATTTGCGGCTGTTAGCCCCGCCAGTCCACCACCAATCACTGCAACTTTTTTTAATGGAACATCCATGTCGACCAAGCCAAATAAAGCTTCCTGAGAGGAGTAAGTGATATGCGGGAATTTAGCACTTGTTGTGATCCGCTACTTTTAATTTCACGTAGTAAGGTTCGGTAGATGGCGGTCATGATTAAGCCTGTGCGTTGCTGTTTTCTGTCTTCGGCTGGGAGCATTTTTAATGCGCGATCATAGAAGCTTTCAGCACGCTCAATTTGAAAGTCTAAAAGACGCTGAACATTCTCAGATAAATGCCCATGCAAAATATCTGATTCTTTGACGCCGAATTTAGCCAGTTCATCTAAAGGCAAGTAGATGCGGTTACGACGAGCATCTTCGCCGACATCACGAATGATATTGGTAAGTTGAAATGCCATGCCTAAATCATGCGCATATTTCAGCGTTTTACGATTGGTAAATCCAAAAATTTGTGCAGATAGCAAACCAACCACGCTAGCAACGCGGTAACAATACAGTTGAAGTTGTTTGAAGTCTGCGTAGCGGTTTTGGTCTAGATCCATTTCCATGCCGTCAATAATCTCAATAAGATGCTCTTGATCTAGCTGGTAGGTGTGAATGACAGCCGCCAATGCTTTGCTAACAGGGTGTTGTGGATTGCCTTCATATAAGCCATGTATCTCGGTGCGCCACCATGCAAGCTTAATCCGGGCGACGGAGGCCTCTTTACATTCATCCACCACATCATCCACTTCGCGGCAAAAGGCATATAGCGCAGTAATGGCCTCGCGTTTGGCTTTGGGTAAGAATAAAAAGCTGTAATAAAAGCTGGAGCCGCTTTTAGCCGCTTTGTCTTGGCAGTATTCTTTCGGGGTCATTTTACTATCTCAACTCTGTCTTTTATTTTTTGCTTACAGCCCGATAGGCCATGTAAAGCCAATCTTTCTTGCCTAATTTTGGTCTATATTCGAATACATTGCCATGCGCTTGATGTAGTTTTTTCAAGATGCGTTCACCGCCTGCAATAATCATACGCATTTCTAGACCTATTCGGCCAGGCAATATCAATCCTAATGGCGCACCTGATTGAAGCAGTTTGCGCGCACGGTTAATTTGAAACTCCATGAATAATGACCAGGTGCCGCTTGCATCACCTCGGGCAATTTGCGCTTCAGTGACTTTATATTTTTGTAGTTCGTCTTGCGGTAAATAGATACGATTTTTTTCTATGTCGATGGCAATATCTTGCAGGAAATTAATCAGCTGCAAGGCGCTGCAAATCGCATCTGCCATCCCCAAGTTTTGAGGGGTGTCTTCGTTATATAAGCTCAGCATCAATCTGCCAACGGGGTTTGCAGAGCGCCTGCAATAGTGCATTACTTCACCAAAGTCTTGGTAGCGTGTTTTGGTGACATCTTGGCTAAACGCATCGAGAAGATCGTAAAAGGGTTGCATGGGTAAATGATGTTGATTGATCGCTGATTGCAGGGCAATAAATAGCGCAGTGCTTGGTTGGCGATTTTCTTTAATGCGGTTCAGTTCATCTTTGAATTCATTAAGAAGAGCGATGCGTTGGGCTGGGAATAAGTCGCCTTCATCCGCAAAGTCATCTGCTTGTCGTGCAAAGGCGTAAATGAGCGCAATCGGCTCACGCAATTTTTTAGGGAGTAAAAATGAAGCGACAGGAAAGTTTTCGTAATGTGATTTGGCGAGCTTGACGCTGGCCTGTATTGGGGCTTGAGTGTTCATGGTTGGCTTGAAGTATGCCACAAAAAAGAGGGGGATAAAATTGATTAATGGCGCGACGGATTGCGCTACAATTAAAGTTATTACTTAGTTGAGTTAGGTTTCATATGTTAGGAATTATTGGCGGCACGGGTTTAGCAGCGTTGACTGATTTTCAGATAGGGCGTCGTCAGATTGTGCGGACGCCTTATGGCGAGGCATCTGGTCCGTTAACCTTTGGTGAAATCGCTGGTAAGCCGGTTGTGTTTTTACCAAGGCATGGCAATGGACACACGATTGCTCCGCATATGATTAATTACCGCGCAAATATTTGGGCGCTTCATGCACAAGGTGTGAAGGACATCGTTGCGATTGCTACAGTTGGTGGTATTGCTGATGAACTTGGTCCTGGCACCATTGCATTGCCTAACCAGCTGATCGATTACACGCATAGTCGTAAAAGTTCTTATTTTGATGGCATGAATGAAAATGGCTTTAATCAAGTGAAACACATTGATTTCACCATGCCATACGATGACGGATTGAGAGCGCTCTGTTTAAAAGCGGCTGGCTTGGTGGGAGAGCAGTTGGTAAATGGTGGTGTTTATGCGACATCCCAAGGTCCGAGATTAGAAACGGCGGCTGAAATTAATCGTTTTGATCGTGATGGTGCAACCATGGTTGGCATGACGGGAATGCCAGAAGCTGCCTTGGCGCGTGAGCTTGAGATACGTTATGCAGCTATTTGTCCAGTTGCCAATCATGCTGCAGGCCGTGGCGATAGCCTTCATGCCATTAAATACGAAGACATGAGCGAGATTTTGCATATCACGATGGCGCGGGTGCGTCAGATTATTCAAGAAGTGGTGGCTTTGTATGACAATTAGGCAGGTTTTGCGTATGGGTGAGCCATTGTTGTTCGCAAAGGCTGAGCCGGTTACCCAGTTCGATACGCCAGCATTGCATGCATTGATTCAAGACATGCAAGACACGATGGCTGATATGAACGGAGCAGGGATTGCTGCGCCACAAATTGGCGTTAGTTTGCGCGTAGTGATTTTTGGAGTGGGCAGCAATCCTCGTTATCCAGATGCTGAGCAGGTGCCTTACACCGTATTGATTAATCCAGTGTTAAGACCTATAGGTGATGAGCTTGAGGACGGTTGGGAAGGGTGCTTGTCTGTACCTGGGATGCGTGGTGTTGTGCCGCGTTATCAGCGATTACATTACACTGGCTTTGATCAGTTTGGAGAACCTATAGATCGTCTTGTGAGTGGCTTTCATGCGCGTGTTGTTCAGCATGAGTGTGATCATTTAGATGGCATTTTATATCCCATGAGAATTCAAGATCTTACAAACTTTGGATACACCGACGTACTTTTTCCTGATTCAGATATAGCGGACGACTAAAAACTGGTGTTATAATGCGCCCCTCAGTTGCATCTTAGCGACTGATAAAGACGGAAGAGTGGCAGAGCGGTTTAATGCTACAGTCTTGAAAACTGTCGTGGGTTCACGCCCACCGTGAGTTCGAATCTCACCTCTTCCGCCAAGAATTCTTAAAGCTGCAAATGTGA
>CAIQFD010000048.1 GCA_903870995.1 uncultured Methylophilaceae bacterium | reverse complement strand
GCGTGATATATCAAGTTACACAGGCTTAAATGCTGAAGATGCTAAAGTATTTGTTTCTCATGCTGGAAGCGCTATATACGCTTTAGATTACAGCACAGGTAAGACTTTCTGGCGTCAAGGGGATTTAAAACAGCGCCGTGTAACAGCTCCGCTACCGATGGGAAATTTAATTGCAGTAGGAGATGTTGAAGGTTATGTGCATTTCCTAAGCCGAGAAGATGGTAGTTTTTCTGCAAGATTGCAGACTGAAAACGCAGCCATCATGCCGCAAATGCTTGCTGTAGGCTCAAGCACAATCATTGCACAAACCCGTAAAGGTGGCATTTACGCCATCTCAATTAAGTAATTCATGTTACCCACCATTGTTTTAGTAGGCCGACCAAACGTCGGTAAATCCACACTTTTTAACCGACTTACGAAAAGCCGTGATGCGCTTGTGGCAGACCTCCCTGGTTTGACGCGTGATCGTCATTACGGACGAGGCGTGGGTGGAGATAAGCCATTTTTAGTCGTTGATACAGGCGGTTTTGAACCGACTGCTGAAAGCGGCATTATGAAAGAAATGGCACGTCAAACATTGCTCGCGATCGATGAAGCAGATGTGATTATTTTTGTGGTAGATGGCCGTCAAGGTGTAAGCCCGCAAGACAAGGTAATTGCCAATCGCCTTCGCAAAAGCCAGCGTCCAGTATTGCTGGCAGTGAATAAAACTGAAGGTATGCAACGTGCTGTTGTGAGTGCAGAATTCCACGAATTGGGTTTGGGTGATCCACTTTCTATCTCTTCAGCGCATGGCGAAGGCGTGCGTGATTTGGTTGAGTTGGCACTAGAGCCTTTCGCTGAACCTGAAGAGGCTTCACCATTTAATGAAGAAGACGCCCCTAAAGTGGCGATTGTTGGTCGTCCAAATGTAGGTAAGTCTACATTGGTGAACGCTTTGTTGGGTGAAGAGCGTGTGATTGCATTTGACCAACCAGGTACAACGCGTGATTCGATTTATATAGATTTGGAAAAAAATGGCAAGCACTACACCATTATAGACACTGCTGGTGTACGTAAACGCGGCAAGGTGTTTGAGGCGATTGAGAAGTTTTCCGTTATTAAAACTATTCAGGCGATTGAAGAGGCTAACGTAGCGATTCTCGTAGTGGATGCGCAGGAAGGCATTACCGAGCAAGATGCTCACGTCGCGGCTTATATCCTTGAGACAGGCCGCGCATTGGTTGTCGCTATTAATAAATGGGATGGCTTGAAGGAAGATGAGCGAGATTGGATTAAACGCGAAATCGATCGTAAGCTTCAGTTCTTAGACTTTGCTAAATTTCACTACATTTCAGCTTTGCGTAAAAAAGGGCTTCCTGAGTTATTTACTTCAGTTGATGGCGCATATAAAGCGGCGATGGCTAAGCTTTCAACACCACAGCTTACTCGCGTACTAATTGATGCGATTGCGCAGCACCAACCGCCAATCAGCAAAGGGATTCGTCCTAAGTTACGTTATGCCCACCAAGGCGGAAGCAATCCGCCGATTGTGGTGATTCATGGTAATCACGTGGATGGTGTTAAAGATACTTATAAGCGCTTTTTGGAAGGGGTTTTCCGTAAGACATTTCAGCTTACTGGTACACCTTTGCGAGTCCAGTTTAATCAGGGCGACAACCCGTTTGCTGAGCCAGATAAACGCATTCAGGGCGAGGGGATTGTCAGTATGCGTAGACGTAAGACTGCGCAACGAGCTGAGCTTAATGCGCGTAAGAATGATGAAGTGAAGCAAGGAAAGCATAAAGCTTCTGGACTAGAGATTGCTAAACGTGGACCTAAGAAAAAGAAGCCTTAATAACTGCAATGAGGCGTAAAGCAATCAAGGAATAAGCGGCAATAAAAAAGCACCGTGATGTTGACGGTGCTTAATTATTTAGAGGGTGAAAGTTTTTATTTGTTAGTTATACAAACTTTCCCAGAATTTCCACCAGGTACGCTCATCGGTTGATACGCCTTTACCGAGCATTTTGCTATCAGGATAGTTAGTTTTAAGCACTCGCATGGTGTCCTCTTTGAGGTCTTGCATCTCCAGGAAATCGTAAGCGCTAATCATAATGACCAGTGCCTCTTCTAAGCTTGTGGATTGTGGAAAGTTTTCAATCACATATTTACAACGGTTAATCGAAGCTAAATAAGCCTGACGTTTCATGTAGTAGCGTGCGACGTGTAGCTCATGCGCCGCTAAAGCATTAATTAAATAAGTCATGCGCATGGCGCTGTCTTTTGCATAGCGGCTATCAGGATAGCGAGTAATCAGCTCTTTGAACGCTAAGAATGATGCGTTCATTGCCTTCGGGTCGCGGTCATTGATTTCTTGGCTAGTGAGCTTGTCAACAACGCCGCGCTCGGTGAAGCTGGCTAGGCCGCGCATATAATATGCGTAGTCAACGTTTGGGTGGTTGGGATGAAGCTTAATAAAGCGCTCAGCCGCAGCTGTACAAGAGACTGGGTCAGATTTTTTGTAGTAAGCGTAAGCTGTTTCTAATTGAGCTTGCGCGGCATATTTGCCGTGAGGGTAGCGAGACTCTAAGATTTTGAAGTACTTGATCGCTTTTTCGTAGTCACGGTCACGCATTTTTGTGTCCGCTTCTTGATAGATGCGATCTGCTTGCCACGTCTTAGTTTCATCGAGTTCGGTGGGTGCGCCAAAAATACTACAACCTGTAAGCCAAATGGCGACAAAAAAAGCTAAACTGTATTTCATTAATTTAAATACCTAAAAAATTTGATTGATTTAATTTTAAACTGATTATAACTGATGACTCAAAACACACCTATTGCTCTTATTATCCCACAAGATTTGGGAGGATTACGTTTAGATCAAGCATTACAGCGTATGTTGCCTGAACATTCACGTTCACGCTTGCAGGCCTGGATTAAAGATGGCTTGGTCACATTAAATGGCGAGGCGAGCACTTCTAAGAGCAAGGTTTGGGGTGGTGAAAAAATCTTAGTGCATGCACAAGAAAAACCCGAAACAAGCGCATTTCTCGCGCAAGATATTCCACTCGATATTGTTTACGAGGATGAGCATATTATGGTGGTGAATAAGCCAGCAGGCATGGTGGTTCATCCAGCTGCCGGCAATTGGGATGGCACTTTGCTTAATGCGATTTTGCACCATGTGCCACACGCTAAAGATTTGCCTCGTGCAGGGATTGTGCATCGATTGGATAAAGATACCAGCGGCTTGTTGGTGGTCGCTAAAACATTAGCCGCACAAACAAGTTTGGTGCGTCAGTTGCAAGCGAGAACGGTTAAACGTGAGTACCGCACCATTGTTTGGGGGCAGGTGTGGCGTAACGGTAAGATAGATCAACCGATTGGCCGTCATTCACACTCACGCACCAAAATGGCCATCAATAAGATGGGCAAGCCGGCGGTGACGCGCTATGAAGTGTTGGAGCGCTTTGCCGTTCATACTTATATGCGTTGTAACTTAGAGACAGGCCGCACGCATCAAATCCGTGTTCATATGCAATTTTTAAAAGCGCCTATTGTTGGTGATACTGTGTATGGCTACAAAGGCATTATTCCTTTAAAAGCAATGACCCAAACACTCAGAGATTTTGTTCAGGGGTTTGATAGACAGGCATTACATGCGATTAAGTTAGGCTTAATCCATCCCGCGACAAATGAGCCGATGGAGTGGCAAATTGAATTGGCTGATGACATGAAAGCCTTGTTGGAGGCCATGCGTCATGAGGATGCGCCGCTTGAAGAGCCATTTGAGTTTAGTGAGGACCCTTATTTGTCTGATGAAGACTATGAAGATGACGATTTTGATGATCAAGATGATTTAGACGGGGATTTAGAACCTCTAGAAGACGGCGATGAGGATGCTGAGTAAAACAGACTTCATCATTCCCGATTGGCCAGCACCTGCCAATATAAAAGCCATTCAGACCACGAGAAATGGCGGTTTTAGTATTGCGCCATATCACAGCTTAAATTTAGGCGAGCATGTACAAGATGATGCTTTGTCTGTGACTAAGAATCGTCAATTATTAAGGCGGCATTTACCATCCGAGCCTGTGTGGCTAAATCAAGTACACGGTATTGAGGTCATTGATGCAGCGACAAGTCAGTGTTTGCAAGATGCTGATGCATCCTTCAGTGCACGTAAAAATGTTGTTTGTATAACGATGACAGCCGATTGCTTGCCTGTGTTGCTATGTAATCAAGAGGGGACTATTGTTGCCGCTGTTCATGCTGGTTGGCGTAGTTTGTGTGATGGAGTGATTGAAGCGACGATTAAAACGCTAGGTGTGCAATCTGCAGATTTAATGGCTTGGCTTGGCCCTGCGATTGGCCCTAAGGCTTTTGAAGTAGGCCATGAGGTGCGCTTAGCTTTTATGACGCAAGATGCACAAGCTGAGCAGGCATTTAGTCCTGTAGGTAACAAATGGCTGGCTGATTTGTATTTAATCGCAAGACAACGCTTAAATAAACAAGGCATCACCAAAATATACGGTGGTGGCGAATGTACTTATCACAATTCAGACCAATATTTTTCATTTAGACGTGACGGTATTACTGGCCGTATGGCAACAATGATTTGGTTTGAGTAAGCAGACCTTGACACCTCGTTTATAATATCTCCTCGGCAATAAGAAACCTTATACAAAGAAACCAAATAATAAATGTTTAACGCACACATTCCTGTTTTGACTTGGATTATCTCCGCAAGCTTGTTGGGCGGTGTACTTAGCGTAATGTGCGCTGGTTTTGTCGCGCTCAACGCACGTACGCAATGGATCCCCATGTTGATTAGCTATGCTATTGGCGCCATGCTGGGGGCTGTGTTCTTAGAAATTTTGCCACATGCATTCCATGAGGCAAGTAGTGTGGAAAATATGGCAGCTACGGTACTGTTTGGTATTTTGTTATTTTTTGTGCTGGAAAAATTGGTGTTATGGCGACATTGTCATGGTGAGCATTGTGAAGCCCATGCCATGCACACTGAGGCTGAATGTCCTGTGCATGATGGCGAGCATCATTTAGATCATCACAGTACAAAATTTAAAGTAGTGACCGAGAGATCGCCATCTATTAGCAAGCCACATTCACATGGACATCACCACGACTCAGGTCGAAGCGGCATGATGATTATGGTCGGTGACACATTCCATAATTTTGTGGACGGCATTTTAATTGCAGCGGCATTTATGATTGATATCCGCTTGGGCGCTGTAACAGCTATCGCTATTATTGCCCACGAAATTCCACAAGAGGTAGGCGATTTTCTGATTCTTCTACATTCAGGTTACAGCAAAAAACAGGCCTTATTGTTTAACTTATTTTCGAGCTTGGCTACGGTAGTCGGTGGCGTACTGGCTTATTTTGCTTTGCAAACAGTACAAAGCTGGATTGCAACAATATTGGGTTTGGCTGCCGCAAGTATGCTTTATGTGGCGGTAGCAGACTTAATACCAGGTTTGCATAAGCGCACTGAGCTTAAAGCGACGATTGCTCAGGTCGGCTTAATCGGGATGGGAATCGGCTCCATTTGGCTGACTAAATTCTTCCTGGAGTAAGGCTTTTTTACGTTTGCGCTGCGGCGTGCCTAATATCCACAGTAACAAACCGCATGGCATTAAGCCATAAAAGAAAAAAGTGAGGATGCCCGCTGTAACGCTTGCTTCAGTGGCAGCCATCAAGAAGGTAACGTAAAGCCAAGCGATTGCAATGATGTACATTTTTAATATTTAAGTAGGTTAATTTTCATGAGTTCAAACAATATACCTAAAGTTGGCTTCGTTTCATTAGGTTGCCCGAAAGCTGGTTCTGATGCAGAGCGTATTCTCACCCAATTGCGTGCAGAAGGCTATGAAATATCGGGTACTTATGAAGACGCTGATTTGGTCGTAGTCAATACTTGTGGCTTTATTGATAGTGCGGTTGAGGAGTCGCTAGATGCCATTGGTGAGGCGATTAATAAAAATGGCAAAGTGATTGTCACGGGTTGTTTGGGTGCTAAGAGCGGCGTTGTGCAAACAGCACATCCTAGTGTGCTTGCTGTGACCGGTCCGCATGCGCTTGAGGAAGTAATGACTGCGGTGCATGCTAACTTACCTAAGCCTCATGACCCGTACGTGGATTTAGTGCCAGCTCAGGGCGTACGTTTAACGCCTAGCCATTATGCTTATTTAAAGATTTCTGAAGGCTGTAACCACCGTTGTAGCTTCTGCATTATTCCTAGTATGCGTGGCGATTTAGTGAGCCGTCCTGTGGGTGAGGTGTTGAATGAAGCTGAAAATCTCGTTAATGCAGGCGTTTCTGAAATTTTAGTCATTTCTCAAGATACCTCAGCCTATGGTGTAGATGTGAAGTACAGAAGTGGATTCTGGAATGGTCGCCCAGTAAAGACGCGTATGACTGAGCTCACAAAATCATTAAGTGAATTAGGGGTTTGGGTGCGATTGCACTATGTTTATCCTTACCCGCATGTGGATGAAGTCATACCGTTAATGGCTGATGGCTTGATATTACCTTATTTGGATGTGCCATTTCAGCACGCCAGCCCACGCATACTGAAAGCAATGAAACGCCCTGCAAGTAGTGAAAATAATTTAGCGCGTATCAAGGCTTGGCGTGATATTTGTCCTGATATCACAGTGCGCAGCACCTTTATTGCTGGCTTCCCAGGTGAAACGGAAGATGATTTCCAAATGCTGCTCGACTTTTTAGAAGAGGCTCAGTTGGACAGGGTCGGTTGTTTTACCTATTCTGCAGTCGATGGCGCTTCTGCTAACGCACTTCCAGACCAAGTGCCGGAGCAGGTTAAACAAGAGCGTTTGGCGCGCTTTATGGAGGTGCAGGAACGTATTAGTGCTGCTAAGTTACAAACTAAAGTGGGTACTATGCAAACAGTGCTGGTCGATGAGATTGTGCAAGACGAGAATGGTAATATTGAAGCGATTGGCCGTACTAAAGCTGATGCGCCTGAAATTGACGGTGTCGTTTATTTGGCTGACGCTGAAGGCTTAACGCCGGGTGATTTTGTTGAAGTGGAAATCTATGATGCTGACGGTCATGATTTATGGGGTGGTCCGCCTCAGGATTGAGCTGTAAACAAATCTGGCATGATGGGCGAGGGGCGCTCGCTATCAGCTCTGTCTTCTAAAAAGTCAAAAGTGAGTGGGCAGCGGGAAGGTTTCTTTGCAGCTTTGCGTCGCTTGGGTGTTGAAGCTTCTAGGTCGATATAAGGTGTTTGACTGATGCGAACGTAACCTGAAGCGCTTAACTTGTCAGCAGTGGTTTCAAATAAGCTCAAAGGGTTGTCGATGTTTTGTAGAGTAACAACACTCTTGCTCACTTTGAGCACGTTGTACATCACAAATTTGCCCGTGGTCTGTTTGCCATATATCTCGCCAACATGAATATCCACAACGCACCTCTTTTCAATCGATGGCTGAATATTAGCGCCTAGCCACGTTATCCACAAGTATTGTCGTTGTTTTTTTGCGATGAACCAATCATGACAAGCTGAGTCAGACTTTTAGTACGTTCAATTTCATAATGGATAGAAAATGATTAAATACTTTATAGGGGTCGTCGTCATGACTTTATCTAGCGCGGCATTTGCAGCGTGTCCTGACTTATACAATCATCAGTTTACAACTCTTCAGGGCGGTAAGATTAATCTATGTGAGTATCAAGACAAGCCCATTCTTGTGGTGAATACAGCAAGCAAATGTGGCTTTACACCTCAGTTTGAGACGCTAGAGGCTTTATATAAACGCTACCAATCAAAAGGCTTGTTGGTCGTGGGATTCCCTTCTAATGACTTTAAGCAAGAGCTAGCCAGTGATAAAGAGGTCGGTGACTTCTGTATTAATACTTATGCTGTAAAGTTTCCAATGATTACTAAGACTTCAGTGACGGGACCTAACGCAAATCCTCTGCATAAACAATTGATTGCCATGACGAAACAAGCGCCCATGTGGAATTTCTACAAATATGTGATTTTGCCTGGTGGTAAGCAGGTGTATGCCTACAGTAGTGATGTTGACCCTGCATCCGATGAAATTATGGGTAAAATCAAACCATTCCTAAAGTAAAACGCATTACGTTGTAAAATGCGGGATGGCTCAAAATACCATCCCGTTTTCAAATCTTTCCCCAGACCTTATCCTAGATGCGATTGACAGTGTTGGCGTCGTTACAGACGGTCGATTGCTCGCGCTTAATAGCTACGAGAATCGTGTATATCAAGTAGGTGTCGAAGATGCGTTGCCTATTGTGGCTAAGTTTTATCGCCCACATCGCTGGGATGATGTGGCCATTCTAGAAGAGCATGCTTTCGTACAAACATTGGCAGATGCTGAGATTCCAGCAGTTGCACCAACCAAGATTGACAGCAAGACACTATTTGGTTACCAAGACTTTCGTTTCTCTATTTTTCCTAAACACGGTGGACGCGCGCCTGAGCTTGATCAAGAGGGCGTGCTTGAATGGATAGGCCGTTTTATTGGGCGCATTCATAGTGTCGGCGCCTTAAGCGAGTTTAAGCATCGACCTGCATTAAATATCGAAACCTTTGGTGAGGAGCCGAGCGCTTATCTTTTATCACAAGGCATGATACCTAAAGAGCTTGAGTCAGTTTATCGTGGTGTTGTGGCACAGGCTTTGGATGGCGTGAGGCGTTGTTATGACAGGGCCGGTGACGTGGCTAGCTTAAGGTTGCACGGTGATTGTCACATGGGAAACCTGCTCTGGACTGATGCGGGGCCGCATTTTGTGGACTTTGATGATAGCCGCACGGGGCCGGCAATTCAGGACTTATGGATGATGCTTTCTGGCGAGCAGGATGAAATGCAAAAGCAGTTTAATGAAATCCTCTTAGGGTATGAAGATTTCTATGACTTTAATCCTCGTGAGCTGCACTTAATCGAGGCACTTAGAACTTTGCGCTTGATTCATTATTCTGCATGGCTTGCAAGACGATGGGACGATCCAGCTTTTAAAGTGGCTTTTACCTGGTTTAATACCCAACAATATTGGCAAGATAGAATATTGGAGCTTCGTGAACAGATTGCCTTGATGGATGAACCGCCATTGATTGCGGGCGCATCGGGGAATTTTTAAGCGATTTATTTTTGCTGAATGCGAAGTCGCTGCAAGATAATTGCAGATAATTCTTCAATAGAGCGGCTGGTTGAGTCAGCCCAAGTAATGCCTGCATTGCGCATTAAGGTTTCAGCTGTCGCTATTTCTTGCCGGCAGTTTCCAAGAGACGCATATTTACTGTCAGGTCTTCTTTCACTGCGAACGGAGTGCAAGCGTTCTGGCTTGATGGTTAAGCCAAATATCTTATTGGTATGTGGTTTGAGTGCTGCTGGTAAATTGCCGCGCTCAAAATCCTCTGGAATCAGTGGGTAGTTCGCTGCTTTGATCCCAAATTGCATGGCTAAGTAAATGCTAGTAGGTGTTTTGCCACAGCGAGAAACGCCCACTAAAATCACTTGTGCTTCTTCTAGGCCATTATTTGTCATGCCGTCATCATGATTAAGCGTGAAGTTAATGGCTTCCATACGGTCTGAGTAGCTGCTTCCCATCGCGCCATGCGCAATACCAGAGCCAGTCAATGGCTGCTCGCCAAGCTCAATCCCTAAAGGGTCGATGAATGTGCTGAATAGGTCAACGTAATAGGCATCAACTTGTTTAAGCGATGCACGTAACTCTGTGTTACCTAGCGACATGATGACCACAGGACGAATGCCATCTTGTTCTGTCGCTTGCGTGATGGCTGCTTTAGCGACTTCGATTTTTTCTTGGGTGTCTGTAAAAGGTAAGCGTACCTGCGTAAACTCGGTATGCGGAAAATGCTCAAGTAGTTTCCCTAATGCACTGGCAGTCATGCCAGTGCTGTCAGAGATGAATAATGCTGAGCGCTTCATTCGGATCGACGCTTATTTTTGCGTCAATTTTTGCCAAGTGGCAACCACAGTATCAGGATTAAGTGACACGGATTGGATGCCTTCATCGACTAACCATTGAGCGAAGTCTGGATGATCTGATGGGCCTTGGCCGCAGATACCCACATATTTGCCAAGTCGGTTAGCGGTGCTGATTGCCATACGAAGTAGTACTTTGACAGCATCGTTACGTTCGTCAAAGCCATCAGCCAAGATGCCAGAGTCGCGATCCATGCCCAATGTTAATTGAGTCAAATCGTTAGAGCCAATAGAGAAGCCATCGAAGTACGCTAGGAACTGCTCAGCGAGTAGGGCATTAGATGGGATTTCGCACATCATGATGAGGCGTAGGCCATTTTCACCGCGTTTTAAGCCGTTAGCCGCTAAGATATCTGTAACCGCTTTAGCTTCATCCAAAGTACGAACGAATGGAATCATGATTTCAACGTTCACCAAGCCCATTTCATCACGGACTTTTTTCATTGCCTTGCATTCCATTGCAAAACACTCTTTAAAGTCTTCAGCCATGTAGCGTGCAGCACCGCGGAAACCAATCATTGGGTTTTCTTCATCGGGCTCGTAGATGTCACCACCCACTAATTTTTTGTACTCATTAGACTTAAAGTCTGAAGTACGCACAATCACTGGTTTTGGATAGAAAGCTGCTGCAATTGTCGCAACACCTTCAGCAACTTTATCAATATAGAAGTCAGTAGGACTTGCATAGCCACGTGCACGGTTTCTGATGATGGTTTGCATTGGTGCGGGCATTGCATCAACATTCAAAATTGCTTTTGGATGAATGCCAACCATGTTGTTAATCACAAATTCTAAACGAGCTAAACCAACACCATCATTTGGTGTTTTAGCAAAGCCAAATGCCATGTCTGGGTTGCCAACGTTCATCATGATTTTGCATGGTGGCTTGCTAAGCGCTGCAGTCGCTTGCGTATTGACTGAGAAAGGGAGGGCGCCGTGATACACGAAGCCTGACTCACCCTCAGCACATGAAACTGTCACGACTTCACCTTCGCGCAATACATCTGTCGCATTAACAGAGCCCACAATCGCAGGGATGCCTAATTCACGCGCAATAATCGCAGCATGACAAGTACGGCCGCCGCGGTTGGTGACTAAAGCGCTGGCGCGCTTCATGACTGGCTCCCAGTTAGGATCAGTCATATCAGCAACTAAAACATCGCCTGGTTGTACTAAGTGCATTTCAGCAGGGTCCAGTACGATGCGCACTGGGCCTGTACCGATTTTTTGTGTCACAGCACGGCCAACCACCATCGGTTTAGCTGCGTGTTTTTCTAATGTGAACGTTTCTGTGACATTATTATTCGCTTCTTGCGATTTCACTGTCTCAGGACGTGCTTGTAAAATATATAGCTTGTTATCAACGCCGTTCTTGCCCCACTCGATATCCATTGGGCAACCATAATGCGATTCAATGATCATCGCGTAGTTTGCCAACTCGAGAATATCTTCATTCGTGAGAGAGTAACGATCGCTATCAGCTGGGTCTACATCAACTGTGTTCGTGCTTTTGCCTGCTTGTGTTGCATCGCTAAATACCATCTTGATGAGCTTAGAGCCCATTGTGCGACGAACAATCGCTGGCTTGCCTTGTGCTAATAATGGTTTATGAACGTAGAATTCGTCAGGATTAACAGCGCCTTGAACTACCGTTTCCCCTAAGCCATAAGACGAAGTGATAAATACAACATCTTGGAAGCCTGATTCTGTATCGATTGTAAACATGACGCCAGCACAGCCGATATCGCTACGCACCATTTGTTGTACGCCAGCAGATAAAGCGACATCAGCATGTACAAAGCCTTTGTGTACGCGGTAAGAAATCGCGCGGTCGTTGTATAGAGAGGCAAATACTTCTTTAATGGCGTGGAGGATATTGTCCAAGCCTTGAATGTTTAAGAAAGATTCTTGTTGTCCAGCGAAAGATGCATCAGGTAAATCCTCTGCAGTTGCAGAAGAGCGGACTGCAAATGTTGCGCCATTGCCTGATTTTGCTGTGAGCGTCGCATAGTTTTCTGCAATCGCTTTCTCAAGCGCTGCTGGGAAGGGTGCTGCCATGATCCATTCGCGAATTTGTTTGCCGCAGCTAGCTAGCGCAATCGTGTCGTCAACGTTCAGAGATTCGAGTGCCTTAACGATTTTGGCATCTAAACCATTTTGCGCCAAAAACTCACGGTATGCATCGGCAGTTGTCGCGAAGCCAGTAGGAACGCGAACGCCTTTTGCAGAAAGCTGCGAAATCATTTCCCCTAGTGATGCATTCTTGCCGCCTACTGAAGGCACATCAACGTTACGCAGGTTTTCGAAAGGAATTACATGGGCTGACATAAAGAATCTCTCCATCTATCCACGCTAAGTTTGATTTTTACAATCCAAAATTGCGTAAATATTTTTGTTTTCAGAGTGTTATGCTTACTGTGATTTTTATAACGAAGATCACTTAGAAGCTAAATTTGTAAAAGTAGTATTTTGCCTAATAAGCGCGCTTGTGTCACGCTGATTAGCGCATTTGTGATCAAGAATATTTGAATATATTGCTTGTGAATTTCAATGAGGAAGCTATTTGTATGGCTCAATTAAACAAAAAAAGATAAAGTCGAACAAATTGAACCAAAATTGGTCTGAAAAAATTGAAAAAATGAAAGCTAACAAGACATGAACCAACTGCCTGAAAATACGCAAACATCATTAAGTCTTTTGGAAGAAACCATGGCTAAAACCTGTTTCTGTAAACTCCGCGAGACTTGCCCCGATAAAACAAGCCATGAATGTTTAAAGGAGCGCAATATCTACAAAGAGTTTATGCAAAATCAATCTTAATTAAAGGCTTTTAATGTAGCAGGTAATAGCGTGAAGCTCCCCGCGTCGTGTGTCACAAGCATTTCATTGTCTTGAATTGTGCAGCTAATATTCATGTTTCTAGTCGCTGCGCTAGCAAGCTCCTCTGTGTCAGGCAAGTTAATCACTATTAAGTTATCTAGCTTGAGCAGGGCTTTACTATTTTGATCCCACCACATATCGGCAGTGCGGCCGCCATACAGTATCAGTGCCACTTGGTTTGATCGCCCGCAAGCTTTGCGCAACACACGTTCATCGGGTAGGCCAACTTCTACCCAAAGCTCAATTGCTCCAGTTAAATCTTTTTGCCATAAATCAGGCTCTTCATCGTCACTCAATCCTTTGCCAAAAGCCAGTGATTCGCTTGCAAATAATGCAAATGCAATCAGTCTCACCATCAAGCGCTCTTCAGTTTCAGAAGGGTGCCTAGCCAGCGTTAAACTATGCGCTGCATAGTAGTTGCTGTCCATGTTGGATACTTGCAGGTCCGCTTTGTAGATGGTTGATTTTAGTGCCATGGCGACTTTTTCTCAGTGCTTTTATTGGCTTTTTTTGTTGTCTTTGTACCAGACGGTTTGATGCCAGCACCACTTCTGCGGTTAGGCTGGCCCTTGCCGCGGACTTTAGGGGCTTTTACTTTAGGCGGTTTGATTTCAGCGTTAGGGTCAATGCTTATTAATATGCGTTTGCCTTCACATTCGATGATTTGACCAGGTTTAATTTTCGCTGTTTTGCGCAGCTCTAATTCACCATCAACTTTCACCAGTCCCTCAGCCACCATCGCTTTACCGCGACCGCCGCTATCGGCTAAATCAACTAGCTTGAGCAGGTTGCATAGTTCAACGTATTCTGTATTTATAATAAATTCAATATCTTGCATTATATTTTCTTAAGTGATAGATGAGGTTTTATTGCTTTTCTTTTTTAATGACTTTACCAATATGTGCTTCGCCACGTTTTTTAGCTAGTGCCATTTGTTTTTGACGTTCAGCCACGCTTGCGCGTTTCTCTTCGGTGAGTTTATCAAAGCAATGCGGACATGAGATGCCTGCTACATATTGCTCGCTTTGCATCTCTTCTGGCGAAAGCGGATGTCGGCAGGCGTGGCACTGGTCGTAATCGCCAATCTCTAGGCCGTGCTTCACTGATACGCGTTGGTCAAACACAAAGCATTCGCCTTCCCAAAGGCTTTCTTCTTTAGGCACCTCTTCTAAATACTTTAGGATGCCGCCTTGCAAGTGATACACCTCTTCAAAGCCTTGCTCCATCATGTAAGAGCTGGCTTTTTCGCATCGGATGCCTCCAGTGCAGAACATGGCGACTTTTTTATGTTTATTGGCGTCTAAATTTTTGCTGACGTATTCAGGAAACTCTCTAAACGTTGTTGTTTTTGGATCAATCGCGCCTTTAAAAGTGCCGATGTCGTACTCGTAGTCATTGCGCGTATCAATCACAATGACATCTGGGTCAGAAATAATGGCGTTCCAGTCTTGTGGTTTGATATAAGTGCCAACCTTATAATTAGGGTCGATGCCCTCTACGCCCAAGGTCACGATCTCTTTTTTCACGCGCACCTTCATGCGATAGAACGGCATTTCATTGGCATGTGATTCTTTATGTTCCAAATCGGCCAAGCGTGGGTCTTGCTTAAGGTAGTGAATTAACGCATCAATTTCTCCGCGGGTAGCCGCGACTGTGCCATTAATCCCTTCTTCAGCTAAAAGCAGGGTACCTTTAATGTTATGAGCAACGCAGAAATCGAGTAATTTAGGCTGAATTTCCTTATAGTCTTTGAGTTTTGCAAACTTATAGAGTGCTGCGACAATAAAATTAGGCACGAGATTCTTTCCGTGTGGGGCTGCTTATAATAGGTCGCTATCATAAGCCAAGCGAGGCTTATTTTCTACGCAAATTAATGTGGTTGCTAATGATTTCTGTTGCTTGGCTTCGGTAATGTTTGTTGTCTAAATCTTTTACCCAAAGGTGCATCAGGCCGCTAAAAAATAGGTGGGTATCCATCGCAAGGATAGTGGGGGAGTCATTTGGCTTTAATTGACCTTTGGCTTTTGCGCGTTCATATAGCTGCTCAATTTTTTTAGTAATGCGTTCGCAATTACATAAAGTCTGCTCAAGCACCTGGCTTAGCTCCTCCACGTATTCACACTTCACCATCATGATTTCAAAAGTCTGCCTGGTTTGCGCACACTCATTGAGTGCTTGAATTGTGCCATAAAGAAAATCACCAATTTGTCCAAGTGGATCATCACTGTTTTCAATGAGCAGGTTGTCATCCATCTTATCGATGAGAGGAAGTAGTACCTGCTCTCGCATGGCTGAGAACAGCTCGGTTTTGTTGCTGAAGTGCCAGTAGATTGCGCCCCGCGTCACGCCAGCTTGTGTGGCAATCTGCTCCATGCTGGTGCGACTCACTCCTCGGGATAGAAAAGCCTCTCGAGCAGCTTCAATAATGCGCTGTCTGGTGATTTCAGCATTTTCTTTTGTTTGTCTTACCACGGCTTTATGTTCCTATTTGAATAATTAACCCTCTGTTAAACATGGTGTTTTTTATTTTACAAAACAGCATGCAGAGGGCAATTTGTTTGTATATAATATACATTCAATCTTGTATGTAAACAAGCAGTATTTGAAATATCCACTTAAAAGACATGGAGTTAGCAATGCCAACCATATTCCCTAAGCGCAATAACAGTCAGCTCATCTTTTCAAGTGTCGTCGCTATTTTTGCGATATCAAGCTTGGGATTAGTGGCTTGCGGTAAAAAAGATGAGGGTGCGCCGCAGGGTGCGGGTATGGTGATGCCAGTGAGCGTCATTCCAGTGAAATCAACGAGCGTGCCAATTACAGCTGAAGCGGTTGCGCAAACAGAAGGTGCGAAAGAGGTTGAGATTCGCCCGCGTGTTGGCGGCATCTTGCTTAAGCGCATGTATCAAGAGGGCGCTTCTGTAAAAGAAGGTCAAACCATGTTTTTGATTGATCCAGCGCCTTATCAAATTGCTTTGCAACAAGCCAAAGCAGCCTATTCGGCACAGCAAGCAAGAGTGGATCAAACGACGCGAGAGGAAGCCAGATTGCGCGGATTGTTGACGAGTCAATCGATTAGTCAGCGAGAATATGATAATGCTTCAAGTGATAAGGCAACCTCTGTCGCTAATCTTCAACAGGCTCTAGCAAATGTTAAAGAAGCTGAGCTAAATTTATCTTACACCAATGTTACTGCTCCTTTGAGTGGTGTTTCTGGTCGATTTCAATTCTCAGAGGGTGCTTTAGTTGCAGCTAATACCAGTTTATTAACGACGGTTTCTCAAATCTCTCCAATTTGGGTACGTTTCAGCCTCTCTGATAGTGAAATTAAGCAGCTCGGCGGCCATTTGTCAGAAAATAACGTGAAAGAGATTTCGCTTGTTTTACCTGACGGTTCGACATACAAACAAAAAGGGAAGTTAAATTTTTCAGCGAGCCAAATCGATCCAAGACTAGGCACTCAACAATTACGCGCTACTTTTGAGAATAGCGACCATCAATTGCTTCCAGGTCAGTTTGTGAGGGCGCGCATTACAACAGGCGTTCGTACGGGAGTGTTTTTACTACCACAAACGTCAGTGTTAACAGGTGACCAGGGTAAATTCGTATTTGTTGCTGATAAAGATAAAGAAGGTAAAGTCGTCGCAGCTGTTCGTCCCATTAAAGAGGGCGGTTGGTTGGGTAATGATTGGGTGGTGCTTGAGGGCTTGAAAGAGGGAGATCAGGTGATTGCAGATAACTTAATCAAGGTTCGTCCTGGCGCGCCAGTTAACCCTCATCCTTTCGGGACTGCGCCAACAATGCCTACAAACCCTTCTGCTAAAGCTAAGTAGTCAATCATGAAAAACTTCACACGCTTTTTTATTACGCGGCCGATTTTTGCCTCGGTTTTATCCATCATTATCGTGCTTTCAGGTTTGGCTGCTGCATTCAAGTTGCCAATTGCGCAATATCCACAAATTGCACCGCCAACGGTCACGATTACGGCGGTTTATCCTGGTGCAAGTGCTGATACTTTATCTAAAACCGTTGCTGCGCCTATTGAAGAGCAGTTAAGCGGTGTCGATAATTTGCTGTACTTCAACTCTAGTGCGGACTCTAGTGGCACGTTAGTGATTACGGCAACGTTTGAGATTGGTACCAATGTTGACCAAGCGACATTTAATGTGAGTAATCGTGTCAATATTGCGACACCACGCTTGCCTGATGAGGTTCGCCGCAATGGCTTAATCGTTCAGAAAAAATCGAACGATATTTTGCTAGTGGTGATGCTCACCTCAAAAGATAAAAACCACAATCGCTTATTCCTAAGTAATTACGCCACGCTTAACGTGATGGATGAAATGAAGCGCGTCAAAGGTGTCGGTGATGCAGTTATTTTTGGCGGTCAAGATTACTCGATGCGCGTTTGGCTTCGTCCAGACCGGATGGCACAACTGGGCGTTAGCACAACGGATATTTCAAGTGCCATTGCTGCTCAAAATAATCAATATGCCGCTGGTAAGATTGGCCAAGAGCCTGCTCCAGCATCACAGCAGCTTGTGTATACCGTCACTGCCAAAGGCCGCCTAATTGATCCTGCGCAATTTGGTAACATCATTATTAAAGCGGATGGGCCTAACGGTATCTTGTATTTGAAGGATGTGGCTCGTATTGAGCTTGGTGCACAAAATTACAATGTTGCTTCAACATTAGATGGCACACCAGGCGTTGCAATTCCTATCTTTTTGCAAACGGGTGCAAATGCACTTGATACGGCAAAAAATATCAAACTTAAAATGGATGAGCTGAAAGCTGAATTTCCAGTTGGCATGGAATATAGCATCCCTTATGACACTAGCGACTTTGTGAAAGCGACCATCAACGAGGTATTCCACACTTTTGCAGAAGCGTTGATATTGGTTGTCTTGGTTGTCTTCTTATTTCTACAAAGCTGGCGTGCGACATTAATTCCAATTATCGCTGTGCCGATCTCGTTGATTGGTACATTTGCAGGGTTATATCTCTTTGGATTCTCAATTAATTTGCTGACACTCTTTGCCATGATTTTGGCGATTGGCATCGTTGTGGATGATGCGATTGTGGTGCTTGAGAATACAGAAAGATTGATGTCTGAAGAAAATATGGCGCCATTGCCTGCGGCAATTAAGTCGATTGGGCAGGTTTCAGCTGCGGTTGTCGCCATTGTATTGGTGCTTTGTGCCGTATTTGTGCCAGTGGCTTTCCAAGGAGGCATTGCGGGTGAGCTTTATAGGCAGTTTGCGGTCACTGTGGCGATTGCGGTGGTGATTTCAGGCGTTGTAGCTTTAACCTTGACGCCGGCGCTATGCGCGATGATTTTGAAGAAATCAGAGTCTGAAAGTGCTTTCTTCAGAAAATTTAATCACGGTTTTGGACGTATGACGCATTTTTACACCAACACGGTTAACTTGACGCTTAAGCATAAGTTTATCGGTGCGGCCGTATTCTCTGTTGTGTTGGTCGCTGTGGCGTTGTTGTTTAAGGTTGTGCCTGGCAGTTTTGTCCCACCAGAGGACCAAGGTTATGTCGTCACTGTTGTGATTATGCCTGACGGCGCTACATTAAGCCGCACCTCTAAAACCACAGAAGCTATTAGATCGGCTATTGCAAAAGACCCAGCTGTGGCACATGAGTTTGCAGTGAATGGTTTTGAGTTGCTGACGGGTGCAAATAAAACGAACTCTGCCACCATGTTCGTGAGGCTTAAGGATTGGAAAGAGCGTGAGACAAGCGCAACTGACATTGTAGGTAAATTGTTTGGTCTTGGCATGAGTCAGCCAGATGGTTTAGCCATTGCAGTTAATCCGCCGGCGATTCGAGGCTTGGGTTCTGCTGGCGGTTTTGAGGTTTATGTGCAAAGTCAGCGCGATACAGACCCGATTAAGCTGGCTGCTGTGATGAATGGCTTTATTGATGCAATGCGTGCTGAACCAACATTAACGGGCTTGAATTCATTCTTCCGCCCAACAGTGCCCCAGCTTTTGATTGAAGTGGATGAAGCGAAAGCGATTTCACAAGGCGTGCGTGTTGCAGATATTTATGCGACTTTACAAAGTACGATGGGTGCATTCTATGTGAACGATTTTAATCGTAATGGACGTACTTATCGGGTTCAGTTGCAAGCTGAGCCTGAGTTTAGAATGAACCCGGAAGATTTAGGTAAGGTGTACGTGCGCAGTCAAGCAACACCATCGAATCCAAATGGCAACATGATTCCGCTATCCGCATTAAGCAAGGTTACCAACATCGTTGGTGCTGAACAATTAGAGCGTTATAACGGTTTGTTGTCGGCTAAAGTGTTTGGAAGTGGCGCGCCTGGTGTCAGCTCTGGTGACGCTATT
>CAIQFD010000047.1 GCA_903870995.1 uncultured Methylophilaceae bacterium | reverse complement strand
TACTCCCACTCGATGGTCGCAGGTGGTTTTCCTGACACGTCATAGACCACTCTGTTGATACCACGCACTTCATTAATGATGCGGTTGGATACGCGACCTAATAGGCTGTAAGGCAACTCTGCCCAATGTGCAGTCATAAAGTCGCTAGTAACGACGGCGCGCAAAGCGACTACGTAATCATAAGTGCGGCCATCACCCATCACCCCAACAGATTTGACTGGTAGGAACACAGTGAACGCTTGGCTAGTAAGTTCATACCAAGTTTTGCCTGTGGCTTCATCCTTCGTGTTACGTAGCTCTTCGATGAAAATAGCATCAGCTAAGCGGAGTAAGTCAGCAAACTCTTTGTTCACTGCGCCCAAAATACGTACGCCTAAGCCTGGACCTGGGAAAGGATGGCGGTAAACCATGTCGTGCGGCAAACCAAGCGCGACGCCAAGTTCGCGCACTTCGTCTTTGAACAAGTCGCGCAGTGGTTCTAAAAGTTTTAAGCCTAGCTTTTCTGGCAAGCCGCCCACGTTGTGGTGGCTCTTAATCGTGACCGCTTTTTTAGATTTTGCACCGCCAGATTCAATCACATCTGGGTAAATTGTGCCCTGCGCGAGCCATTTAGCATTCGCGAGTTTTTTAGCTTCAGATTGGAAAACTTCGACGAACTCTTTACCGATAATCTTACGTTTTGCTTCTGGATCAGCCACGCCTGTGAGCTCACCCATGAATTGTTCAGTGGCATCCACATGAATCACTTTTGCATGTAAGCGGCCTGCAAACATTTCCATGACCATCTTACCTTCGTTGAGGCGAAGCAAACCGTGGTCAACGAATACGCAGGTGAGTTGATCGCCAATCGCACGGTGGATTAACGCTGCTGCAACGCTAGAATCTACACCACCTGACAGGCCAAGAATGACCTCTTCATTGCCAACTTGTTCACGGATTTTAGCAACAGCTTCTTCAATGTAATCGCCCATCACCCAATCAGCGCGTGTGCCACAAATGTCTAATACAAAACGGCGTAGCATCGCATCACCTTGCTTGGTGTGGGTGACTTCTGGGTGGAATTGCACAGCGTAGAATTTACGTTCTTCATCTGCCATCGCGGCGATAGGTGTCGTCTCATTGCTAGCGATGACTTTGAAGCCAGCAGGTAACTCAGTCACTTTGTCACCGTGGCTCATCCATACATTCAATAAGCCGTGGCCTTCTAAATTTGTACTGTCTTGAATGCCATCAAAAAGTGCAGAGTGGTTACGTGCGCGAACTTCGGCAAAGCCAAACTCACGTTTAGTACCAGCTTCTACTTTTCCGCCTAATTGTTGCGCCATGGTTTGCATGCCATAACAGATGCCTAACACTGGCACGCCTAGGGTAAATACAGCGTCTGGGGCTTTGTCAGTGTCTTCTTCATACACGCTGGCATGGCTACCTGAAAGCACAATGCCTTGCGCGCCAAAGTTACGCACAAATTCGTCAGAAACGTCACAAGGATGCACTTCGCAATAGACGTGTGCTTCGCGAATGCGACGCGCAATCAATTGAGTGACTTGTGAGCCAAAATCTAAAATAAGAATTTTTTGATGAGACATAAGAAGTAAAAAGCCTATACGCTAAAAATAACGAAGGGCAAACGACTTTAATACGAATATCAAAGCGGTTTGCCCAACAAAAGTCGGTTAAGAATTAATCAATATGATAATTCGGTGCCTCTTTAGTAATTTGTACATCATGCACATGAGATTCACGCATGCCCGCTGAAGTGATTTGCACGAACTCAGCTTTGTTGCGCATTTCTTCAATTGTTTTGCAACCTACATAGCCCATAGAAGCACGTAAGCCACCCATCAATTGGTGAACGACGGCAATCATGCTGCCTTTGTAAGGTACGCGACCTTCAATACCTTCTGGCACTAGTTTGTCTGCATTACCATTGTTTTCTTGGAAATAGCGGTCGCTAGAGCCTTTTTGCATTGCACCGATAGAACCCATGCCGCGGTATGACTTATATGAACGGCCTTGGAATAGCTCAATTTCGCCTGGCGCTTCTTCAGTGCCAGCGAACATTCCGCCTAGCATCACAGAGTATGCGCCAGCCGCAATCGCTTTAGAAATGTCGCCAGAGTAGCGAATGCCGCCATCGGCAATAAATGGCACACCTGTGCCACGTAACGCTTCTTCTACGTTGCTCACCGCGGTGATTTGCGGGACGCCAACGCCAGCCACGATACGTGTTGTACAGATTGAGCCTGGGCCAATACCCACTTTAACGCCGTCAGCACCTGCATCCACTAAGGCTTTAGCTGCTGAGCCTGTGGCAATGTTACCGCCAATCACTTGCACTTGTGGGAAGTTCTTTTTCACCCAAGTCACGCGATCTAACACGCCTTGTGAGTGGCCGTGAGCGGTATCCACGACAATCGCATCCACGCCAGCTTCCACTAAAGCAGCGACGCGTTCTTCTGTGCCATCGCCCACACCAACAGCTGCACCAACACGTAAACGACCTTTTTCATCTTTACAGGCTAATGGATGGTCGCTGGATTTTTGAATGTCTTTAACAGTGATTAAACCTTTGAGGTTGTAAGCATCATCAATCACCAATACGCGCTCTAAGCGATGTTGATGAAGTAATGTCATCACTTGTTCACGGCTTGCGCCTTCACGCACAGTCACTAATCTGTCTTGTGGCGTCATGATATTGGCGATGGATTGGTCTAAGTTCGTTTCAAATCGCAAATCGCGGTTTGTCACAATGCCAACCACTTTGCTGCCATCAACCACTGGTAAACCTGAGATTTTATGTAAACGGGTCAATGCAATCACGTCGCGCACAGTCATGTGCGGTTGAATCGTGACTGGGTCGTTGACCACGCCAGATTCAAAACGCTTTACACGAGAAACATGAGTCGCCTGCATTTCAGCCGTCATGTTTTTATGAATAATGCCCATGCCGCCTTCTTGAGCCAATGCGATTGCAAGTGGCGCCTCTGTCACAGTATCCATAGCAGCGGACACGACAGGAATATTAAGACGGATAGTGCGAGTTAATTGAGTGGCGAGACTGACTTCGCGGGGGAGTACATTAGAGTGCGCTGGTACCAACAAAACATCATCGAATGTAAGCGCATTTTGCAACAAACGCATGGTGAATATTCCTTGCTTCCAAAACAAGATTATACCGACTTGTCAGCGCTCGGTAAATCGCTAAGTCACTAGTTTGCGACAAAAGCTTGCTGGGCTTGATTTTAAGGTGACTAAATCTGTCAATTAGCCATCAACTCACTTGATATTTAATCCTTGTGATTGACCTTGCATGGGGGCTGTTTTAATCTGAATTGGCACTTAAATTTTATTAAAAACACACTGCAGGTATCTAAAAATATGAATAAAAAAGTAATCCTATTATGTGAGATTGTTTTCGGTATCTTATTAATTCTATTATTTTTAACGACCGCGCAAGCAGAGGTTTACAAATGGAAGCAGGGAAAAGTCACGCAATATTCAGATATTCCACCCGTCACTAGTTCAAGTTATGAGCAGCTCAAACATAAAAAAATAGTGAATACCGCGGCTCAAGAAGCTCCGCCAGTTGAGCCGCCTAAAAGCATTCCTTTGGTGAAAAACGAGATGCCTGTTGCAGACAAAGCCAATGCTAAGAAAAGCCCAGAACAACAAGAAGTCGACCGCAAAGGGCGTGAAAAGTCATGTGCAACTGCGAAAGATAATTTACAAAAGCTGAAAACTGGCGGCAGTATCTATAAAGAAAATGCCAAAGGCGAACGTACCTATTTGGATGAAATTAGTATTAAAAGTGAAATGGCAGCCGCCGAAAAAGAAATTCAAGCGAGCTGCTAAGTTTGATAGGAAAGCTTAATGCATTCTACTCAGCAATATCTCCGCCACCTTTTTTCATGACTTTACCTTCTGCGGCGCGTTGGCGGCGCACTTCTTTCGGGTCGGCAATCAGTGGGCGATAAATCTCAACACGGTCCAAATGACGTAGCTCTGCATCTAATTTAGTGAGCTTTCCAAAGATGCCCACTTTATTGACGGCCAAATCAATGTCGGGGAATTTTGCCAATACGCCAGACTGCATAATGGCGGTTTCGGCATTGCTACCTTTAGCGACTTTGACTGGCAAAATTACTTGTTGATCAGGTAGCGCATAAGCGACTTCTACCATCATTTCTTCAGAATTTGTATTCACAAAAAAGCTTTCGATTTAATTATTCAAGATATTGTCAGCACGCGTGACAAAAGAGTCAACAAAGGTATTCGCTATTTGGCTAAAAACAGGCGAAATTAATTGGCTTAAAAACGCATTTGAAAACTCGTATTCTAAATGAAACTCAATTTTGCACGCATCTTCGCTTAAAGGGATAAAGCGCCAATTCCCTTCAAAGTGCTTGAATGGCCCATCTTTTAATTTCATATCCATCGCATCAGGAAAGCACTTTTCGTTTTGCGTGGTGAATTTCTGCTTGAGTCCATGAAAATCAATGTGTAGCGTTGCTGTCGTCGTCGCCTCTGAGCGCTCAATTAAATCCACGCCGCCACACCAAGGCAAAAACTCCTTGTAGTGCTCAACATCATCCACCAAGTTGAACATCTGCGCCGCAGAATGATGGACTAAAACGGTTTTTTCAACATTCACCATGCTTAATTTTGTGCTTTTGCGTGTTCGCCCAGAAAGTTTGAATTTATCTTTTCAAAGGCAAGTAGAGTAAAATGCCTATTTTAAGCTATTTAAGCCCCGCGTGTATTAATGAGCATTGCCCAAAACAAAAAAGCGTTTCACGATTACTTTATCGAAGAAAAGTACGAAGCTGGTATTGTCCTTGAAGGATGGGAAGTTAAAGCGATTCGTGATAACCGCGCCAACATCAAAGAAGCCTACGTCATTATTCAGCATGGTGAGGTTTATTTAATTGGCTGTCACGTCACGCCGCTGGGCGCTGCATCCACGCATATTCGTCCTGATGCGATTAGAACGCGCAAGCTTCTTTTACATAACGATGAAATTGCTAAGTTAATTGGTAAAGTGGAGCGGGCGGGTTACACGCTGGTGCCGCTTGACCTTCATTTTAAAAATGGCCGTGTAAAAGTTCAGATAGGTTTGGCTAAAGGTAAGAAACAATATGACAAGCGCGATGCTGAAAAAGAACGAGATTGGGAGCGTGAGCGTGGCCGTATTGTTCGTGCCCATAACAAATAGGGCGTATAATCTTTATAGTTAATAGCGGTGCCTCTTGAAATATGCAAGAACAGCACCATCTAATAATCACTGAAATACAAACTACCCGGGGCTGACCAGGTTTCGACGTGGGTTGCAAAGCAGTGCAGGGCATACCGAGGCTCAGTTCCCTCGTAAATACAGCTGAAAAAAGTATAGTCGCAAACGACGAAACTTACTCTCTAGCCGCTTAATCCGGCTGGACGCTGCACCATCATTCCCATGGGGTGGATGGCGAAAGCCATGGCAGTGTCATATACATGGGATACGTGATGTGTTGGGTTACTTAACACTTCATTAACCTTAAGGTAACTCGCTTATTTCTTGCTTGCTCGTTGGTGCGGAATAGGTTAAATTAAACAACACAGCTAAGTATGTAGAACTGTCTGTGGAGGGCTTGCGGACGGGGGTTCGATTCCCCCCAGCTCCACCAATAAGAAGAAAGGCCACGTGAAAACGTGGCCTTTTTTTGATTACTTGTTGCTTACTTTATCAATTCTCACCCAATTAAAAACACCATGTCCCTGTACCAGGCCCTCAATGCGACAAAAACCACCCAAGGAGCAAGTGCTAAGGACTGTTTTAAGCTGAGCGTTACCAAATGATGCATCGCACCAACTCACCCCATCAAAGCTTTCACCTTTTACATTTTTTGCCAATGTAATACCGAAGTCCGTGCTATTAACAAGGTAGCCACTACATTTTTGTGGGAATGGGCTTGCTTGAACATTAGCTGGATAAAAGTTGATGAATAAAAGAGTGCATAGAAGACACAGTTTTTTCATGATTAATTAAACCCCAGAAAGTTATTTGAAATATCATACTCATCATTGTGGTAATCAACAATTATTAGGTTTGAGGTCTATTAAATGCCAATAAATATTATCTTGGTATAATTTTTGCAAAAAAGTTGTCAATTTTATTACCTCCATATACTTAACATTATTATTCTTATCAGGCTTAACTCATCGTAAATGACAGTTATTAGATATTCGCTTTTAATTTCCTTGGTGATCCTCTCTGGATGCGCTACTCAGCAGACATCTCTGCCTCAGGATATTCCTACGATGAAGCCTCCTCAAGTCATCTACCCCAAAGAACCAAAAACCCCTAAGCAAGAAGTGCCGGTTAAACCCATTTTGCCATCTCAGGTACCACAAGTTACGCAGTCCTTACCCCAATTAAATTCGGCCTCGGAGTGGATCAGCAAGATAAGAACATGGCTGCCAAATAATGCAAACGACAAAGATGGTTGGTCCCAAGATATATTCCAAGCCTTTTATTCCCAAAGAATAAGCTTAAATAAAGAAAACATCTGTGCGACTATTGCCATTATTGATCAGGAGTCGTCATTCCAAGCTGAGCCAAGAGTGGCTGGATTGCCTCAGATCGTCCGAAAGGAGTTAGAGTCAAGGCGTGAGAAATATCACATTCCGGAGTGGGTTTTAGAGAGGGCGCTTAACACTACTTCACCCAATGGGAAAACCTATGCTCAGCGAATTAGTGCGCTAAAAACTGAGAATGATATCAATCATTTATTTGATGATATCTCCAATGATTTACCTTTAGGAAAGCAACTTTTAGAAGGGCATAATCCTGTTCACACTGGAGGCCCAATGCAAGTGAGTCTTAAGTTTGCTGAAGAGACCGTAAAGCAAAACCCATATCCTTATGTGATCAGGAAAACTTTGAGAGATGAGCTTTTCTCTAGAAGGGGAGGTGTTTATTTTGGTGTGGCTCATTTGCTTAATTACTCTGCTCAGTACGACATGATGAAATATCGTTTTGCGGACTTTAATTCGGGACGTTATGCAAGCAGGAATGCGTCCTTTCAGATGCTGGTTTCAAAGATTACGCATCAGCAGTTAGATTTAGACGGGGATTTGCTTTCTTATAAAGATGGCGAACAATCAGTCAGTGATTTACAAAGAGTCTTATGGAAAATCAGTGGTTTGCTGCAGATGACAGAAAAGGAAATTAATAGGGATTTGACCTTAGAAAAAACAAGAGATTTTGAAGGGGCGTGGCTTTATAAAAATGTTTATCGATTGGGTCGAGCAAGAAGCATCAATATGCCTTATGCCATTGTTCCGTCAATTACATTGCACAGTCCGAAGATATCAAGAAGATTAACGACAGCTTGGTTCGCTGAACGGGTTGGGGAACGCTATCAGAGTTGTTTGGCATTAAATTAGGCTAAGGGGCTTAATTTATTTTTTTGATTCTTTGATTATTTTAATGCAGCTTTTTAAATCCGAATTGATGAGCGGATCATCATATTTATTTTTACCAGCGACTTCGAGATTCTTCGCATATTGAACATAGAGCTTAACCAGTCTGTCCATATTAACTTCTTCCTTACTTTCTATGCCCGCAGGATCTTTGAAGCTATGGCCAATTAAATAGATGGTTGCTTTTGTGACATCAACATAACCATTTTCCATTAGTGGATTGAATTTCTCTGGCAGTTTTTTATGTTTGGTATCACCCACTAACATTAATATCAATCCGCTACATTGATCGTAAGTATTAAGTTTGACTACAGGGTCATCAAAATTATTCTTTTTAAGATAACTTTCTATGGAAATAAGCTCATCACCGAATGCAAGATTCGATATAAATATTAATGTTAGAAATGCAAAGTAATGGCGCTTCAATTTGGACATTATGCTCTCATATGTTTTTGGGTTGGTTGGCAATCCCCATTAAGGGGTTGATTTGCATTGAGCGCCCATGGGGTTCCCAGCAGCCAATTCTCCGTCCGAGAAGAAACCATAAAACAAATCTGTATTATTGCCGGTCGATGGATTTGCATCACATTTTGTGGGTCTTTCATCGCTTCCTTTTCCCCAGCTATCCTGAGAGGGGGCCCAAGTTCCAATTAACTCAGATGGAAGATTGGCTGCATAAGTGCAATATGGACAAATTAAATAGATAAAACTGATAAGAAAGATTTTTTTCATTTGGAGATCTACTTTTTAAATATTTCTTTTAGTATCATACTTGTCAGAGTGACAATCAACAATAACTGGAGTGTCGTTATGAATAAGATTTGCCTCATTGGATTTTTTTTGTTTGGGTTAGCTAGTGTTGCAATTGCGCAAACAAAGGCAAATCTAGATGGCGGGAAATTTCTTTCCAATAAAGATACAACAGTAGAAATCATAGACTGCCCTGCAGGCAAGGTCCAATTTGCTAGGGGTGTTCGCTGGGCGCCAGCAGATTTTGGTGTTGTATTAACAATCAATGGATCCGATAACGTCTACTTACCGCAGAGCTGTTACGTACAAATGTCATGTGTCAGATATGACGGAGCATCTTCCGTCATGATAGAAGATGCTCCCGCGTGTGGTGGTAATGCCGTTGGGGAGGATTATATTGTGATTGATTTAATATCATTGAAGAAAAGGGTGTTGGATTATCGACATCTTAAAGGTCATGTTAGATAAGTTTATTTAGAGTGTTGTTATCAAAACCAGCACCAATAATGTTATGTCTTTTTATAAAAGGAGCTCAGTGTGGCTAAGAAAACAATATTTCAAGCGATAGATCAAAAATTAGAATTACAAAATGAAAAACTAGCTGCGCAACTGAGGTTGCAAAAGTATCAAGTAAGCCTTGCTGAAGAAGCGAAGCACAATAAAGAGTTTCAAGATCGCATCAAAAATCTCGTGTTTGATATTAGAAAGAAAGCTGAGTCTTTGATTGATAAGACTAACGAGCCAGTCTTAAAAGCTGCGGTCGGAATGTTTGCATTGAATGTTTTTAATAAATACTCTTTGTCAGCATCGAACTTTAATGAAATCGCAGATAAGGAATATTTTCACGCGACCCAAGCGGCTATGGATTCAGCAATAGAAAAAGCGAAAAGTGATCAGAAAGTTATTTTGGCGAAGGCTGTAAATGCATACAACCATCTTGCTGAAATTAATCAGATGGAAGCAGATTATCAATTGTTTGATAACGGAAAGTCTAAGATTATCAAGTGGGTATATTTAATTTTATATGTGACCTTGTGTGTGATTACTATTATTGGTATTCCATTGCTATTTTTTACAAAGAAAGTGGGTAGGTGGGCTGAAGGTGCTCAATATAAAAGATTTCGTGGTATAGCGACACTTAAGCTTGATGTTAAGAAATTACCCGATGGTTTTTTTAAAAATTACTTTAATAAACATACATTTACTGGGCAATATCCTGAGCTAAAAGGGGTCAAGAATCTGAATGGATTTAATGCTCATTGTGATGGCGAGAGATTAATTTCGACTAACCAGATCAGCGAAGTTAGTAATTCAATCCCTGGAATCGAAAACATTGCTGCACAGTTCATCTAATCGTGGGTTTCAATCTTGAGGCACTGCACGGTAATGTATAAAAATAATTGGAGCATGAAATGGTTATTTCAGTTTTAGCACTTCTTGTAGCAATTTATCTGTTCTTCTCTGTGAAGATTGTGCCGCAATCTCAGAATTGGTTAGTTGAGCGTGTTGGACGATTTAATCGCAGGCTTGAAGCCGGTCTTCATATCATTATTCCGTTCTTCGAAAATGTTCGATACAAAGTAGACATTCTTGAAAGGCAGTTGCCAAGTCGACCTATTCATACTATTACCCATGACAATGTAAATATCGAGGTTACCATTGCCGTTTTATATCGTATTGAAGATGCTTCTAAAACTATGTATCGCATCAATAATGTTGATGATGCCATTCTTACTATTGTGAACGGTACGGTAAGGAGTGTGATTGGTAAAACCGAGTTAGACGGAGTTCAGTCAAATAGAAGGCAGCTTGCAGAAGAGTTAGAAGTAGAATTAAAGGGTGTGACCTTGGAGTGGGGAATTATTCTCACTCGTGTAGAAATTATCGATGTTGAAGTTGATGAGGAAACAAGAGAGGCAATGCAGCTTCAACTTAATGCAGAAAGAACCCGTAGAGCTCTGGTAAGAGAGGCTGAAGGTAAAAAAGAGGCCTTGCAATTACACTCGGATGGTGAATTTTATGCTGCGACCAAGCAAGCAGAAGCGACACGTGTTCGTGCTGATGCTGAAGCTTATGCTGTTGGTGTGGTTGCGAGCGCCATTTCAAATGGTGGTGCGTCTGCTATTGAGTTCGAAGTCAAGAAAATACAAGCTAATGCCATTCAGTCGATCTCACAAGGGACTAATTCGAAAGTGATTTTGGTGCCAAGTAACGTGCTGGAGAGTTTGGCTGGTACGCTTAATACCATTACATCGAAACTAAAATAATATGCATACTTATCAGATTGTCTATGTGGTTGCACTCAGCTGTGCAATTCTGGAGATATTTACTACAACCTTCATTCTATTAAGTTTTTCGCTCGGATTTGTTACTGTGGCGATGACTCAGCAGTTGCTAGGCACAACAAATTACAACCGTGATTTGTTAATCTTCACCGTGATTAGTGCGATCTGTATTTACGTATTTAGAAAACTATTTGCTGGTAGAAGAGACACTGATGTTACCGAGGATGATATCAATCAATATTGATTCTACTTGCTAGCTTTTATCCTAGGGTAAATCAGGAACGCAAGAATGAATCCGTCGATTGCTGAAGCTAAACAAGTCAGGTTGTAAGCGATGAGTGGCTGGCTTACAACATCAGTTAAGTTAGTCGATAGCATCTGAATCCCATATAGCACTCCGAAGCAATAGATTGCTATCTTTGAGTCTTTCCAGGCGAGTATATAGAAGCCAAACCCAGCTAAGATCGTTAGCATGTCAAGCAAGTCTCGTGGTGCAAGTAAGGAAATTAGATTTCCGTTGATTAGGTTTAGTTGACTAGCAACGCTAGTTATTACAGAGATTAAGTAAAGAAAAAATCCGGCGGCAATGGTAATTTTTTTTAGCGTTTGAATGTTCATATTGGGCTCAGTAGTTTCTATTTAAGCATTCTATATTCAGAGAGCCTTAAATGGGGATATATTGGGTCTGGATGTACCAAACAAGAAACGAAGATGTTAGCTTTTTTTGGGGGGGCAGATCATTCGGGTGGCCTTTTGTTTTATAAGCATTTGTGTTTGAGATGGGTAGGATTACCTGGTGAGTCGGCTAAGTGAGGACTGCTCGCTTGGATGCTGTAGAATTTACTCATGGACTCTATTTTAAAAAATAACATCATTATTCCTAAGCGGCTTGTTGACGCACATAAAGGCACGCATGGATGTGTTGCTATTGTTGGTGGTGCGGATGGGATGCAGGGTGCTGTTACGTTAGCTTCACGTGCAGCCTTACTTGCTGGGGCTGGCAGAGTCTACGCTTGTTTTCTCTCAAATGAAGCGCCTAAATTAGATTCAGCTTATCCAGAAATTATGATGCGTTTGCCCGCATCGCTCGGGTCTTTAAAGCAACTTGATTGTGTTGTCATTGGCCCAGGATTGGGACTGACCGACGAAGCAAAAAGCCTTTTAAGTTTTTGGTTGCAAAAGCCAGTGAAGTTGGTGATTGATGCTGATGCACTCAATTTAATCGCATCACACCAAATTCTTAGAGATTTACTTGTTAAAAGAAAAGACTTTTCTGTCTTCACCCCTCATCTAGGCGAAGCAGCAAGATTGTTAAAAGTGACCACAGAGGAAATTCAGCAACATCGGATTGATTATTGTTTGAATTTGGCTGAGCAATATCATGTCGTTTGTGTACTTAAAGGCGCTGGTACTTTAGTCGCTCATCAGGAGCAGTATGCGATTAACACAACTGGCAATTCTGGTTTAGCCAGTGGCGGTAGTGGTGACGTGTTAAGTGGCGTGATTGGTAGTTTGATCGCTCAGGGCTTAAGTCCATTCGAAGCATCAAGGACGGGTGTCTTTATTCACGGTGCTGCGGCCGATGCCCTTGTCGCTAGAGGGATTGGCCCTAGAGGTTTAACAGCAAGCGAAGTGGCACTGGAAGCACGAAATATATTGAACGCTTTAGCGCTTGATGCTGAATTACCGAACTCCAGCCCTGACTTGTAGAGTCACGCCAATCCCTGTCACACCATCAAAGCCTAAAGATATCGCCGTTTCACGCTCAGCTTGGTTGGAAACGCCCTCTGCAATCACTTTAATGCCAATGTTATGTGCAATATCAGCCAAGCCATGCAAGAAGATTTGGTTGCCCGTGTTTTGGTCAATATCGTTCACGAAAATGGCATCTACTTTAATATAGTCCAAGCTCAAGTCGTAAAGCATCCCCATTTTTGCAAACTGATGGCCGAAGTGTTCAATGCCAAGAACCACATTGGTCTCTTTCATCATGAGGCAAAACGCTTTGAATTTTTCAAAGTGAAGAAACGCTTGCTCAGCATTAATTTCTAGCCAAACTTTTGGGGCAATCGCCGCATGTTTTTTAAGCTGCACTTGAAGGGCTTTACAGAAGTTCGCATCTTTAATTGAACTGGCCGATAGGTTAATGGCCAAGGCTGGCAAATCTTTATTCACAAGTAGTTGCTCAATCCCCATTTTGAGCGCGGCCATGTCCAGGTCTTGCATCATGTCTAAACGCTCAGCAATCGCAATAAATTTGCCAGCAGGTTGCCATGGCTCATCTTCTTTAAACTGCAAGCGAAGTGAGCATTCTTCGTGCATAAGTCCGCCGCTGGCGTCAACCACAGGAAAGTTAGCCAGGCGAATGCGGCCATGTTGAACTGCGTCACCTAAGGTTTCGCCCCATTCGGTATTGCTTTTGGGTAGATTGCTATCCACGTTTTTAGGCGCGCTACGTTTGCTTAAGCCACCATTTTGTTCAGCTTCGGCGAGGTTCGCATCGGCATCCGCTAACACTGTGCTGATGGATGAGCCTCGTGTGAAGGGTGCAATTCCTACAAATGCCGTATTACTAAATTGCACCCAAGGGCTCATGGCCGCTTGGACGTTATTCAGTGTTGATTTAGCCAAGGCTTGAATATTTTCTGCGTGCGGCACCAGTAATCCAAAGTCGGAGCCATTGAGTCGACCTGCCATGGCGTTAGGGTGTCCCACTGCGTAGCTGTCTAGCGTAGTCGCAATGCTACGTATCATGACATCACAATCTTGGCGGCCAAGGTTTTGATTCAGCTCATTCAGATTAGCAATACGCACAATTAAAAATGCACCCTGGTCGATTTCTTCGTAATCTAGTGTTGCGCGTAAGGTAGACATAAAAAAGCTGCGGTTGGCGATGCTGGTGAGTGGATCGGTATTCGCTTCTTTGCGCAGCACCTCAAGCTTTAAAGCCTCGGCTTCAAACACCTCTTTCAGTCTTTGCACGGTTTTATTCATCGCTCTCGCTAACTGTTTAAGCTCGGGTAGTTTAGGCTCTGCAATGGCAATAAAGCGCTGATTACTAATCGCGCGGGCTTGCTTCACCACTGCATCTAGCGGCTTTTTAATGCGACGTAGTACCCAATAACCCAGCAAGCTGCTGATGGCTGCGGCGAATAACATGGTGCTCACCAAGCCGACAATCGTTTTAGAGAGCGCGTCATAAGCAAAATTGGCATGACTCACCAAATGCACGGTGCCAAATTGTTTCCAGCCATTGCTGATTTCCGCTTCGCCTGCCGAAGCATTGAGGGGCACCACTTTTTGTAGCCAATGGTGCGTATTTTTCTCAAGCGCTGAGCGACGCTCAACCATCACCTTGCCTTCTGGATCGATAATTTGAATTAACTCATAATGCCCGCTATCAAACATCGCCGATATCGCCATTTCAGCACTGATTTTACTGGGTTCGCTTTGGCTAATCGAAAGCGCAAGCGATGCCGCGTTATCCATGTTTTTGAGGCTCAGTTGCTGAGTCAAATACACTTGCGCATTCATCACCGATGCAATCAAAGCGCCCGTCAGCGCAATAAAAGCACTCAACACAATCGCTAAGCAAAGTTGACGATACATCGACATAATTAAACGCTCCCTAAACCTTATTAATATTACAAATAATAAAAAACCAACAACGCGTGTTAAGCCCAACCCTTAAGCAACAAGCCTAATCAAAGCCCTCGGCCTGCGCTCGTTTGATCAGCTCCTGCCACACCGACATTCGCGTTTGCCGCATTGCCTCTTTTAAGCGGCTTTGCGTGTCGCTGCTATCCACATTGGCACTTGCGGTATCGCGGCGTGCCAAGCTAAAAACAGGCTTTAAGTCGTTGCGTGCACTTGCGGGCAAAATCTCGCCATTTAAGTTATCCAGCACCAGTGGCTCGGCATCAGGCGTGGCGTAATAAGCCAACACCATGTGCGCTTGGTTCAGCTTCAAAGCCTGCACATACATCAAACGCAGCCGCTCCTCGGGGATGCCCGCCGCCGAAAGCGTGAAATATTTGGCGATGGAATAATCCTCACAATCGCCGCGCTGTATGCCCAAAGACTGCATGGGTGTTGCCCAATAATCGTTTTTATTCCAAATCTGCACATCCGACTCAAACCGAATCTGCTTATTCAAAAAATCATTCACCTGCTTAAGCGTGCTTGCAGCAGGCTGACCCTTGCTGTGTTCAACCAAGCTGCGCCACTCGTTAAATACCGCCTCATTCGTGTTGTTTGAGCTACTCAAAAAATGCTCACGCAACCTCAAAAAATCTACGCCAACGCCAGCCTGAATCGACCCAATCAACAACATCGCCATTAAAAAAACGCCAACGCTTAACCACAGCACAAAAGGCGATTTTGTTAATAAAGCTGTTTTAGGCGAGGCAAAACGGGGCAAGGCAACGCTTTCAAATGTTAAATAAAGCCAATTTTATAAAACCTGTCGTAGATTAAATGCGAGCAGGATTGCAAGACTAAACAAAAATTTTACGAAATGAAAGAAATTTCTTTTCTTAAAAAAACGAATGTATCTACATAGATATATGACAGAAAAATGTCAAAAATTTGAAGAGTGATTTTTATTTAACATTATTTAACGCGATTTAACAATATTTAATTAGGTAATTGAATTTATTGAACTTATTATTGCGCGAACAAAAAAATGACAGTTTGATACAAAAGCCGAAAATTTCATAAATTTAGAGTTATTAAATTTTTAACTAATACAGCAAATCGCTGCTGTTGATTGCAAGTTGAGCAGGAAACGACAAATGAACGCAAAACGCTTTAAGGTAATTTTTTCAAAACGACGTAATGCGCTAATGGTGGTAGGCGAAAACGCCTCATCCAGTACCAAAGCAGCGGGCACATCTGATGCCACATCGTCTGGAAAACTTGGCGTACAAAACTTTGTGGGTGCATTATCTACCCTATTCCTCGCTGTGCACTGTGCATATGCCGCCCCAACAGGTGGCCAATTTGTTGCAGGCTCTGGCGCTATATCTGCTGCTGGCAACCTCACCACCATTCAACAAAACACCCAACGCGCTATTGTCAATTGGCAGTCATTTAGCAGTAGCGCAAACGAAACCATCCAATTCATTCAGCCCAATAGCAGCGCTTCTATTCTTAACCGCGTAGTGGGTGATTTACCCTCAGTGCTTAACGGCAAGATGATTGGTAACGGCCATGTTTACCTTATCAACCAAAACGGCATCATGCTTGGTAAAGACGGCATTATTAACGTCCACAGCTTTGTTGGCTCAACCCGCGATGTGGCTAACGAAGCCTTTATGAAAGCTGGCGCATTAGTATTTAAAGGCGAAAGCATAGGCGACATTCAAATCCTCGGCAAAGTAAAAGCAGATGAAGGCGATATTGTGCTCATTGCCCAAAAGGTTGACGTAAAAGAAGGTGCAGAGCTCGTCGCCGGTGAAAAAGTCCAACTCGTTGCCGCCAACGAAGTGCAACTCACGGATGGCAAAATCACCGTTAAACCAAGTTCAGGCGACAAAGGCCAAATCACGGTAGAAGGCGCAGTCCAAGCAGCGCAAGTGCAACTCGTTGCCCATAACAACAACCTAGGCGCGCTCGCCATTAACACCACAGGCACCATTCGCGCCACAGGCACAGTACAAAATCCAGATGGTTCAGTCACAATTATGGCAGAGGGCGCTGGCAGCAATATCAAAGTATCTGGCACGATTGAAGCCCTAAACTACGACAGCAATAAAAAAGGCGGCAGTATCATTATTGGTCGTGATGCAATCACAGACAAGCTTTCAAAAAGCACAGACGTCAGCGGTGCAACACTCAAAACAAACAAAGGCTTTGTAGAAACATCAGGTGATTATTTAGCCACCGATGGTATTTCAGTGAAGGCGGCTCAATGGTTGCTTGATCCATCCGACATCACCATTTCAAATGCCTCCAATTCGAATGTGACAGGCACGAGCACAGCAGACATCACGCCCATCGGCGGGCCGGGTTCGAGCAGTATTGTTCAAGTAAGTACGATTACAGGTGCAATCAACATTGGCACCAGCGTCACTATCAAAACGACGAATAACAGCAACACAACAGGCGCAGGCAACATCACCATTGCAGATGCTTTGGCTTTCGCCAACAACAGTAATACAGATGCGACGCTGAGTTTGATTGCAGATAACGGCATTACACAAAACGCTGCAATTACAACAACCGCAGTAACGGGGAAAGCTGGGCTGGTCAACATCAACATGACTGCCAAAGGCAACTACCAAGGTAACACTGCTGCTCACGCCAGTAGCCAAGGTATTGTGCTCAACAGCACCATCAACACCAATGGCACGGTGACGGTGACAGGCACCAGCAACAACACGGGGAGCGTCGCAGGGGTGCAATTTGGCGCTGGCGCAAGCATCACCACCAAAGGGGTTGCTGTCCAAATCACGGGTACATCGAGCGCAGGCACAGGCTATGGCGTTGGACTGAATAACACGCTTATTGATGCGGGTACAACAGGTGATATTTCAATCATCGGCACATCGGCAGGTAATCATGGTATTTACAACCATTGGTCGGGCGCTAGCAACTACAACATGAAGCTGGTAGGCCGCGATGTGACCCTCAATGGCACATCTTCTGGCGCGGGCTCTTCAGGCTTTTACAGCTACATCGGTCAAAGCGCTGGCAACATCATCACCGCAGAGCGCGATATATCCTTAACAGGTACAACCAACAGCACCACGGGTTCGGGCTTGACTTTCGACCACACCAATTGGCAGACCTATGTCAACACCTATACGGCAGGTGGTTCGATTGCGCTGACAGGAACGAATACAGCAGCATCCAACACTGGACCTGCTGTTTACATGATCGGAATGCAAGCAAAAACAACGGGCGCAGGCAACATTTCCATCAATGCCAATACCAAAAATGCGGGTGTCAATGCGATTACGATTTTTTCTAATCCATATAGCAGTCCCAATGGATACCAAGGTGGTCCAACCTCATTGGTTTCTACATCTCGTGATGTGAAAATTCAATCCAACCAAGGCGGTATTTCTTTGTCGGACGGAGTTCCAAATAGCGTCTCGCCAACCACCATCAGTGGTCGAAATATAAGCATTGATAACACCGGCGGCAACATCGATGAAAGCACTGGAGCCATCACACGAGGTGCAGGGGCAGGCTCATCGGGTATTTCCATCAGCGATGGACGTGCAATCACTGCCACAGGCAATATCAACCTTTATGGCGCGGGTACATCAGGGAACGGTGTGACCATCAGCGGTGCGGCCACTTTGTCTGCCACCAACATCAACATTACAGGTGAAAACACCAATGCGACAGCAGGCAATGCGGCCATCAACATTAGCAACGCTGCTTCTAAGCTGACATCCTCCGCCGCGACGACCTTGACGTCGGCAGGTGTTGGCTCGGGCACGTCTTTGGTTGAGGCGGGCAACATCGCAGTCGGTACACAACTCAAAGTAACCACGCCAGCGGCTGGCACCATCTCTGGCTTGATCAGCGGTGCTGGCTCTCTGCTCAAAATGGGCGCAGGGCAAACCAAGCTGACGGCCTTCAACGGAACAACTTACGGTACCAATACCTTTACAGGTGGCACCACCATCAGTCAAGGTTCCATCTTGCTGGGCAACGGCAATGGAAGTTACAACAACACGGCTGGCGCTGGTGCCTTCACTTTGGGCGATGCCAACACGGGCAACAGCGATGTGGGTTTGTGGATTGAAAAAGGCAAAGACGGCAGTCAGGGCTCTCTTTCACGCAAGATCACGGT
This sequence comes from uncultured Methylophilaceae bacterium, assembly GCA_903870995.1. Taxonomy (GTDB): domain Bacteria; phylum Pseudomonadota; class Gammaproteobacteria; order Burkholderiales; family Methylophilaceae; genus Methylopumilus_A. Next base: position 10,224 of record CAIQFD010000047.1, on the reverse strand, counting down.
CACAAATAACGGAGCAACTGGAACAGGCACCGCCACCATTGGCGCTGCAAACGGTACTGGTACTGGCTGGTCCATCATCAATGGAGAAATTAATCTAAACCGTAATGTCACTTTCGCTGACATGACAAACGACCGGTTGGGCTTGGACGGACAAATCACAGGCACAGGCAGCATCACCATTGCGGGCACAGGCTCTAGTGGTGGTCCTCGCGTCACAATGGGAACCACTAAAACATTCATAGGTGATGTGACTATCAACGCAGGTGTCCAGCTGCAAGCGGGTGTTACAAACCTGTTCAATACAACGACCAATGTGACGGCGAATGGCACTTTCAATCTGAATGGAATGAGCCAAGCCATCAACAGCTTGAACGGTGCCAACTCAGGCCGAGTCATCAATGGCGGGACGTTGACTGTTGGCTCCAACAATGGCGATGGTGCCTTCGCAGGGGTCATCTCTGGCGGCACCAAGCTCATTAAAAACGGCACGGGTACTCAACTACTCACAGGCAACAACACCTATACCGGTGGGACCAATGTGGTCAAAGGTACTTTGCAAATTGGTGATGGGACAAACAATGGTTTGATTGGCGCTGGTGTGGTGGACATTGCCACCGGTACCACCTTGAATTTCAACGTGAACGCTAGCGGTGTCAACTACGGGAATAGCAATAGCAACACCTTCAAGGGTGGGGGAACCTTCAAGAAAACAGGAGCAGGCGGCTTGACCTGGGGTGGGGGTATCGCCAACTTTAGCCTTGGCGCAGGCGCACTGATTGATGTGCAACAAGGCATCTTAACTGGAGCAGCCAATGCCAATGACGTTTGGACTAGTAACCAAGCCTCGCTAAACGTGGCCGGTGGCGCTATTTTCGCCGGTGTTGAAGGTGACATCAGAGTGGACGCCCTCACTGGAACAGGTGTTGTCACTTCTGGATACCCTGGTCCGTATACCCCTGGTTTGACCGTGGGTGTCAACGGTGGATCGGGCATATTCGCTGGCTCCATTCAAGATGCCAATGGTGTCGCTGCCAAATTAACGAAAGCAGGTACAGGCACGCAAATTCTGACGGGTAACAACACCTACACCGGCACAACCACGATCAGCGCGGGTGTTTTGCAAGTGGGCAATGGTGGAACTACGGGTACTTTGGGAGCAGGCGCTGTTGCCTTAAGCAACAATGCAAATTTGGCCTTCGTCCGATCTGTCGACACCAGCATCACGAATGTCATCACGGGCAACGGCAATGTCTCTGCCAACATCACCACCAACGGTAGCACAGCTGGTGCCCTGACCGTCAACAGCAGCAACTTCAGCGTTGGCGGCACGATTGATTTGCGTGCCGATGGTGACGTGACACTTAACACCCCGATCGTCACAAGCAGTGTTGCAAACGGCACCGGCAGCACAAAAACTGCTGTAACTTTGGTCGCGGGGCAAGCCCTCAATGCGGGTGACAGCTCGGGCGGTAACGTCAAAATCACAAGCACCGGTAACATCACTGTCGGAACAGGTGGCGTTGCAGCCATTTATTCAGGCTCGATTGCTGGCACGACAAGCACCAGCGGCATGGCGCCATCGGGCAGCGGCCAGTTCCGCTATAACAGCGATGAAACGACGACCAATTACACGAAGACATTAAGTCAGAGCAATGGCACTAGTATCAACGGTGTGAGCGTCATCTACCGTGAGGCGCCTACAGTAGAAGTCACCGCTTATTCAGTTGCATCTGGCAGTTTGACTTATAACGGCTCGACCCAAAAAGGCACACAATCCTACACTAACAACTCCGCGATTTCAGGTGTGTTAAAAAATGGTGACGCTAGTGCAGGTTTGACGGGCACAGCATTATATGCATACAACAACAGTGGTGTGACTGACCCTAAAAATGCGGGCACCTACACGGTGACTGCATCGGGGCTCAGCAGCGATGTGGGTTATGCGCTTTCATACAAAACAGGTAGTCTGACTATCGACAAACTTGCCCTCACAGGTAGCATCGCAAAAAGCACCACCACATACGGCGCCTCTTTAATTGGTGGTGTAGTGACCTTTACTAATATAGTGGTGGGCGATGATGTCAGTCAAACGGGCGTGACTATCAACACAACAGGCAACACTAGTACTAGCGGTAACTTAAAAGCGGGTGATTACACTGGCATACAAAGCTTAACCGGCTTGACGGGTACGGCGGCAGGCAACTATACCTTTGCAAATGTTAAGGGTGATTACACGGTAAATAAACTAGCGTTGACGGGCGCATCGATTGGCGCGGCAAGCAATATCTACGGCAGTACTGTTGGCGCAGGCACGGTGAGTCTGACAGGCACCAACAAGATTGGCAGCGACGACCTAGGCACGGGCACAGCGAGCGTTGTGAGCACAGTAGCGGACCAGAGCAGCAGCGGCAATCTCAAAGCAGGCAGCTACAACCAAAAATTGACAGGCTTAAACGGCAGTGATGCAGGCAACTACGACTTCACTGGCGTGACCAGCACAGGCAACTACACGGTGAGCAAACTAGCGTTGACGGGCGCATCGATTGGCGCGGCAAGCAATATCTACGGCAGTACTGTTGGCGCAGGCACGGTTAGTCTGACAGGCACCAACAAGATTGGCAGCGACGACCTAGGCACGGGCACCGCGAGCGTTGTGAGCACAGTAGCGGACCAGAGCAGCAGCGGCAACCTCAAAGCAGGCAGCTACAACCAAAAATTGACAGGCTTAAACGGCAGTGATGCAGGCAACTACGACTTCACTGGCGTGACCAGCACAGGCAACTACACGGTGGACAAAAAATCAGCGTCAATTTCTGCAGCAGGTAATAGTGTAATTTTCAACAGTCAGCAACAGACAGATAAGGTCACCACGGATGGTTTTATCACAGGGGGTAAGGTAGGTACTGTGGTGGGCGCTGGAACGGGTAAGGAGGCGGGCACTTACCAATCTAATCTTGCTTTGACAGGGGATACGAGTGATATCAGTAACTATGCAGTAACCTATAAAAACGCTGCCTTTACGATTTCCGCACAAAACTATGTTCGTCCGCCAGTTGAAACAACAGTCCTTTCTCCAGTAACGTTTGGTTTAGCCTATACCGGCGGCGCGACTGCGGCCGGTGGTGATGGCGTAGATGTTAGTACAGCTTGTGATGCTTGGTCATCACGCGGTGGCGGCGGATCTATCTCATTGATGACATTGCTCAAGCCAAATGCGATGGGCTTACGCAATGCTAAAACTGACACCATGGATGCGATGAGTGGCGGCTCAGTATCTGCATCAGCAGGCGATGCAGGTGGTAGTCCTTGTAGTAGTGCAAGTTTGGCAAATAGTCAGGCTGGTTTGTAATCCGCAGTAGCGTGTTAATATTGCTCGCAATTTTAAAAAAGCAGGTGTTTTTTGATGGATATGCGTATGAATTTTGGTGGTCGAAGTTTAATTAAAGCAAGCGTGGCCTTGGCCCTTTTGTCGGGGTTTTCTTTGTCAGCGATGGCTGAAGATGCAACCTTGAGCGGAGTGTTGGTGGTGTCGCGCGATATCACTAAGCCACAGGTCGCTAGTCAGTCACTAACGGCGTTAGCTCAAAAAAATTCTGTTTGTAAAAATTATACGACAGACCTTAATGAGCTTTCTTTGCCTTTTTTGCCAGACGATGCCGCAGTGGAAAATTATCGCAAAACGCTGATTGAGCAGGGTATGTTGGCACTTGAGCCTAATTTGGCAACGCTAGATCGTAAGGCTTTGGAGGCTGGTATTACGCCTTTACTCGGCAAGCCTTTAGATAAAGAACAGATTGATAAGGTACGCGCTTTGATGTTGTCGGCACTGAATAAAGAAAACTCAATGTTGGCGGATATTTATTTCCCGCCACAACGCACAACGGATGGTTATGTGGTGGTGGTGGTTTCGCCAGCAAAAGTTGGCAAAATAAATGCGACAGGCCAAAAGTTTTACGATGGCGATAAGCTGGCTTGTGAGCTTCGTAGCCAGCCTGGCAAGCGTGTTAACTTGCAGCATTTAACCGAAGATTTGCTGTGGCTTAACCGCACCCCTTGGCGAACAACGGATATGAGCTACGCCCCAGGTGAAAACCCAGGTGAGGCTGATATTACCCTGGCAACCACTGACCGTAAGCCTTTCCGTCCTTATGTTTCTTTGGATAATACGGGGACTCGTAATACAGGCCTTGGCCGGTATAGATTTGGGGTGAGCTATGGCGAGCCGTTTGGCTTTTTTGATCACCGCATTGATTATAGCTACACCCGCTCAAATTATGATGGGGTGCTTGATAGCCATGCCTTGAGTTATTCTTTGCCTGTGTTTGGACGCAACACCCTCACCATTAGCGCGGCGCATACCGATGTGGAGGTGAAGGGTGAATATCACTCTAAAAGCGCGAGTGATTCGCTTTCTGCTTCTCTAAATCGTGCTTTGCCTGCACTTCGTAATGTGCCTAATTTTGTGCATGAAGCTACTTTGGGTGTGGATTATAAAAAATCAGGTAGTAACGTCTTGCAGGGTGGTACGCAGGTTTATGCGTCTAAGCCTGAGGTGTTGAATATATTTGCTGACTATAGTGCTGGACTTTCAGATAAATACGGAAAAACCAATTCATATACCCATTTGGTGATATCGCCCGGTTTTGGTTTCGGTAATAATACCAACGAAGAGTTTGCAACCGTGCGTACAGGCGCTAAAAACCAGTATTGGTATGTGAAGGAAACCATTGACCGTAGTGTTAAGTTGCCAAGAGATTGGGGCTTTAGAGCGGTGCTCAATGCGCAGTATTCGCCTGATATTTTGCTATACAGCGAGCGTATGGGTTTAACGGGTGCTTACGCAGTGCGTGGCTATTATGAAGATACTTTGTATTCTGATAGCGGTGTGGTGCTCAATTTAGAGCTTCAAGCACCTGCAAAAACCTTCACTATGGCTGGCAAGCAAGGACAGGTGCAGGGCTTTGCGTTTTACGATGTAGGCCGTAGTTTTAACCATACGGCGGATGGTAATAGCGATTTAAACACGGCGCAAAAGAACAATACCGTCAGTAGTGTGGGCCTTGGCGCACGTTTTTCATTAAGTCCATTGGTGCAGTTAAACGGCACTTTGGGCTGGGCGCAGCAAGGCTTGAATAATTGCAGTGATGATGTGATGGCGAATGTTTCTTTGGTTGTTGGTTATTAAGTTAGAGGTTTTTTATTTTGACCACGACCAACAAAAAAGTAACGCGAAAAGAAACGAAAAAGGTAATAAAGGATGAAGGTTTAATGGCTGAAAATATCAGTACAGCTGAGGCGCAAATCTCAAGCCCATTTGGCTATCAAGATTTGCACGCGCTCAATCGCCATGACTTTGTGCGCATGCATAGCCTTGGAGAGATTCCTGCATTTGCTGCCAATAATGAAGTGTTGCCGCTCACGTATAGCGAGTTTTTTGTTGCCAGCTCAGATTTTCCAATTGTGTTTATCCAGCCTGCCGATAAAAAAGGATTTATGCCTGTGGTGTTGGTTGGCCTTGAGCGCGGCATGAGTTTATTTGCGCAATTTGATGGCAAAGTGTGGCGCTGGGATACCAATAGCTACTTGCCTGCTTATGTGCGCCGTCATCCATTTTGTATGTCCACAGTAAACGGCCAAGCGGGTGCAGAAGAGGAGTTGTTGGTGTGCGTAGATAAAGCTTACGTTGGCCAACAAGCAGCGGCACAGTTTGTGCAGTTGTTTGATGGTGAAGCACCAACTGAACGCTGGGCGGTGATTGAGGAGTTTTTACAAAGCTATCAGACCGATATTAGCGCGACGATGGCATTTTCAAAAGCGCTTGAGGACTTGGGCTTGCTTCATCCAATCTCAGCAAGTTTAATGCCTGTTGGCGCCAAAGAGCCTGTGACAGTGGATGGCATGTTTGGCATCAATGAAGAAAAATTACATGCGCTAGAAGATAGCTTGTTGGCGGATTTGCACCGCAAAGGTTATTTGCCACGCATTTACGCACAGCTTAAATCGTTGCAAAATTTCCAAAAACTATTGCGCCGCTTTGAAGAGCAGAAGTTTTCTGCAACGGCCAAGCAAGCAGGCTTTAATGCATAGCCTATTTTTGGCTTCTTAGATTTAGCTTGTTGGATTAAAAGCCCTCTCACGAAAGTCAGCGGGTTTTTTTTATTGTTTGATTATGCCTGCGCATTTAATATATACTTAAAATATATATTTATATTGAGGTGAAAAATGAAAACAGCCAAATTATTTCAAAATGGACAAAGCCAAGCAGTGCGCTTGCCTAAAGAGTTTCGATTTGAAGGAGAGGAAGTCATCATCAGGCGTTCGGGTAATACCGTGGTGCTTATTCCTGCTGAACACTCTTGGGATGTGTTGGTCGATAGCTTGGATAAATTTAGCGCTGACTTCATGCAAAGCCGTGACCAGCCAGAGCAACAAACACGCGAGGATTTGTTTGTATGAGGTTGATGTTAGATACCAATATTTGTATTGCCATCATTAAGCAAAAGCCAAAAGACATCCTGCACAAGTTTAGTGCTTATCAAGTTGGGGATATTTGTATTTCATCAGTCACGCTAGCAGAGTTGCGCTTTGGTGTGGCTAAAAGCCAATATCAGCATAAAAATCAAATCGCGCTCGATGAATTTATCTTGCCCTTAGAAGTTGCTCCGTTTGATGAACGGGCAGCTTTATATTATGGTGCGCTAAGGGCGGAGCTTGAAAAACAAGGCATGCCAATTGGCTCCTTAGATACGATGATTGCGGCACATGCTTTAAGTTTGGATGTGAGTTTGGTCACAAACAACACAAAAGAGTTTCAACGAGTGATCGGGCTGAAGTTGCTCGATTGGATAAGCCATTAGTGCAAAATATTGGTTTGCGTTAAAAACCTGCTCACGGTTAGTCAGCGGGTTTTTTTATTTGCTAGATAATTAGCTAAACTTATCGCAACAATAAAAACAATTGATTTTACTTGTGGAATTTGTGCATCTAAAATGCACTCACTCGAAAACGATTGTGAACAAAAAATTCGAGAAATTTTTTTGTAACCAATATTATTTATAGTTAATTTGTTTTTAATGCAGTGTTATTTAACGTCGTTTTTTATCAACTAAAAAGGAGTTCTATTATGTCATTAGTCAATACAACCATTAAGCCTTTCAAAGCACAAGCCTTCCACAACGGTAAGTTTGTTGAAATCACAGAAGCTAACTTAAAAGGTAAATGGACAGCATTTGTGTTCTATCCAGCTGACTTTACATTTGTTTGCCCAACAGAGTTAGGCGACTTAGCTGATTTGTACCCAGAGTTCCAAAAAATTGGTCTAGAAATCTACTCAGTTTCAACAGATACCCATTTCACGCACAAAGCTTGGGCGGATGCTTCTGACACGATCAAGAAAATCAAATACCCAATGCTTGCTGACCCAACAGGTAACATCTCACGCAACTTCGACGTGATGATTGAAGAAGAAGGTCTAGCATTGCGCGGCACTTTCATCATCAATCCAGAAGGCGTGATTAAAGCGGCTGAAATTAACGATCTAGGTATTGGCCGTTCTGCTGCTGACTTGCTTCGTAAAGCACAAGCTGCACAATACGTTGCCGCACATCCTAACGAGGCTTGCCCAGCTTCTTGGACACCAGGTGAAGCAACATTGACACCATCATTGGACTTGGTAGGTAAGATTTAATCTCTAATTGATCAAATTAGACTGTAAAAATTTGGTTCGCCCGACAAAATTGGGCGAACCACTTTAAAAGGATATAAAAATGGCATTAGACAGCAATATCAAAAACCAGCTCTCAGCTTATATGGAAAAACTTGTGCATCCGATTGCGATTGTCGCATCCGTGGATGGCAGTGCTAAATCCAATGAGATGATGGATTTGCTGACTGAATTAGCCGCAATGTCAGACAAGATTCGTCTGACTGAAGAACAAGACAAACGCACGCCATCATTCGCGATTAAACGCTTTGAGGCGGGTGCTGCGCCCGTGGGAATTCGCTTTGCAGGCATCCCAATGGGGCATGAATTTACCTCATTAATTTTGGCTTTGCTCCAAGTGGGCGGCCATCCTTTGAAATTAGAAGCTGAAAAAATCGCACAAATTGCAGCGATTGAAGGAAGCTTTCATTTCGAGACTTATATTTCTTTAAGCTGCCACAATTGCCCTGACGTGGTTCAGGCCTTGAATTTGATGGCAGTGATTAACCCTAACATCACCAATGTGATGATTGATGGTGGTGTGTTCCAGCAAGAAGTGACCGACAAAAAGATTATGTCTGTGCCAACTGTGATGCTTAACGGTGAGCAGTTTGGCGTGGGTCGTATGGAACTCGATGAGATTTTAGCCAAAGTGGACGTTGGCGCTGTGGCACGTGAAGCGAAAAAGTTAGATGCGAAAGCGCCTTACGATGTATTGATTATCGGCGGCGGTCCAGCAGGGGCTTCAGCGGCGATTTACTCAGCACGTAAGGGGATTAGAACCGGCATTGTGGCTGAGCGGTTTGGTGGCCAAGTGATGGACACGATGGCGATTGAGAACTTCATTTCGGTCAAAGAAACTGAAGGGCCTAAGTTGGTGATGGCGCTTGAAGAGCATGTAAAGTCTTACGACGTGGATATTATGAATTTGCAACGCGCTAAATCGGTTAAGCAAGGCGATTTGCTTGAGGTGGAATTAGAAAGCGGTGCAACGCTTAAGAGCAAGGCTTTGATTATTGCGACAGGTGCGCGTTGGAGAGAATTAGGCGTGCCTGGTGAAGCGCAATATCGTGGCAAGGGTGTAGCTTATTGTCCTCACTGTGATGGTCCTTTGTTTAAAGGTAAGCCTGTTGCTGTGGTGGGTGGTGGCAATTCAGGCGTGGAAGCGGCAATTGATTTAGCGGGGATTGTGGCGCATGTGACTTTAATTCAGTTTGATACGCAATTAAAAGCCGATGCCGTGTTGCAAACAAAGCTACGCTCATTGAGCAATGTAACGATTGTGACTAACGCTCAAACCACAGAAGTGACTGGCGACGGTACTAAGATGAACGGTTTGGATTATAAAGACCGTGCAACTGGTGAAATGCATCACTTGGATTTGGATGCGGTGTTTGTGCAGATTGGTTTATTACCGAATACTGACTTTATCAAAGGTGGCGCGATCAACTTGAGCAAGTTTGGTGAAATTGAAGTGGATAGCCACGGCGCAACCAGTATGCCAGGTGTATTTGCGGCGGGTGACGTAACCACTGTGCCTTACAAGCAGATTATCATTGCGATGGGTGAGGGTGCTAAGGCCTCACTTGGTGCATTTGATTACTTGATACGGCAGTAAGTTGTATTAATGCGGGGTATAAAAATAGCCAATCTAGCAATAGATTGGCTATTTTTTATTTGGTGTTCTACTTATTCAGCAGGAACAAAATCTGGCAATGGGGCAACACCTTCTGGTAATGCGTCAGCAGAAACTGTCTCGCTTGGTGCCTCATCAGCATAAACAACAGGAACTGCATACAACGCAAATACAGCAATCAATAAAGCGAATACTTTCTTCATTACTACTCTCCCCAAAAATTGTTTAAATGATTTTTTAATATGCTCTGATAAATTAAAGCAGAGGAAATAATGAACCGAATTTTAGGGGTTGGCAATAAAAAAAAGGAGCAAGTTTTAATCTTGACTCCCTTTTGTCACTCAAGCGATTAGCCCGAAATAATTACTTCACGCGGTTTTTGTATTCCAAAGTGCGTGTGTCGATTTCAATCTTGTCACCAGTTGCGCAGAATAAAGGCACAGGCAATTCAAAACCAGTGGAAATACGTGCTGGTTTCATCACTTTGCCTGATGTATCGCCCTTTACTGCTGGCTCTGTGTAAGTGATTTCACGAACCACTGAGTTAGGCAAGTCAACAGAGATTGCTTTACCGTTGTAGAACACGACTTCACACTTCATGCCATCTTCTAAAAAGTTAAGTGCATCTGTCATGTTTTCAGCTTCAACTTCAAACTGGTTGTATTCTTCGTCCATGAAGACATACATAGGATCAGCGAAGTATGAGTAAGTCACATCTTTTTTCTCAAGCACAACCACTTCAAACTTGTCGTCTGCTTTGTAAACTGTTTCGCTAGGCGCTTCAGTTAACAAGTTTTTGAATTTCATTTTAACCACGGCTGAGTTACGGCCTGATTTATTGTATTCGGCCTTTTGCACAACCAATGGATCGTTACCGATCATGATT
>CAIQFD010000046.1 GCA_903870995.1 uncultured Methylophilaceae bacterium | reverse complement strand
TACGGGCAGATTGTCGGACAATCTTAATACAAATTATTGGGACAAAAACTGGTCGGGGTGGAGAGATTTGAACTCCCGACATCCTGCTCCCAAAGCAGGCGCGCTACCAGGCTACGCTACACCCCGAGGGGCGAGATTATCTCGCATATTATTCTAAAGGTCAATTCTAAAATTGACGAATAGCCTGTTAAAATACTATTTTTTTAGATATCCACAAAATATACATCATATGTCGGCTCAAATCATTAGCGGTAAAGCAATTGCTGAGGACATGCTTAACAGCATTAAATCACGTATCGATCAACGTTTAAGTACTGGCAAGCGCGCACCATCTCTCGCCGTAATCTTAGTTGGTGCGGACCCAGCATCTAGCATTTATGTGCGCAATAAACGATTGGCATGTGAAAAAGTCGGCATTCATTCGATTGCTTACGACCTGAGCCCTGACATTAAAGAAGCTGAGCTGTTTGCACTTATTCAAAAGCTCAATGAGGATGACTCAATTGACGGCATTCTTGTTCAGTCTCCTTTGCCATCACATATCGATGAAAAATTGATTATTGAACATATCAGCGCCAGCAAAGATGTGGATGGTTTCCATCCATACAATATTGGTCGCTTAGCAGTTCGTCAGCCAACGCTTCGTTCATGCACACCATTCGGCGTGATTAAAATGCTCAATAGCGCCAACATCTCCCTTAAAGGTCTAGATGCAGTCGTGGTCGGCGTATCTAATCATGTGGGTCGCCCAATGGCCTTAGAACTCCTACTAGCAGGCTGTACGGTCACTTGTTGCCATCGCCATACCAAAGACTTACAGGGCAATATTGCACGGGCTGATTTAGTGGTGGCTGCCGCAGGCAAAGCCGGCTTAATTAAGGGCGAATGGATCAAACCAGGTGCAATCGTTGTGGACATTGGCATTAATCGTTTAGATAACGGCACAATCTGTGGCGACGTTGATTTTGAAGCGGCTAAAGAGCGCGCTGGCTGGATTACTCCAGTGCCAGGTGGCGTAGGTCCAATGACTGTCGCCACTCTGATGGAAAATACACTATTAGCCATGGAGTTACGTGGCGCATAAATAACATTTATGATTGATTTAACAACTTTGCATACATTAAGCAATAAGTGTACACTTTGCACCGCCTTAATTTTATGTTAATGGCAATTAAGACAACCGTCATTTAAATCTTCAAGGGTCACATGGCTGAAATCACAAAACAATTTGTTCCTTATGTAGCAACTGCTAATGAGGAATACATGAATGACAAGCAACTTGCTCACTTCAGTGCCATTCTAAACGACTGGAAAAATGAACTGAGTCAAGATATCGACCGCACAGTTCATACGATGCAAGATGAGGTCACGATGTTCGCTGATCCTAATGACCGCGCTAGCCAAGAGTCAGACATGACACTTGAGCTTCGCAACCGTGATCGTGAACGCAAGCTGATTAAGAAAATCGAAAGCACCTTGAGAAAGATTCAAGAGCACGAATATGGCTATTGCAATGGCTGTGGTATTGAAATTGGCCTAAAACGCCTTGAGGCTCGCCCAACGGCTACGCTTTGTATCGACTGCAAGACTTTAGATGAGATGCGTGAAAAACAAGTCGCTAAGTAGTTCCTTGTTTTTAATGTAGGCTCATGCGAAAAACGCGTGATGCCGAAACCAAATAAAAAAGGCCCGATTCACATCGGGCCTTTTTCTTTACTACCTAATCAATTACTCAGCAGCTGGCGCTTCAGTAGTCGCTGGCGGATCAATCAAAGCCTTCATGCTTAAGCGCACACGGCCTTTCTCATCTGCTTCAACCACTTTAACTTTAACAATTTGGCCTTCTTTTAAGAAGTCGCCCACAGCATTGACACGCTCGTGTGCAATTTGTGAGATGTGCAACAAACCATCTTTACCTGGTAGCAATGAAACAATTGCACCAAAGTCTAATAGTTTAATCACTGGACCTTCGTAAACTTGGCCGATTTCAACTTCAGCAGTAATCGCTTCAATACGTTTTTTAGCTTCTTCACCTGCTTCAGCACTTACGCAACCAATTTTGATTGTACCGTCATCTTCAATATCAATCGTCGCACCAGTTTCTTCAGTCAAGGCACGAATCACAGCACCGCCTTTACCAATCACATCACGAATCTTCTCTGGGTTGATTTTCATCGTGATAATACGTGGAGCAAATGCTGACAATTCAGTACGTGAAGTATCCATTGATGACTTCATGATACCCAAGATGTGCATACGGCCTTCTTTAGCTTGTGACAACGCCACTTGCATAATTTCAGCAGTAATCCCTGTGATCTTAATGTCCATTTGAAGTGCAGTAATACCATCTTCTGTACCTGCTACTTTAAAGTCCATATCACCTAAGTGATCTTCGTCACCCAAAATGTCAGTCAATACAGCTACACGGTTACCTTCTTTAATCAAGCCCATTGCGATACCAGCAACGTGTGATTTAACTGGCACGCCAGCATCCATCAATGCCAAGCAACCGCCACACACTGAAGCCATTGAGCTAGAACCGTTTGATTCTGTAATTTCAGAAACGATACGGATGGTGTAACCAAAGTCTTCTTGTGAAGGCAATGCAGCAATCAAAGCACGCTTAGCTAAACGGCCATGACCAATTTCACGACGTTTTGGTGTACCTACGCGGCCTGTTTCGCCAGTCGCGTATGGAGGCATGTTGTAATGCAACATAAAGCGATCGTTATAAGCACCTTCAAGCGCATCGATTGTTTGCTCATCGCGGCCTGTGCCCAATGTTGCTACAACCAACGCCTGAGTCTCACCACGCGTAAATAATGCAGAACCATGGGTACGTGGCAATACGCCTGTACGAATCGTAATAGGACGTACTGTGCGTGTATCACGACCATCAATACGTGGCTCACCATTCAAGATTTGGCTACGCACAACTTTTGCTTCTAAATCAAAGAATGCTGATTTAATTTCATTCGCTTCTTGTGTAGAAGTTTCTTCATTAATCAACTCAGCCATTACACGGTTTTTGATTTCGTCTAACTTAGTAGAGCGCGCACCTTTTGATTTGATTTGGTATGCAGCGTTAATATCTGCATTCGCGATTGCTGTAACTTTTTCAATCACTGCTGTATTTGGCTCTGGAGGTGTCCAGTCCCAAGCTTCTTTAGCAACTTCAGCGGCCATCTCATTAATCATGTTAATCACTGCTTGCATTTGCTCATGGCCAAATACAACAGCACCCAACATGACATCTTCTGGCAACTCTTTCGCTTCTGACTCAACCATCATCACAGCACTTGCAGTCGCTGCAACAACTAAATCCAACTCAGTCTCTTTCATTTGGGTTGCTGATGGGTTGATGATGTATTCGCCATCAATGTAACCAACACGTGCAGCACCTAGTGGGCCGTAGAAAGGAATGCCTGAAATTGCCATCGCTGCTGATGCACCGATAATTGCAGGAATGTCTGGATCGATTTCGCTATCTGATGACATCACAGTAGCAACAACTTGTACTTCATTGTAAAAAGCTTCTGGGAATAATGGACGCAATGGGCGATCGATTAAACGTGATGTTAGTGTTTCTTTTTCTGAAGGACGGCCTTCACGTTTGAAAAAGCCACCTGGGATTTTACCTGCAGCGTATGTACGTTCTTGGTAATCAACAGTCAACGGGAAGAAGTCTTGACCCGCTTTAACTTCGGTTTTACCAACGACAGTTACTAATACTGCTGTGTCGCCATAGGTCACCATGACAGCACCATCTGCTTGGCGTGCAATTTCGCCTGTTTCTAAGGTGAGCTCATGCGCACCATATTGAATACTCTTTTTTACTTTATTAAACATTTGTCTTCCTTTTTCACATTAATGCTCATTATTTACAACCCTAATAATGAGCAACGATAGATGGCATGACGCCACTTTGGTACAACAAAAAAGCCAAAAGCACCACGCGCTTGCGTAATGCTTCTGGCTTTTTATTCAACTGCAAAAATCGTGTATCGCTTTTTGCAAAAACTTATTTACGAATACCTAAGCGTTCAATCAAAACTTGATAACGGCTTAGATCTTTGCCTTTTAAATAGTCTAACAAACGACGACGTTGGCTAACCAAAGCTAGCAAACCACGACGTGAGTGATTATCTTTTTTGTTAGATTTAAAGTGTTCTGTTAGGTATGTGATACGTGCAGTTAATAATGCAACTTGCACTTCTGGACTACCTGTATCTGCTGGAGCGCGTTGAAAGTCTGCGACGATCTTAGCGGTATCTTGTGTGGTCATTGCCATCTTT
>CAIQFD010000045.1 GCA_903870995.1 uncultured Methylophilaceae bacterium | reverse complement strand
AGATAATATCGGCGAAGAGATTTACGAGTCATTCAAACATTGGGATTTGGGCGATATCGTTGCCGCCGTTGGTGTGGTATTCAAGACTAAAACTGGTGAGCTTTCTATCAAAGTGAGCGAGCTGCGTTTACTCACTAAATCACTGCGACCGCTTCCTGAAAAATTCCACGGCTTGGCAGATCAAGAGATTAAATATCGTCAACGCTATGTGGATATGATTGTTTCTGAGGAAACACGCAATACTTTCAAAGCACGTAGCAAAATCGTTTCTGCGATCCGTAATTTCATGGTGGATAACGAGTTCTTGGAAGTGGAAACACCGATGTTGCATCCAATTCCGGGTGGCGCTTCAGCTAAGCCATTTGTGACGCATCACAATGCGTTAGATATGCAAATGACTTTGCGTATTGCCCCAGAGCTATATTTGAAACGCTTAATTGTGGGTGGCTTTGAGCGAGTGTTCGAAGTAAACCGTAACTTCCGTAATGAAGGCGTCAGCGTTCGTCACAATCCAGAATTTACCATGATGGAGTTCTACGCCACTTATACTGACTATAAATGGTTAATGGACTACACAGAAAATTGCATTCGTGCTGCGGCAATGGCAGCCTGCGGAACAGCAACTTTGCAATACCAAGGCCGTGAACTAGACTTTAGCAAGCCGTTCCAACGTTTAACCATTGTGGGTGCGATCAATAAATATGCGCCGCAATACACTGCAGAGCAATTAGCAGATGAGGCGTTCTTACGTAAAGAGTTGCTCAAGTTTGGGGTTAAAGCGTTTGACCATGCTGGCATAGGGGCATTGCAATTAGCTTTGTTTGAAGAGACAGCAGAAAGCCAATTGTGGGAGCCGACTTATATTATTGACTACCCAATTGAGGTTTCACCATTGGCGAGGGCTTCAGATGCAAACCCTGAAATTACAGAACGTTTTGAGCTGTTTATTACTGGCCGTGAAATTGCAAATGGTTTCTCAGAGTTAAATGATGCTGAAGATCAAGCGGCACGTTTCCACGCACAAGTGGCGGCTAAAGAGGCGGGCGATGATGAAGCGATGTATTACGATGCGGACTTTATTCGTGCGCTTGAGTACGGCATGCCACCAACAGGTGGTTGCGGTATCGGTATAGATCGATTGGTGATGTTGCTCACAGACAGTCCAAGCATTCGTGACGTGATTTTATTCCCGCACATGCGTAAAGAGGTTTAAGGCATATAGCCTAGCGCTAGTCCAATCAGACCGCTGCTGATAATTACCATCAGCGTATTTGCTTTAAATTTGGTCAATGCGATAAACGCTAAAGCAGCAATGAATAACCCAGCAATGTTGAGTTGCTGGGTTTTTTCTTGCCAAAAAGTATGCAATCCAAAAAATACCGCCAAATTCAAAATCACACCAACCACCGCGGCTGTAATAGCAGTTAAAGGAGCCGCGAGTTTGAGTTGGCTTCGAGTGGTTTCAATAAATGGCGCGCCTAAAAAAATCATCACAAAGCTAGGTAAAAATGTGAAAAAGGTTGCAATGCCAGCCGTAGCTAAGCCCGAAATCCAAAGCGGTGAATGCGGGAGTGCATTATTTACCCATCCACTTACAAGGCTAATAAAGGTAATCACCATAATTAGTGGGCCAGGTGTAGTCTCGCCTAACGCCAAACCGTCCATCATTTGCGTCGCGGATATCCAATGGTAATGTTCTACTGACCCTTGGTACACATAAGGTAAAACCGCATAAGCCCCACCGAAGGTTAATAAGGCGGCCTTAGTGAAAAATAAAGCGGTTTGGCTAAGCAAGTCATCGAAGCCAAAAATCTGTACTAATAAATAAAAAACAATGCCGCCAACTCCTAAGCCCCAAGTGCCAATTTTGATTAAATGCTTCAGGCTGTATTTTGCGTGTTCAGGAATAGGTGTATCGTCATCAATCAGTGCGGGTAAGTGCGGTATGCTTTCATTTGGTTTGTGAGCGGAAGCCTTAAATGCGTGAGGTATCCAATGGCTTGCCACCCATCCAAAAATGGCTGCAAGTAACACTATTAGAGGAAACGGTAATTGGAAAATCAAAATCCCTATAAAAGATAGCGCCGCAATCAGCATGAGTAAAGGATGTTTCAGTGTACGGGAGCCAATCCGATAAGCCGCAAATAAAACAATTGCCACTACAGCAGGTTTAATCCCACTAAAAATGCTTTGCATCTTGGGCAAATCACCAAATTGCATATACACAACGCCCAAGCCGACTAATATAAAGAATGATGGCAAGATAAATAACAGGCCAGCGACTAAGCCCCCAATGGTTTTGTGCATCAACCAGCCGATATAAATAGCTAGCTGTTGGGCCTCAGGGCCAGGCAACAACATACAAAAATTAAGCGCATGTAAAAATCGGGCTTCGGAAATCCAGCGTTTCTCTACGACCAATTCTTGATGCATGATGGCAATCTGTCCAGCAGGGCCACCAAAGCTAATAAAACCTAGCCTTAGCCAATATAGCAAAGCCTGCTTTAGTGAGATGTTTTGTTTTGCTTGAATTTTTATTGTTGTCATATAGATGCAAGAAATAAAGGATAAGATTTTCTTTGTGTCGCTGGTCATACAATCATAAAGCATCTATCTCATCGGCGTGATGTTGTATTTTTACAACATAGTCCAACTAAATCACTTATTGTCATATAACTGTAATATTCGGTCGTCAGAATCGCACCCGTGTTGAAGGTTTAACAAAAGAATTTTTGTTCTATTTTTTGGTTTTTAACGGGAGTATTTATGAAATCTATCAAAATGCGTGGTGTAGTTGCTGCGGTAGCGGGTGCTTTGATGTTCGGCTTTGGTGCGAACGCAATGGCTGATTCAACAACTGACATCGTCAACGCGCTTGTAGCTAAAGGCGTGTTGACAGAAGAAGAAGGCGCTTTATTAAACAAGGGCCGTACTGATGAAGCTGCTGGTCAAGCTAAGGCTTTGAAAAAAGCTTCAAAACTAAAAGTTTCTGATGCGATTGATAACGCGACTATTTACGGTGACGTACGTGTTCGTTTTGAAGACCGTCAAGGTTCTGGCTACTCAAACAGTGCAGTTGTTAACAACAATCAAACTAGAGATCGTGCACGTTATAAACTTACTGCGGGTGTTAAAACAGAATCTGGCGACTTCTACACTGACTTAGCTTTTGCAATGGGTGCTAACGGCAGATCAGACAATGCAACATTTGGTAAAGCTACAGGTTCTTTAAATGATAAAGAAGCTTTATTAGTAAAACGTGCAATGATTGGTTACAAGGCTACTGACTGGCTAACTGTTGAAGCTGGCCGTATGGATAACCCGTTGTATACAACACCAATGGTGTGGGATGCTGACTTAACGGTTGAGGGTTTGTCAGAAAAAGTTAAATATAAGTTGAATGACCAAGCTGAGTTATTTGGTGTTGCTGGTCAATGGCAATATAAAGGCGACAGAAGCTACATTGATACGCCTACTGCCGTATCAACTGTTACTTCAGAATTGTTAGCATTCCAAGGCGGTGCAAAATATACATTTAACGACCGTACTTCTGCTAAAGCTGGTTTAACATATTCAACAATAACGCATAATAATGCTGGTGTAAATTTCAAACCAGGTCTTTCTACAGCAGCCGTTTCTGCTAACTATGCAGTGAATGATGTAGATACGATTGAAATCCCAGCGGAAATTAACTATATGGCTACGCCAAGTGTTGGTGTTCGTGTATTCGGTGATTACGTTTATAACACTAGTGGTAGTGATCGTTTCAATAAAGCGGTTGCTGCAACAGCATCAGGCACGGCACGTAACGCAGTTCAAGCAGCAGGTAATGACGACACAGCATGGATGTTGGGTATTGCAGTCGGCTCAACTAAAGACTTGAAATCCTTTGAAGGCAATAAGATGGCTAAAGGTGATTGGTCTGCACGTATTTGGTACCAAGATGTTGGTGTTTACTCAGTTGACCAAAATGCAGTTGATTC
Organism: uncultured Methylophilaceae bacterium; assembly: GCA_903870995.1. Lineage (GTDB taxonomy): Bacteria > Pseudomonadota > Gammaproteobacteria > Burkholderiales > Methylophilaceae > Methylopumilus_A. The sequence continues at coordinate 19,244 of CAIQFD010000045.1, read as the reverse complement.
AGACTTCATGGATTCACGCGTAAATATGAAAGGTACAACATTCAAAGCGCAATACAATATTCAAGACAATGTATTGTTTAACTTTGCTTATGGTCACGCTACACGTAAGAACAATGCTCTAGCTGCTGCAGTTGGCGGCGGTAACGACCTTGCTCTTAACTTAAAAGACTTTGATTTAATGCAGTTTGACTTGACTTACAAGTTCTAAGAGTTAAATCTTAGGCTAGTAAAATTAAAAACGGCATCCTTAGGGGTGCCGTTTTTTTATCTATATGAAATGTGAATTGCGATGAAATTAATAAAGCTCATTATTTTTTGCGCTGTATTAGCTACAGGAATGACTTCGAACGCGGAGGAGGTGTCTACTAAACCCGCTTGGTTAAAACCAATTTCTGAGTCTTGGCAGGTAAAGCCTTTGTTGAGTGTTGGCGACAGCGTTGGTTCTAAAGGCTACCGCATGGTCGGCATTCCCGATGGCTTGGGTGCGCAGGATAATGGCGATGGTACGCTGTCGATTTATATGAATCATGAGCTTGGTAATGATCAAGGTAAAAGCCGCAAGCATTTTGGACGTGGTGCATTTGTGTCGCAATGGACTCTAGATGTTGCGACATTAAAAATAACGGTAGGTGAGGATTTAATTAAGCAGGTAAAACTTTGGTTGCCTGATGACCAAAAGCATGTAAACGCGCCCGCGTATAGTTTCAACCGTTTATGTTCTGCTGATTTACCTGCTTTGAGTGCCTTATATGATGCGGCCTCTGGCAAGGGGTTTAATGGTCGTTTGTTTATGAACGGTGAAGAAGACCGCGAGGGAGGCCGTGCTTTTGCTCATGTGGTAACGGGTGAGCAAAAAGGCATCAGCTATGAGCTACCTTACTTAGGTAAGTTCGCTTGGGAAAATGCCGTGGCTAACCCGAGCACAGGCATTAAAACCGTGGTGATGGGCATGGATGATAGCCCTGGCGGTCAAGTATATATGTATGTAGGTGAAAAGCGTGCTGCTGGTAACCCTGTAGAGCTTGCTGGCTTGATGGGTGGCAATTTGTATGCCATAAAAATGGATGGCAACCGTTTTGGCTTTGCTAACTTGGGTGATGTTTCCGCCATGTCCGGTGATGATTTAGAAAAAACAGGGCTGAAGGCTGGAGTAGCTAATTTTATGCGTCCTGAAGATGGCGCTTGGGATCTAAATCACCCGAATATTTTCTACTTTGCCACCACAGATAAGATAGATGGTACCAGTCAATTATTCCAACTCGCTTTTGATGATATGACTCAGCCAGAAAAGGGCGGCGCAATTAAAGTGGTGTTGAATGCTCGCGATATTGGTGCGCAGATGTTTGACAACATCACAGTGGCGGGCGATGGCAAAGTCTTAGTGGAAGAAGATCCTGGCGATAACCCTCACATGGCGTCGATTTGGCAATTTGACCCAAAAACTGGTAAGGCTGACAAAATACTTAGAGTAGCACCAGAGGCTTTTTTAGATAAAAACAGCCCAGCTTTTCTAACGCAAGATGAAGAAAATTCAGGGATTATTGAAATTACCGATTTGGTGCGCAAAGCCCCTTGGTTTGGTGCAAATAAGCGTTACTATTTAGGCTCGTTACAAGTGCATGCAAAATCTAGTGATCTTGAATTGGTAGAAGGCGGTCAGCTATATTTAATGACTGGGCCAAATAGCCAATAAAAGCATCAGACATTTAGTAGTTTGGTTTTGATGTAAGACTTGGTTAAATGGTCGAGTTGTAAATACTCAAATATGGCGCTGTCTTGTACGACCGCAATACCGACCTCTTTTGCTTCTGTAAATGAAGCATGTTTTTTATTCATCACAATGCTGCTAATGTAGTAATGCACTTTCTGTTCCCCTAACCATCCCATGCCAGTGACTTCGCAGTAGTGTTTGCCAAAGCTAAAGATAATGGAAAAGTTGAGGTAATCCTGATGATGCTTGATGACTTTAAAGTCGAAGAAGCCGATGGTTTCTGGCACGAACGTTCACCTATTGAGTAATTAATTAAGCCTGAACGTGATTTAGTCTAAGGAAAAGCACTGGTCATATTTAAGTTGTGCGTATCTTATCAAGCATGACGGCTGGCTATTGTTAAGACTACATGAAATTTATGTGAAAAAAAGAGCGCCACGAAGGACGCTCTAAAGGGAGTTTTCTTTAAAACTGAGCCCTAAAAAACAAGATAGACAGGGGTAATGTCTGTTGATTGTTTTTCTTGTTTTTCTTGTTTTTTTGTTTTTAGGTGTTCGCTGATAATGCTCATTGCATTAGCTGTTCTGAAAATCTCTTCTTTAGAAATTTGGTGGATGCTATTTAAAACGCGTTGATGGATTTGCGGTGAGTTGATTTCTGCTGTTTTTTTTGTTCTGATTAACTTCATCACTTCAATCATTTTTGGCTTCTTTTGTATTCCTTAATATAGGATTAAAGGATGCGCTTGTAATGTTTCACTTATGTGGCAAATTGAAGATAAATCTATTAAGAAACGAGGGCATAAATCATCGCTTCTCGATAAATTAGACAACCTATTGAGAAAATAAAAACACCTAAAGAGAAAAGCACAACGAGGTTGCCAGCTGTTTTAGCAAGCGTTTTGAAGCCAAATAATTTGTAATGGCTTGCAAAGCTTGTAAATAGCACAGCAGAAATGATCCAGCTAATAAAAAAGATCTTCATTTTTTCTCACCTAGGGAGATAAAAAAATAGAGCGACTTTAAGGCGCTCTAATAAAATTAGGAGTGAACGATTTGTTAATCAGTCGGGACGTATTTTATGATTTGATTATTGCAGTAATAAGACAAATTGTTAAATAGTTGAGGATTTTAAAGTTTGACCTAGCGATGGCCTTCTTTTGCCATGTTGATCGAGTATTTAGGGATTTCTACGACTAAATCAGTGGTGCCCACAATGGCTTGGCATGAGAGGCGTGAGTTAGGCTCTAGACCCCAAGCCTTGTCGAGTAAGTCTTCCTCTTGGTCCTCTGCTGGGTTAAGCGCTTTGTAGCCTTCACGCACGATCACGTGGCATGTGGTGCAAGCACAAACTTTGTCGCAGGCGTGGTCGATATCAATCTCATGGTTGAGTAAGCTATCGCAAATAGATTCGCCTGTTTTTGCCTCAAACGCGGCCCCTTCTGGACAAAGCTCTTCGTGTGGCAATACGATAATTTGTGGCATTTTATTCCGCCTTCTAAAGTTCTAATTTGTTTAAGTCTTGCCCAGCAAAAGCTTGCTTCACTGAAGCGTCCATGCGTCTAGCGGCAAAGCTCTCTGTTTCGTGATTCAGCACTTCAACGGCTTTAATGATGCTATCTTTATCACTACCTTGGCTGGTGGTTTTTAATGCTTGTACTTGCGCTTCAATCGCTGATTTCTCATCTGCGCTTAAGAGATTTCCATCTTGAGCAAGCGCTGCATTAATGGCTTCAATCAAGCGGTCAGCATCTACAATAGCCTCTCTTAAGGCGCGCGCCTGTTTATCTTGCTCCGCTGAACCGAATGATGATTTAAGCATGTTGGTGATTTCATCCTCAGATAATCCATAGGAGGGTTTTACCACGATATCTGCCACTACGCCGCTTGATTGCTCACGTGCCGTGACTGAAAGCAAGCCGTCGGCATCCACTTGGAAAGTGACGCGAATACGCGCCGCACCAGCAGCCATTGGGGGGATGCCACGCAACTCGAATTTTGCTAGAGAGCGACAATCTGAAACTAGCTCACGTTCACCTTGCAACACATGAATGCTCATGGCAGTTTGGCCATCTTTGAATGTTGTGAAGTCTTGCGCGCGCGCCACAGGCAATGTGGCGTTACGAGGAATCACGCGCTCCACTAAACCACCCATGGTTTCTAAGCCAAGCGATAAAGGAATAACATCAAGTAACAGTAAGTCATCATCGCTACGATTGCCCACTAGTACGTTTGCTTGAGTGGCTGCGCCAAGCGCAACCACTTTGTCAGGGTCTAAGTTGGTGAGAGGTTCTTGCTTGAAAAAGTCAGCTACGGCTTGGCGAATTTGCGGCATGCGAGTTGCGCCGCCGACCATCACTACACCTTTGATTTCTTCGATAGACAAGCCTGCATCGCGCAAGGCTTTGCGGGTTGGATTCAGCGTTTTTGTAACAAGGTTTTGTGTAAGCTCGACTAATTTGTCGGCACTTAGCTTGATGTTAATGAGCTTGCCAGTACTTAATACGCTGGTGACTTGTGCTTCAGGATTCTCGCTCAGCCATTCTTTGACTTCGCGGGCTTTTGTAAGCAGGAGCCTTGTATCTTCTTGATTGAGTGGCGGCAGTTGTGCTTCTGATAATATCCAGCAGAAAATACGGTGGTCAAAATCGTCGCCACCCAATGCGGAGTCGCCATTGGTGGAGAGCACCTCAAAAATCCCTTTGGATAAGCGCAAAATAGATACGTCAAATGTCCCGCCACCTAAGTCGTAAATGACATACACACCTTCAGACGCATTATCTAACCCATAAGCTACTGCTGCTGCAGTGGGTTCATTTAATAAGCGTAAAACGGTTAAGCCCGCTAATCGGGCCGCATCTTTAGTGGCTTGGCGTTGTGCATCATCAAAGTAAGCAGGCACGGTAATCACAGCGCCAGTAAGTTCGCCGCCTAGTGCCTTTTCAGCTCGCGCTTTGAGCGAGCGAAGAATTTCAGCAGAAATCTCTACAGGACTTTTAATGCCGGCACATGTTTCAATCTGTACCATCCCAGCGTCAGTATCGCGAAACTTATAGGGAATATGGGTGGTATCAGGAATGTCATTGATGCCGCGTCCCATAAAACGCTTAACGGAGCTAATGGTATTTTTGGGGTCTGCGCTCTGTGCAGCCTGCGCAATGTGGCCTACCGTAATAGTGCCATTTTCTAAATAACGCACGACGGAGGGGAGCAAGGCGTGACCATGCTCATCTTGAAGCACGGTACTCATTCCGCTTTGTACCGTCGCAACCAGTGAATTTGTTGTGCCAAGGTCGATGCCTATCGCCAGTTTGTGCTGGTGAGGCGCGGCGCTCATGCCTGGTTCTGCGATTTGTAATAAGGCCATTTGCTTTACTTATATCTTTAGTTTTCTAGTTGTTCGATTGCGCGATGAATGTCAGCGCTAATTTTATCAATAAAGCTAAGTTTTCTGACGCTCTCGCTGGCTCGCTCATAGGCATTATCACTGAATTGAACACTCAGCTCTTGTGTAAGTGATTTTGCCATTCTTTTGATTTCGGCTAACAGTGTATCTAAAGCTGTAATGTCTTTTGCGCTACTTGCGTCATCAATCGCTTCACGCCACTCCATTTGCAACATTAAAAATTCCGCTGGCATTGCGGTGTTGCTTTCTTCTAGGGTTTCTATGTCCTGTAGCTGAAGAAGGTAGCGTGCACGTGCTGTGCTGTTTTTTAATGTTTGATAAGCTTCATTCGCTTGCGTAGCAACTTGCATGGATTGCATGCGATCATTTGCAGATGCTGTTACAAAACGGTCGGGATGTACTTCAGATTGTAGTTGGCGATAATGCTGATCGAGCAATGCTAAATCAACTTCAAATTGTGTGGGTAAGCCCAATAACTCAAAATAATTTCTTTGTAGCAATCCCATACCGCGACTTAAACAGTAAAGCTTTCACCGCAACCGCATTCATCTTTGACGTTAGGGTTGTTGAATTTAAATCCTTCGTTTAAGCCTTCTTTGGTGAAGTCTAATTCAGTGCCATCGATATAAACCAAGCTTTTAGGATCAACAATCACTTTCACGCCATGGCTTTCAAATGCAGTGTCTTCAGGTTGCATGTCGTCCACAAACTCGAGTGTGTAAGCCATGCCAGAACAGCCCGTGGTTTTAACGCCAAGGCGCAGGCCTATGCCTTTACCACGGTTAGCTAAAAATTTCTCAACGCGCTGTGCTGCCGTTTCTGTCAATGTGATTGCCATTGTTCTACCTTAAAATTAAGCCGGTTGTTTTGACTTTAAATCAGCAACAGCCGCTTTGATTGCATCTTCCGCTAATACAGAGCAGTGAATTTTTACTGGCGGCAAGGCGAGCTCTTCGGCAATCGCTGAATTTTTGATTTCAGCAGCTTGATCTAGCGTTTTACCTTTAAGCCACTCTGTCACGAGTGAACTAGATGCAATTGCAGAGCCGCAACCATAAGTCTTGAATTTAGCATCTTCAATGATGCCGCTATCATTCACTTTAATTTGCAGTTTCATCACGTCACCACAAGCCGGTGCGCCGACCATGCCGGTACCAACGTGCGGATCATTTTTGTCTAATGTGCCTACATTACGAGGATTTTCGTAGTGGTCTAGGACTTTGTCTGAATATGCCATTTTGATACTCCTTTTAGTGGGCTGCCCACTCAACTTTACTTAAATCTACGCCATCCAAATGCATCTCCCAAAGTGGAGATAGCTCACGTAGCTTGCCAATCTTGCTCTTCATCAACGCAATGGTGTAATCGACGTCTTCTTCGGTCGTGAAGCGACCGATAGAAAAACGAATTGAGCTGTGTGCAAGTTCGTCAGAACGCCCTAAAGCACGAAGCACATAACTTGGTTCCAAGCTCGCAGATGTACATGCTGAGCCGCTAGAAACGGCAATGTCTTTCACTGCCATAATCAGCGATTCGCCTTCAACAAAGTTAAAGCTGATATTGAGGTTGTGTGGGACGCGGTGTTGCATATCGCCATTCACGTAGACTTCATCTATCTCTTCAAGGCCAGCTAACAAACGATCACGTAAGCGACGCACCTCTAAATTTTCTGCTTTCATTTCTAAGCGAGCAATACGGAATGCTTCGCCCATGCCAACGATTTGGTGTGTTGCTAGGGTGCCAGAGCGCATGCCGCGCTCATGGCCGCCACCGTGCATTTGCGCTTCAATACGAATGCGAGGTTTACGGCGAACATACAAAGCGCCGATACCTTTAGGGCCGTAAGTCTTATGAGCTGAAAAGCTCATTAAATCTACTGGTAGCTTTTCTAAATCAATCTCTACTTTTCCTGTAGCTTGTGCTGCATCTACGTGGAAAATGATGTTGTTTTCTCGGCAGATATTGCCGATTGCTGTGATGTCTTGAATGACGCCAATTTCATTGTTTACAAACATCACTGATGCTAAAACCGTATCTGGCTGAATGGCGGCTTTAAATTTTTCTAAATCGATTAAGCCGTTCGGTTCCGGCGCTAGGTAGGTTGCTGTGAAGCCTTGGCGTTCTAATTCGCGCACAGTATCAATTACCGCTTTATGCTCGGTTTGCACAGTAATAATGTGTTTGCCTTTAGTGCCGCTATAGAAATTAGCTGCGCCTTTGATCGCTAAGTTATTTGACTCCGTTGCGCCTGACGTCCACACAATTTCACGTGGGTCAGCATTGACCAGCTTTGCGACTTCATCGCGCGCTTCTTCAACCGCTTGCTCTGCTGTCCAGCCAAATGGGTGGCTGCGTGAAGCGGGGTTGCCAAAATGCTCCGTAATGTAAGGAATCATTTTTTCAGCCACGCGCGGGTCTACTGGTGTGGTCGCTGAATAGTCGAGATAAATTGGTGTTTTTACTGTCATATATTTCCTGTAAGTCTTAAATTGCTAATGCTTTTCACTTTCAAACTGCAACAGCCGTGAGTTGGCGTAAACGTTGTACTTCACTCTGTAAGACAGTTAAAAAAGCGTTTAGTTGTTCTGTTGTATTGTTTGTGCCGAAACTCACGCGAATCGCGCCACGTGCCAAGTCAGGCGAAATGCCCATCGCCATCAAGACATGGCTAGGTTCCGTGCTGTCACTAGAACATGCTGAGCCGCTGGCTACTGCAAACCCTTTACGATCTAACGCCATGACTAAGGTTTCGCCTTCAATTTCATTAAAGGCGAAAAAGCTGGTGTTTGGTAAACGCATAGCTTTGTCGCCAAAGATTGTGGCACCCAAATCTTTCAATCCCATGTTTAATGTGTCACGTAATTGGCTGGTGATTTTTTCGCGAGAGGCAAGTTCATCTTTAATCAAGGCGCATGCTGCACCAAAGCCCACGATTGCGGCCACATTTTCAGTGCCGCTACGTAAGCCTTTTTCTTGTCCGCCGCCATGCAATAGTGGTTTGATGTCTACACGCTTATCTAAAATCAATGCGCCAGCACCTTGCGGACCATTAATTTTGTGTGAAGAAACTGTCATGGCATTAACGCCCAGAGTAGAAAAGTCTAAAGGTATTTTGCCAAGTGCTTGCACTGCGTCGGTGTGAAATAAGGCGCCTCTTGATTTGGCAATTTCAGCTAGTTTTGCAATGTCTTGAATCACGCCAGTTTCGTTATTGGCAAGCATGACAGATACAAGACTGGTTGGCTTTTCTAAAGCAACTTCTAGGCTTAATGGGTCTGTGTTGCCGAAATGGTCCGCGGCAATCACTGCAACGCGATAACCATTTTCACGCAATGCAAAAGCTGGGCGTGTGACAGCGGGGTGTTCAATGGCACTCACGGCGATTTGCTTGGCATTTTCATTGTTGCTAGCCATGCCATGAATAGCAAAATTATTCGCCTCTGTCCCACTAGAGGTGAAAACAACTTGTGAAGGATGTGCACCACAAGCCTCAGCAACTTGCTCACGTGCTTGATCTAAAGCCTGACGTGCAGCCCGTCCGAATAAATGTCGGCTAGTAGGATTGCCATATTGGTGCTGCATAAAAGGCAGCATAGACTCAAGCACGCGCGAGTCTAAAAGTGTAGTGCTGTTGTTGTCGAGATAAATGTGTTGATTGGACATAATGTTTTAATCTACGGTTTAATTGCTTAGCGCTTCTGTCGCAAAGTCTTTTTTTGCGTTAAAAACGATAGGTTTGCTTTGTCCTTTAGATTTAGCTTCATTACTTGCAACTAAATCCGCTAGGCTCACCCCAGATAAATACTCGAGAATTTTCACATTCAAGCTAGTCCACAAGTCATGCGTCATGCAACGGCCTTCATCTAGACAGTTTTCATGACCACCACATTGTGTTGCGTCAATCAGTTCATCAACAGCACTGATGATTTCAGACACGGTGATTTCTTCTAGTGCTTTTGCAATTCGGTAACCGCCACCAGGGCCACGCACACTTTTAACGAGACCGCCACGGCGTAATCGGCTAAAAAGTTGCTCTAAATAAGACAAAGAAATGCTTTGGCGTTCGCTAATTCCAGCCAATGTCACGGGCTTGTCTGCCTCATTGATAGCGAGGTCTAGCATCGCAGTCACTGCAAATCGACCTTTAGTGGTTAATCGCATTTTCTCTTCCTGGCGGTTTTTATAAGTGGGTTGTTATTGGCAGGACGACACCGTTAACATAGGAAAATATTATAATAACCCAATACTTTAGTCAAGTATTAATTGGGCGAGGTGAACTGAGGCTGGTAAGTATCTGTTAGGGTTTAATGAGGTTGAGTTTTTTATGAAGCGCTAAGCGTATTGCTCTTTGTTTTATCCGTTTTTTGTTGAGTGATCTGTTTTGTTTAAATCCATTCGCTGTTGCGTACAAAAGTCTTTCTAATTGGTCAGTCACATTATCCCAACGGATATTTGCAATGCTAGCCGCTGATTGCGCTCTGCACTGATTACGAGAGGCTAGGTTGTTAGCCGCATCAAATGCTGTCTTAATAAAATCTTGGCTTTGATTGAATTGCGCTAGCATGCCATTGCTGCCGTGTTTGATGATCTCTCCTGCTGCAGCATAGTCATAAGCGACCACGCATAAGCCGCTTGCCAGCGCTTCGGGCACCACGTTGCCAAAGGTTTCGGTGATGCTAGGAAATAAAAACAAATCAGCAGATGCGTAGTGTTCCGCAAGGGATTTGTCTTGCTGACTGCCGCTAAAAATGGCTTGTGGACATTTCTGGGCAAGATCTTCTCGTAAGGGGCCATCACCAACAAACACAAGTTTTGCATTTGCTTGTGTTTTTTGAATGATATTGAACGCCTCTATCACTAGATGAATATTTTTTTCTTTTGCGAGTCGACCTACATGAATCACAACGAGGTCTTCATGACTTGCACCCCAGCTTTTGCGTAAATTCTCTGAGCGATTGGAAGCATTGAATTGGTTTGCATCAACCCCTCTTGCCATCAGCGACACGTTTTTGTATCCACTGAGTTCTAGCGCTTTAACTACTTTTTCAGTCGGAGCAAGTGTGGCTAGGGTCTGGTTATGAAAGCACCTTAAATAGCTTTCAATCGGCTTCATTAGAAAACTTGCGCCATAATGTTTTGAGTAATGGTGAAAGTTGGTATGGTAAGAGCTAATGACAGGAATCTTAAGTTGTTTGGCGGCTTGCAATGCAGACCAACCCAATGGACCTTCTGTGGCAATATGGATCACATCAGGTCGATTTTCTAACCAGCGTTTTATTAGTAAATTTTTGGCTGGAAATCCAAATTTTAAGTGGCGGTAAAAAGGAATTTGCATGCCTGCGACTAAGTATTCTGCAACGTAAGCGCTGCTTCTTACAAGGTCTTGTTCGGACTGTTTGGGTCGAATCACTTGAACTTGGTGTTGTTTGTTGGCGAGCTGGTCAACTATTTTACCCAGTGTCATTGCAACACCGTTGATTTCTGGTTTGAAAGTCTCGGTCACTAAAGCAAATTTTAGTCGATGAGATTGATCAGCGTATGTTTGTTTGGTCATGTCCACATCCATCTATGTTTGAATAATTCTAGGGTGGTTTATGGCGACTTTTATTAAAAATTTGTGAAATTTTTTACCTTTGACTTTTATGTTTATTTTCGTGTTTTTTTGTCACAAAAACGTAACAGAAGTCCTGCGCTAATGCCCGTACAATATGAATATATAACCCAATCAATTATTACTAAGAGGAAAGTATGCTATGAAAACTGTGAATGTTGATTACATTGCAAAAGCTAAAAAATTAAGTGATGAAGATCGTGACCGAGTACTTTCTCGTATGGGCGGTAAGTTGCCGAAGCGTCTGCAAAAGGAAAAGCTCACGGTTGAAGAGGCGATTGCAATTCAGTTGGAATTGGAAGACGAGCAGCTGCAAGAGTGGCGCGTTAACATGGCTGTGCTTCAGGAGAAGGCGGCTAAAGCAAAGCTAAAAGCGGAGGAGAAGGCGGCTAAAGCAAATAAATTAAAAGCTGAGACTGTTAAAGTTTTGCCTAAAGCTAAAGTGAGCAAATCAAAAGCTGCCAAGCCAGTGGTTGCAAAAGTATCGCCAGCCACTAAGCCAGCGCCTGCGATTAAGCCTGTTGCTGAAGTGAAAACTTCCGTTAAGCCTACGCTAGTTACAAATCCTGTTGCTAGTAAGTAATGAAAACTTTCCTCGTCGCTAACCCTAAAGGGGGAAGCGGCAAAACAACCCTTGCGACCAATTTGGCAGGATATTTTGCACGCCGGGGTCGCCATGTGGTGTTGTCTGATATGGATAGGCAAGAGTCTTCGCTTGGTTGGCTAGAGCGTCGTTCATTAGAGTTGCCACTGATTCATGCATTGAATGGCAGAAGCGGTCATCTGAGTAGCCTGAGCGCAGACATTAATATCATTGATTCCCCTGCGGGGTTGCGTGGCGATAAGCTGAGTGATGCGGTAAAAGCTGCGGATTGGGTGATTGTGCCGATGCAGTCTTCTACTTTTGACATTAATGCGACGCAAGACTTTCTTGAGGTGCTTAAAGAAGAAAAGGCAGTGCGAAAAGAGCGAACTTTTGTAGCCATGGTAGGAATGCGTGTGAATGCAAGAACAAAAGCAGCCCTTAACTTAGAAGAGTACTTAGCTAAAAGTGGCTTTCCTGTGATGGGGTATCTTCGAAATGCACAAGTTTATGTGCATGCTGCTGAAGAGGGCTTGAGTTTGTTTGATATGGCGCCTTCTCGTGTCAAGCGAGATATTCAGCAGTGGTCTAACTTATTGCAATGGATTCGCGCCGGCGAAAATAAAGGCGTTTAACAGTTATTTATATAGTTTCTTGCTTTAGAGCTTTTTAAAAGCATCCACATCAAACGCTTTACCCACATCTGCATCTGATTCAACATCGGCGCCTAATTTGTTAAGTTGCGCCATTACTGCTTGTAATTTCAAATCTTGTGCAGCAGCATGGTCAAGCAATGCATGAATCGCTTTGGTCATCGGGTCGTTCGCATTGTCGCTTACTGCGTAAGCTGAAAAGCCAATTTTTTCTGCCATCTCATCGCGTTGTTTATTGGTTTCTTGTTCAAGTATGCGAGCTGGAATGCCAACAGCGGTAGCGTTCTCTGGAACGTCTTTCACCACAACAGCATTTGAACCAATCTTCGCACCTTTGCCAATTGTGATTGGGCCCAGCACTTTAGCACCTGCACCAATGACTACGCCTTGCTCTAATGTTGGATGGCGTTTGCCTTTGTTCCATGATGTGCCGCCCAGCGTCACACCGTGATAAAGCGTGCAATCATCACCAATCACAGCCGTTTCACCAATCACCACGCCCATGCCATGATCGATAAATACACGGCGGCCAATATTCGCGCCAGGATGAATTTCAATGCCTGTTAACCAGCGTCCTATGTGTGAAATAAAGCGTGCTATCCAAAAAAAGCGTTTACGCCATACCCAGTGTGAAAGGCGATGAATAATAAGTGCATGAACGCCAGGGTAGGTGGTGATGATTTCCCAATGCGTTCTTGCCGCAGGGTCGCGTTCAAAAACGACTGAAATATCTTCTTTAATGTGTTTAAACATGATTCTTTACTCTTTATCGCCAAAGCTTCGTGGGTTTTGTGTAAGCTTTAATATACCACGCAAAATGTTGACTTCTTCTTTTTCTAGGCTGGCGCGTGCGTAAATTCGTCGTACTCGTTGCATGAGTTTTTTTGGTTCTTTGGGGTTTAAAAAGCCAACTTTAATAAGTGTTTCTTCTAGATGTTGATAAAAACCTTCAACTTCATCGCTGGTCGCTAGCGGTGCTTTGTTAGCAGTGTTTTCAATATTGCCTTCGTCTGTTGCCATGCGTAATTCGTAACACATGACCTGTACCGCTGCGGCGACGTTTAGTGATGAAAAGTCGGGGTTGGTCGGAATCATTGCAAGTAACTGGCATAAGTCTAACTCTCGATTAGAGAGACCGCTCATTTCCGTGCCAAACACCAAGGCAACTGCTTGCTCACCGTTTGCAATATTTACCGCACGCATAGCGGCTTCACGTGCAGATATTAGCTCGTGTGAAAGTTGGCGTTTGCGCGCGCTCATGCCAATAGCGATGGCGCAGCCAGCTAAAGCGTCTTCTAGCGTGTCACAGACCACTGCTTTTTCGAGTAAATCAAAAGCCCCGCAAGCAAGCGCATTTGCTTCGCTATCAGGGAAGTGTTTGGGCTGGACCAAGTAGAGCTGAGTAAGCCCCATGGTTTTCATCGCACGTGCTGCTGAGCCAATATTGCCGGGGTGGCTGGTTTGGCAAAGCACGATACGGAAATTATTTAGTAAGTTAAGTTTGGAAGTCATGGCATAAAGCATTAAAATGTTATTTTAACAGCTCTTTAATCATGCCTCATGTAGTTTTACTATACGGATGTCGGAATCTGACATCGGGCAACAATGGAAAATACACATGCATCCAATGCTTACGAATGCGGTAAAAGCCGCGCGCCGTGCTGGCGCTATCATCAATCGCGCCTCTCAAGATGTGGGTTCGATTAAAGTACATAGTAAAAATTACAACGACTTTGTGAGTGAAGTCGATCATGCTGCAGAGCGTGCAATTATCGAAACACTACAAGAGGCTTATCCAGAGCATGGCTTTATCGGTGAGGAAAGTGGAAACGATCGCACCGACGCTGAGCACGTTTGGATTATCGATCCATTGGATGGCACGACTAATTTTCTGCATGGTTTTGAGCAATATTCAGTTTCGATTGCTTTAATGAGTCGCGGTCAGTTGGAGCAAGCAGTTGTGTACGATCCAAGCCGTAATGATTTGTTTACAGCAACGCGTGGGCGCGGTGCATTTCTAAATGACAAGCGTATTCGTGTGAGCAACCGTGCCAAACTTCAAAGCGCGATGATAGGCACTGGTTTTCCATTTCGTGATTTTAAGCATCTAGATACCTACCTTGGGATGTTCAAAGACATGATTAAGAATACTGCAGGTCTTCGCCGTCCGGGATCAGCCGCGCTCGATTTAGCTTATGTGGCCGCCGGATGGTTTGATGGTTTCTGGGAAATCGGTTTGTCTAAATGGGATATCGCTGCGGGCGCATTATTGGTGCAAGAGGCGGGGGGTATTGTGGGCGATTTTGAAGGTAATGAAACTTGGATTGATACAGGTAATATTGTTGCGGGCAATCCGAAAGTTTTCGCGCAAATGTTGCAAGTATTGGCGCCACATTTGACGGATGAATTGAAATCAAAATATCAAGCAGTGATTGCTGAATAATACGAAATGAATACCAAAGGTAGCGCGATGAAGAAAGTTACAAAAGCTGTTTTTCCAGTGGCAGGTCTTGGCACACGCTTTTTGCCTGCGACTAAAGCAAATCCTAAAGAAATGTTGCCGATTATTGATAAACCGCTTATTCAATATGCAGTGGAAGAGGCGATTGATGCCGGCATTACGGATCTAATTTTTATTATCGGTCGTAATAAACGCGCGATTCCAGATCATTTTGATATGGCTTACGAATTGGAAAATGAGCTTGAACGCAACGGTAAAACAGAGTTGCTTAAAATTGTTCAAAACATTATTCCTAAACATGTTAATTGCATTTATATCCGTCAAGCACAAGCATTGGGCTTGGGTCACGCCGTGCGTATTGCGCGGCCTGTTGTGAATGATGAGCCGTTCGCGGTGTTGCTCGCAGATGACCTGCTCGATGGCAATGTGCCTGTGATGAAGCAAATGGTAGATGCTTATGATTACTACCGTTGTTCATTGTTAGGTGTACAGAATGTGCCGCGTGAGCAAACCAAGAGCTACGGCATTGTGGCAACGACCCCTGTGAACGAGCAAATCGAACAAGTGTCTGGTATTGTAGAAAAACCAAAGCCAGAAGATGCGCCATCAACATTGGGCGTGGTCGGCCGTTATATTTTAACGCCACGAATTTTCCATCATTTGGATAATGTAAAACCAGGTGCTGGTGGTGAAATTCAATTAACAGATGGTATTTCAGCGCTATTGGCTGAAGAGCAAATCTTGGCGTATCGCTATGATGGCGTCCGTTACGATTGCGGCTCTAAAGCAGGCTATATGGAGGCGACAGTGCGTTTAGGTTTACGTCATCCTGAGGTCGGCGCAGACTTTAAGAAGCTACTAGAAAAAATTGTGAATGAAGAGAAGTTTAAGTAGCTTGTCGTGGATAGTGAAAAGCCCAGCAGTGCTGGGCTTTTTTATGTCTACTTCCTAAGCTGGAGAGTTTCTAGCGTTCTAGTGCGAATGTCTTTTAATAGCTCAGCATCATCAATCAGTGACTGCCCATATGACTGCACCATAGTTCGCATCTTTGCTTTCCATTCTTGCGTTTGCACGCGGTCACTAAAACAGCGCTTAATGACTTCGGTCATCGCTTGCACTGAAGTTGAGGCTCCTGGCGATGCACCTAATAGCGCAGCAATCGAGCCATCTTTAGCCGTTACAATTTCAGTGCCGAACTCTAATTTCCCGCCTTTTTTATGACAGTTTTTAATGATTTGTACGCGTTGGCCGGCGGTGGCTAAATGCCAGTCTTCGGTTTTGGCGTTTGGGAAATATAGCCTCAACGCATCTAAACGTTTGGCTGGTGATTGAAATACTTCGCCAATTAAATAACGGGTTAAATCCATATTGCGCAAACCAGCCCATGTCATCGACTTCATATTGTTGAGCTTGAATGATTTTACCAAGTCCAGTAAGGAGCCTTTTTTGAGGAACTTAGTGGTAAATCCAGCATACGGGCCAAATAATAAAGCAGGTTCGCCATTGATAATTCGAGTATCTAAATGTGGCACAGACATTGGCGGTGCGCCGATGGCGGCCTTGCCATACACTTTTGCATTGTGTTCTTTAATGATGTCAGGATTTTTGCATACTAACCACAAGCCACTAACAGGAAAGCCGCCGTAACCTTTGCTTTCGGGAATTCGTGATTTTTGTAGTAGCGGTAATGCGCCGCCGCCAGCCCCTAAAAATACAAATTTAGCTTTAATTGTATGTGATTTTTTTTTATTGATTAAATCATGTACAGCCACATGCCAGATGCCTCGTTTGTCTTGCTTAAGTCGTCGCACGCTGTGGCTGAGTTTTAACTCAAAAGCATTTTGTTTTTGAAGGTGTGAAATTAAGCCGCGTGTCAGTGCACCAAAATCTACATCGGTGCCGTAATCAACACGGGTGGCTGCAACAGATTGATTTTCACGGCCCTCCATAATCAATGGCATCCATTGCTTGAGCTTGCTAACGTCCTCGCTGTACTCCATGTCCTGGAATAAGGGATGTTGACTCAAGCCATCAAAGCGTTTTTTCAGAAAAGCGACATTATCTTGTCCCCAAACAAAGCTGAGATGCGGTGTTGGGTTGATAAAATCTTTGGCTTTTAAAATGTTTTGTTCGACTAAGTAAGACCAAAACTGTAGTGACTCTTCAAAAGCAGCATTGATGTTGAGTGCGCGGTTAATCGCCACACTGCCATCTGCATTTTGTGGTGTGTAGTTAAGTTCACAATAGCCTGCGTGACCTGTTCCAGCATTGTTCCAGCCATCGGAGCTTTCTCCCGCGATTTTGGGTAAACGCTCAACGATCTTAATCGACAAGTTGGGGTCGAGCTCTTTTAGCATAGCCGCTAGCGTTGCGCTCATCACACCTGCGCCCACTAATAAAACATCGACTTGCTGATTTGACATGAATGCTTTGCCTATTTTGATTAAAAATCGCGATTTATATCTAGTCGCGCGGACAGCATGATAAGCGTGAATGCGCTTGATGTAAATTGCTATGCCTGGCAGGCAGATGGGGCAAAGCGCCCCATCTTGGTTGATTGCTTTTTTGACTGAAAATTAAGTGATGCTTTGTTTCAGTTGTTCAAGAATCGCTGGATTTTCTAAAGTCGAAATATCCGAGGTGATTTCTTCGCCCTTAGCTAAGCTTCGTAATAAGCGCCGCATGATTTTTCCTGAGCGCGTTTTAGGTAGATTATCTCCAAAGCGAATGTCGTCAGGTTTTGCAATCGGTCCGATTTCTTTACCTACCCATTCACGTAATTCGGCAATGGTTTTTTTAGCTTCATCACCTTCTGGTCTTTTGCCTTTAAGTACGACATAAGCGACGATCGATTCTCCTTTGATGTCATGCGGTCTGCCTACAACGGCAGCTTCAGCTACTAATGGATTCGCTACCAACGCAGACTCAATTTCCATCGTGCCTAGGCGGTGACCAGAGACGTTCAGTACGTCATCAATACGGCCCATGATGGTGAAGTAGCCAGTTTCTGCATCGCGAATTGCACCATCGCCAGCGAGGTAAAGCTTTCCGCCCAAATCTTCTGGGAAATAGGATTTTACATAGCGTTCATCGTCATTCCATATCGTCCGAATCATCGAAGGCCATGGACGTTTAATCACCATTAAGCCCCCAGTACCCCAAGGCACATCTTTACCTGTTTCATCCACGACATCTGCTTGAATGCCAGGAAAGGGTAAAGTGCAAGAACCAGGGATAAGTGGTGTGACACCTGGCAACGGTGTAATGACATGTCCACCTGTTTCGGTTTGCCAAAATGTATCCATGATAGGGCAATTATTATTGCCCACTTCTTCGTAATACCACATCCAAGCCTCCGGATTGATAGGCTCGCCCACTGAACCCAATAAACGTAAGCTACTTAAATCATATTGTTTCGGATGAAGTTCAGGATTCGTGCTGGAGGATTTAATCAATGACCGAATTGCAGTTGGCGCTGTGTAAAAAATGCTGACCTTGTGTGTAGCAATCATGCGCCAAAAACGACTTGCGTCTGGATAAGTAGGGATGCCTTCAAATACCACTTGAGTAACACCCAAAGCCAAAGGCCCGTAAGCTACGTAGCTATGTCCTGTAATCCAACCCACATCCGCAGTACACCAAAAGACGTCTTTCTCATTGGCATCAAAGGTCCAGCGCATGGTGTTCATGGCATGGAGTAAATACCCAGCTGATGAATGTTGAACACCCTTTGGTTTGCCTGTAGAGCCGGAGGTATAGAGCAAGAATAAGGGATGTTCTGCATTTACATAAACAGGCTCACAAGTGTTGGCTTGGCCCTCGATTAAATTGTCCCACCAAATGTCACGACTATTAAAATCAATCGCTAAACCAGTACGTTTATACACGATGACTTTTTCAACACTTTCACAACCTGGCATTGCGAGTGCTTCGTCAACAGCAGATTTTAATGGCAATGCTTTGCCGCCACGGAATTGGCCGTCAGCAGTAATGACTGCACGAGCGCCTGTATCTTGAATGCGCTCTTGTAAGCTTTTTGATGAAAAACCACCGAATACGACCGAATGTGTTAAGCCTAAACGAGCGCAAGCTTGCATCGCGACAATCGCTTCGACGCCCATCGGTAAGTAAATAATGACGCGGTCGCCTGTATTGAATTTTAGGGACTTCAGGCCGTTGGCGAGTTTACAAACTCGGTGATATAAGTCTTGGTAAGTCACATGGCTTACACTACCGTCATCTGCTTCAAAAATAATGGCAGTTTGGTTAGCGCGTGTCGCTAAGTGGCGGTCAAGACAATTGTAAGAAACATTAAGCTCGCCGTCACCAAACCAGCGATAAAAAGGCGCGTTAGACTCATCTAGTGTTTGGGAGAAAGGCTTTTTCCAGTCAAGCAATTCACGTGCAAGTTCAGCCCAAAAACCTTCATAGTCGTCACCTGCCTTTTTACAAAGGGCTTGATATTCAGACATGCCTTTTACTGCTGCATTGGCTTGTAGCTGATCACTCGGCGTGAAAACCCGTGTTTCATGCATCACTGATTCTATAGAACTCATCCTTGCTCCCACTGATGTTTTATTATTATTGTGATGATTTAAAAATTATTGTTTTAAAAGTAGAGCTAAACTGCCGCGCCAGCATTAATTGCGATGATTTTTTTGCCAGAGCTAATCACCATATTAGCTTTATACTCATCCATCAAATTGAAGTTCAGGTACTGATAGATTTGAGCGTGATGTTGGCTGATGGTGTCGCCCACGACTTGCAGGTACTCTGCCTTGGTAGGTAGTCGTCCTAGTTTGGCACACACCGCAGCGAGT
>CAIQFD010000044.1 GCA_903870995.1 uncultured Methylophilaceae bacterium | reverse complement strand
TTGTGTAATTAATGACGGTATCGAGCGTCGTCGTGACAAAGCCTTTTTCTAAAATACCTTCGATGCTCATTTCACTACTTTCATCTTAAGCAGACCAGCGATTATTCCCATTCCAGCGCACCCTTCATCCATTCATAGACAAAGCCAACCACCAAAACACCTAGGAACACCATCATGGCCAAAAAGCCAAACAAGCCAATTTCCTTAAGCACAACCGCCCAAGGAAATAAGAATGCAATTTCTAAATCGAAAAGAATAAACAGAATAGCCACGAGATAATAACGAACGTCAAACTTCATGCGGGCATCTTCAAATGCCTCAAAGCCACATTCATAAGGAGAATTTTTTGCCGCATCTGGGCGACTTGGGGAGACGAGTTTTCCGAGGATAAGAGGTCCTACACCAACAGCTAAGCCGACTAAGATAAAAAGAAGAATCGGAAAATAATTTTCCAGCACGTTAAAACTCCAATTTTTACAGCGATATATGATTGCCAATTGCAATCAGCGAAGTCTGGCAACCTCAAAATTTTCACAATTGTAACTCAAGCGCGGCGCCTCTGGCAAAGCCAAATCACGATTGATTGTAGATTTATTCACTTAAACTATAATCATACTGTCATGACAATTCCATGACGCATTTCGTTCAATCTTTTAAAGCTCTCTCATGATAAAAACATATCGTATTTATGCCGCCCTGCTTTTTGCACTAACTCAACATCTCGCAATCGCTGGCGATTTGCCCGATCAATCACTCACCCCTGGGGCGATTGATGCCACTATTACGCAAAGCAATATTCAAACCACCATCTGCGTGAGAGGCTACACAAAAACAGTCAGGCCACCGGTTTACTTCACCAACAGTCTCAAAAAAAAACAAATACAGGATTACGGGTACGCAGACATTAATCCAACCCACTACGAAGAAGATCACCTGATTCCCTTAAGCATTGGCGGCAACCCAAGCAATCCATCCAACCTATGGCCACAGCCGAGACTGAGTGAGTGGAATGCCCAGAAAAAAGATATCCTGGAATTTAAACTCTATAAGCTCGTTTGTGAGGGCATTTTGCCCTTAGATGATGCACGCCATCAAATCTCTACCAACTGGATAGAAACTTACAAGCGCTACGTTAAAGAAAAAAGGTAGGTAATAAATCCCCTTAAATCTCCACCACCCCAACCGCAGATTCACCAGAAGACTTTAATTCCGACGATAAAGATCTACTTGCTAGAATCGACGCCACGTGCACATTAATTAGCTGTACATTGCCCCATCTCGCGGACACTGTCAGAACAACCGGCAACGCTTGCCTCACCAATTTCAACTATAGTTTGACGCGCTTTTGGCATCTCGTTAAACACCTGCTCTTTAATGATGCGAGCAAGCGTTGCCACATAACCATTGCTTCGAGCTGAGTCTGGAACTGGAGGAACATAAGCATGCTCCGTCCCAAGTAAATTGACATGCAGAGGTGTAGGTAGCGCACCTGGGTCTAAGTCACCTACCATGGAATTAGCACTTGGATCTTGGACCCCAATCACTGTTTTAACCACTTCTTTTAATGGGTTTGTACCGCCAATATCACCCGTAATAGAAATTGCTGGCAGATTAGCAGGGTCGTAAGTTTCCGCAATCGCACGCAACACTAGACTATGTGTATTTGTCGTTGCATCATCAATAGAGCCAATAATATCAATCGCTGGATCCATTGAAGTCAACGTACGGATAAGTCCATTCGTTCCATTATCACCAACGACAAGAGCGCCGCGATAAGTTTGGGTATAAAGTGTGGTGATATCTGCTTTTACCAAGATAGATGCTGCAGTCACATCCAGTTGATAGATAGAAAAGCGGCTAGTCGCTACAAATGCACTGTAAAGCGTATTAACCAGCGTTGCACCCACCTGGCCGTTAAAGGCAACCGTACCAGTGCCAGCATTGATCATCAACGAACGATGACTTGCCGCAGATACTGCACCAGAATCCAAGGTGCTATTAAACGTAATATTGGCATTATTTGCTGTGAGGCTAAGCGGCGTAATTGTGTTACCAACTGCATCTCCTGCTCCCAAAGTCACGGCGCCGTTATAGGTTTGACTTCCAACAGTAGCAATGTCCGTTGTTAAGATCACCGCCCCATTCACACGCAAGCTACTCAATGTGGTGCTTGTGCCTAAATAACCACCGTTAGACACGACAGCACCAGCACCCAAAGCGTTCAAGCTAGCCAAGACTAAACTAGAGCCATTAATGTTTACATTGCCTGTAAAGCTGTTGTTACCACTCATGGTCAGCGCGCCCAAGCCAGATTGATCAATATCACCAGTGCCAGAAACAGCACTGTTAAAGTTGAAGTTATTCACGCCATTAAAAGTAATGGTGCCATTGTTTACAATACGACTATTGACCTGACCTACCAACGCGCTATCAAAGATAATATTCACGCCATTTGGAATAACGACTTGTGCAACGTTACCTGCATCAGGCAACGCACCGTTGAGCCAATTGCTTGCATTTGACCAACGACCACCCGTTGTTGGACCAACCCATGAAACGCTTGCAAGCTGGGTAATCGTACCGTAAACATTATTTGCCTGACTCGTCACTTGGGTACTAGAAAGTGCGTAATTTCGTGCGTCGTTACCACTCAAAGCGATATTGATATCAATGGCTTTATTTGTTCCTACGTTACGATCTTGGTAAGTACCTGTACCCGTAATGATGACCGCATCGCCAGGACGAACAGAAGATTGAGCCCCATTCACGCCTAACACTAAACCACTGATGTTGGTGCCACCATCGTAGACTTTAGAAATGCCAGAAATACCCAGTTGATTGACATTGAGCAACTTAGGCTCAACAGCCAATGATCCAACCAATACCATGTTGTTACTAAAGTTAGCACCCGATACGGTCGCATTCGTTGCAACCAAGTTATATCCGCCAACAACCAACTTACCTGAACTACTGTAAACAGGATTGCTTGCGCTCACCACAAAACTTGCTGTGCTACCTGCACCGTCATTGATGGTGATGATGCCATTATCCAAAGCGTTCAATGTATTCACAACACCATTTGAAGACATATATTGAGGCGTAATAACATAACTAGGCGTGCTGCCATAAGTCGCCGACGCTGGGCTTACGCGCACCAACAAGCTTTGTGCTGGCACGACAGTGTAGGTGCCAGCAACATAAGTGATGTTGTAGTTAGAAGACGAAAATCCAGTTGGATTCAAGCTGTAATTGCCCGCTGGTATATTTGTACAACCAGTATTAGCACAAGGCGCGCTAGATTGAACATTACCTGCTGACACCACACTCACTGTTTCGCCGTTCACAAAACCGTTATAAATCACGCCAAAATTTGGATCTGCTTTAGTCACAAATTTAGCCTCAGAAACTGCTGTAATGGTCAATGGCGCAGGGCTAATCAGGCTGGTGCTTGTATTAGCCAACGAAACATTGTAGTTAGCACCACCATTACTATCATTAATCGTTGCTGCAGATAGCGTGACAAGCTTATTGAGGCCGACATCTTTAGTTGAGAATCCAACCGTCGCAGAAGACACGCGATCGCCACCGACCAACTGCAATGACATGTTATTCAAATCTGCTGCTGTCATATTGTAGGTATAGCCGCCATCATAGGTTTTATTTAGCACTGGCGCCGTCAAAGTAATCGGTCTAACGGTCACTGTGATATCAGTATCCGCTGGCGCTAAGTTCTCGTAATTTGAAAGCAGACCATTATTTTGACTAGTCACGACAAAACCATTCACATCTAATAACTGTTGATGTGATTGAACATTCTTAGTGCTCATGGTTGCACTTCCACTCACAGCAAAAGTTTCACCAAGCGCACCCAATAAAGTCAAACTTCTCGCTTGCGCAGACTCAAATTCAATTTGCCCGTTATACACTTTTTCACCCACCAAGCTCAAACGCGCCTTGTTAATGGCCATCGTGCCGTTTACAAAAGTAATGTCGTAATTATTATTGTTAGCATTAGTCACATCACCTTGCGTAATCATTGCAGTGCCCACTGATGTTGAAGCTAGGGCTGCTGATGTTGGCAAACCAGATAAGTTATCAGTGCTGTGCAAACCACGGCTAGCAGCAGCATTTGTATCCGCTGCTACTCTGTAGGTAAATGTTGGGTTAGCAGCGCCATACACACGACTTGTATCATCAGCAGTCACGGTAATACCGCGACGAACAATCACGATTGCATCATTCGCTGTCGTAAAATCATAGTTGCTTGCGCTGTATCCAACACGATTACCGACTAAAACATGCGTGCCCACTGCCGTGTCAGCATTTACCGCTGTTGTCGCAAACACAGTGCCCACCACCCCAGAACTTACTAAGTTTTCACCATTCACAAAACCTGTGATGGTTTGTGTAAGCACTGGATTAGCATCACCGTATGTTTTATTTTGCGCATCAGGGGTCACAGTCAATGTTGCTTTATTCATAACCAAATCAGCATGAACGTAAGAAATGCTGTAGTTGCTTAAACCAGAACCTGAAGCACCACTCACCACAATGCCATTCGTATAAGTGCCGGCGTTATTTGTTGCTGGCACTGAATTTGAACCATTGAATAACAGGCTCACGTTGTTAACAGCATCACCCGTATTGGCAACCAAGCCTGCGGTAGCAAAGGCAGTTGAGCCTAATACCAAACCTGTACCGTAAGTTGATGATTGTGCGTTCGCTGTCACAGTCAGCGCTTTTTGCGTAATGGTGTAATTATCAGCCACATAAGTAATCGCGTAGTTGCTGTTAGCAACCGTGCCTTGGTTGATTGCATAAGCACCCACTGTTTCACCTGCTACACGGGCTAGTGCACCTGTGAATGTGTCGTTACCTACTAAACCACGGTTAGTGCCATTAGCTTCAATCGCGTAAGTAAATACCGCATCTGCATTACCGTAGGTCTTCGCTTGGCCTGCATCTGCTGTCAATGTGATTGGGCGTTGGTTGATGGTGTAGTTATCAGCCACATAAGTAATCGCGTAGTTGCTGTTAGCAACCGTGCCTTGGTTGATTGCATAAGCACCCACTGTTTCACCTGCTGCACGGGCTAGTGCACCTGTGAATGTGTCGTTACCTACCAAACCACGGTTAGTGCCGTTAGCTTCAATCGCGTAAGTAAATACCGCATCCGCATTACCGTAAGTCTTCGCTTGGCCAGCATCTGCTGTCAATGTGATTGGACGTTGGTT